>CAZWZH010000210.1:0-65705 GCA_964638775.1 uncultured Pseudomonadales bacterium
GCAGGTGCTCATGCGCGACGGGTACAGCCAGTTCTCGCTACGCCGTGTAGCCCAGGCCGCCGGCGTGACGCTGGGCAATCTGCAGTACTACTTTCCCACCAAGCCCGACCTGGTGGAGGCCATGCTCGTCCACGTCGTCGAGGGCTATGTCGAGACATTCGAGGCGCTGATGGCGGAAGTGGAGGGGCGGCCGGAAGAACAGCTGACCGCGGTTCTGACCTACGTGATCCGGGACCTGACCAGTCCGCGCACCACGGTACTGTTCCCCGAACTCTGGTCCATGGCCAACCACGAACCGGCGGTTCAGCAGTACGTCGAAGGCCTGTACGAAACCTATCGGCGCATCGTCGCCGGCCTCATCGCCAGCATCAATCCACGGCTGTCGCCGGGGCAGGTGCGCCTGTTGACCATCTTCATCACCGCATCAATCGAAGGGCATACGCCGTTCACGGGTCACGGCAAGCGCTGGGAACACCTGACGCCCGCCATCGAGGGCGTCGCCATCGAAACCTACCTCGAACTCATTCGGAAAGGAAACCTGCCGGACGTGCCCGATACAGGGTAATCAGAGCGCGGAATCCTCTCAGCGACCCAGCGTATTGATGTAGGCCACCACATCGACAATGGCGGCATCGTCTGCCAGCACGCCCGTCGACGCCCGCATCTGGGCACCCCAGATGTCGCCGTGGACACCGCGAATACCTGCCTTGTAGTTCTGCAACTGGCTCACGAGATACCAGTCGCTCTGCCCGGCGAGCCTCGGTGCGTTCAGGGCCTGGTTGCCTTCGGCCTGTACGCCGTGGCAGACGGTGCAGGTGCGATAAAGGGCCGCCCCCCGCTGCGCATCTCCACCAACCGTGGCTGCCGCTGAACGCTCGGGCACGACTTCGACCAGGCGCGCGGCCGTGGCAATGCCCGCATCGTCGAGCACCGCCGCCATCGGCTGCATCTGTAGCCCGGGAACATTCGGCGTACCTGGCGGCGCACGCAATCCGCGCTTGTAGTTCCGCAACTGTCGCTCCATGTACCAGACGCTCAACACCGAAAGGTTGGGAGCGAGAAACGTGGCGTCGCCCTGCAGGCCGGCGCCGTGGCAGGCCGCGCACGCCGCAAGGCTGGCGGGCCCGGCGGTCGCGTCCGCCTCGCCACGGACAGGCCCCGGCATGCAGCACATTGCAGTCAGGGCCGCTACCGCAAGCACAATGCGCGACACCGCCCCCCCACTATCTGCATGCACCCGGTCATACCCCCTTACCGACTGCATCTGGCGAAATGCAGGCTGCGCTCGAACGCCGTTGCGGCCGACCTTGACCGGCGCGGAGCGTTATTCGCCCTTGAACCGGGCCGGGCGCTTCTCCAGGAACGCCTGCACGCCTTCGGCGAAGTCCGCCGTCCTGCCGGCTTCGTCCTGCAGCCTGGCTTCGAGATCGAGCTGCTGTTCAAACGCGTTGTGCCAGGTATTCCAGTACTCCCTGCGAATCAGCACCAGCGAGCGCGGCCCGTCAGCGAGTCGCCGGGCCACGGCCATGGCGCCTTCACGGAGTGCCTCGACATCATCGAACAGCCGGTTTACCAGGCCCCATTCGAGAGCCTTTTCCGCCGGCAGTTTTTCCGCCAGCATCGACAGTTCCACGGCCCGGCCCCAGCCCACCAGGCGCGGCAGCATGAACGTCGATCCCCCGTCCGGAACCAGCCCGATAGGGGCGAACGCCTGCAGGAAATAGGCTTCCTTCTGTGCACAGACAATGTCGCCCATCAGCGCAAAGCTCATCCCGACCCCCGCGGCAGGGCCGTTTACGGCGGTAACGATGGGCATCTCGAGATCACGCAGACGCAACAGGATGGGGTGATACCCGCCACGCAGCCCGGAACCCGGGCTGCCGCGCCGCTCATTGCCACCTTCGTCCTGCAGGTTGGCGCCCGCCGAAAAGCCCCTGCCCTCGCCGGTGAGCAGCAGGCAGCGGGCGCCGTTGGCCGGATTCTCGACGTCCAGCAGCGCCTCCGACATTTCCTCGAGCATCTGCGCGCCGATGGCGTTCAGGACTTCCGGGTGGTTGAACTTGAGGACGGCGACCTTGCCGTCGAAATCCAGCAGCATCCGTTCCATGGCATTCCCTCGAAAAGCGGCAGACCTTAACGGATATGGCGCCTGCCTGCACACCCGGCGGGCCAATCCGGCCGCGCTATAATCCGGGGACAGGAAGCCCGATGAGGGGCAAGCCGCGTGCCGCATCCCGAACAGCATCAAGACCGACAGGAGACGGTTCTCCGCCGGGCGTTTCTGCTGATTGCCGGCTTCATGCTCGTGGAAGTGGCGGGCGGCATCCTCGCCAACTCGCTGACCCTGCTCGCCGATGCCGGGCACATGTTCCTGGATGCCACGGCACTCGGCCTCGCCTGGGGGGCCATGCACCTTTCCCGCCGCAGCAGCGATAACCGGCTGTCGTTCGGCTACCACCGGTTCCAGGTTCTCGCAGCCTTCCTGAACGGCCTCACACTGGCGGTGCTGGTGCTCTGGATACTGTACGAGGCGTACGAACGCATCCGCACTCCCCAGGCCATGCTCCCCATTCCGGCCCTGATCATTGCCAGCATCGGGTTTGCCGTGAACCTCGTCGCCTACCGTTGGCTGCACGGCGCCGAACGCAACGCCAATGTTCGTGCCGCGGCGCTGCACGTGCTCGGCGACCTGCTCGGCAGCGCCGCTGCCATCATTGCGGCAACGGTCGTCTACTTCACGGGCTGGACACGCGTGGACCCGCTGCTGGCGCTGATTGTCGCATTCATCCTGGGCCGGGGCGCCTGGCGCGTGCTGCGGGAAGCGGCGCACATCCTGCTGGAGGGCGTACCGAAGTCCCTTGACCTGGGCGCCCTGCGCGACAGCCTGGCGTCGGTGCAGGGCGTCGTGGAGGTGCACCACCTGCACGCCTGGTCGCTGACTGCGGAGCGTCCCCTGGTGACCGTACATGCCCGGGTCGCCGAAGAGACGGACATTCAACCCGTGGTGCAGCGGCTGAAATCCGTGCTGACGGACAAGTTCGGGGTCGACCACTCCACGATACAGGTGGAAAAGGGGCCCTGCCCCGACGAACCGGCGGCTATGAAGGGATGAAGCCAGCATGAAGCCGGGTTATACGGGCATCGAGCGGATACGGAAGGCCAGCCAGTTCTCCATGAATGGCCTGCAGGCCGCCTGGGAGGAGTCTGCATTCCGGCAGGAAGTCGCCCTCGGCGTGGCGCTGGTGCCGCTGTCGTTCTGGCTGGGGCAGACCCTGGTGGAAACCGCCGTACTGATCGCCTCCTACGCCATCGTGCTGATTGCCGAACTGCTCAATACCGCCATCGAGGCGGTGGTCGACCGGGTGGGGCACGAGCACCACGACCTCGCGGGGCGCGCCAAGGACATCGCTTCCGCCGCCGTGGCAGTGAGCCTGTTGCTGCTCGGCGCCGTCTGGGCACTGGTAGCGGCACACCGTTTCCTGTAAACGGTTCTTTTTTTCAAGGGGGAAAGCATGGCTATCGCAGGCATCGATGTCGGCGGCACCTTTACCGATGTCTTCATCCGGGACCGCGACCGGGACTCCTGGGTCGTGCACAAGGCGCCTTCCACGCCGCCCGATTTTTCCCGCGGCTTCATGTCGGGGCTCGAGCAGGCCCTGGCGAAGGCTGAGGTGTCCCCCGGAGACGTCGAACGGCTGGTACACGGCACCACCGTCGCCACCAACTGCATACTCACCCGTCGCGGCGCGCGCCTGGGCCTGGTGATGACCGAGGGATTCCGCGATGTGCTGTACATCGGCGTCGGCTGGCGCCCGCGCATGTACGACCTGGACATGGACCCGGTGGAACCCCTGTTCCTGGCGCCGCGCCGGCGCTCGCTGGGCGTGCGCGAGCGCATGGACGCACAGGGGCAGGTGGTGACGCCGCTGGACGAAGAGCATCTCAGAGGCGTGGCGCGGAACCTGGTCGAGGAACAGGGCGCACAAGTGCTGGTGGTCTGTTTCCTGCACGCCTACGCCAACCCCGCCCACGAACGCCGCGCCCGCGAGGTCCTGAACGCAATGTACCCGAAAGTGGACGTCACGCTGTCCAGCGACGTGCTGCCGCGCAGGCGCGAGTACCGCCGGCTGGTGGTGAGCGGATTCGACGGTTACGTCAAGCCGGTGGTAACCAGCTACCTGCGCGGCCTTGTCGAGGAACTCGGGTCGGCGGGCGTGGCGGGACCATTGCACATCATGCAGTCGCACGGCGGCGTGGGCGGTGTCGGCAACATCATCGAGCGTCCCGTGAACACGGTGCTGTCCGGCCTGGCCGCCGGCGTGATCGGCGCCGCCAATGTGGCGGCAAGCGCCGGCTTTCCCGACTGCATCAGCCTGGACATGGGTGGCACCAGTACGGACGTTGCGCTGATTCGCGGTGGCAGGGCGCTGGTCAGCAACGACGGCAGTTTCGCCGACTATCCCCTGAACATTCCCATGATCGATGTGCAGACCATCGGTGCGGGTGGCAGCAGCATCGCCTACGTCGACGAAGGCGGCGCGTTGAAGGTGGGGCCGCAGAGCGCCGGCGCCGACCCCGGGCCCGCCTGTTACGGACGGGGGGGCGAGGAACCCACCGTCACCGACGCCGGCTTCGTGCTCGGCTACCTCAACCCCGAAACCTTCGCCGGCGGCCTCGACCTGGACATCGGCAAGAGCCGGCAGGTAATCGAGGAGAAAATCGCAAAGCCGCTGGGCCTCGGCCTGCTGGACGCGGCGCTGGGCATCCAGGCCATCGTCAACAACAACATGGCGCAGACGCTTCGGCTCGTGTCCATCAAGCGCGGCCACGACCCCCGCGACTTCGCGCTGATCGCCTTCGGCGGCGCCGGCCCCTTGAGCGCCGGCAAGCTGGCGGAAGCCGCCAGCATCGGCACCATACTCGTACCGCCCGCGCCCGGCGTGCTGTCCGCCATGGGCCTGATGCTGGCGCCGATTCAACACGAGGCCATGACCAGTTTCGAAGTGGCCGCGGCAGAGGCAAGCCTTGATGAGCTGCGAGCCCGGTTCAGCGCACTCGACAAAACCTGCCGCGCCAAGATGCGCGAGGACGGGGTGGACCCGGACGATGCGGCAACAGAGTATCGGACCGAGATGCGCTACGTGGGGCAGTCCCATGAACTCGAAGTGACGATTTCACCCCAGGATGGAGAAGCCATCGGCGCAGCGTCCCGGGCGTTTCACGACGCGCACCAGCGTGCCTACAGCCACTGCGACGAGGACGCGCCCACGGAATTCGTCACCCTGCGCAGCGTGCACTTCAAGGTTTCCGAAGAGAGCACGCTGCTCGCCGAGAGTGCCGCGGACGGGGCCGAAGCGCCGGCGCCCCGGTATCGGCAAGCCTGCCTTGACAGCGCTGCCGGCCTCGAGGAAGTACCCGTCTACCACCGCGATGACCTGCCGGTGGGGTTCGAATGGACCGGGCCGGCCGTCGTCGAACAGGCCGACACCACCACGCTGGTCTACCCCGGCCACCGGGCCCGCATGGACAGCTTCCGCAACATCCTGATCGATGTGCCCGTGGGCGACTCCGTCCGTACTTGACGGCCAGCGCGGCGAACAGTCCGGACCGGGGGCGCGGGCAGCGGCGATGCCCCTGCCGATGGGGCCGCAGGTCGCGTGCCCCGTGAGGTTCCGGTTCAGGCGGTTTCGGGATATTGCATGGTTCCGGGCTGATAGAGCATCTTCCATTCCCCGTTGACCAGCGTGTAGATCTTGCACGCACGGCCGATGACATGCTCCTCGGTGCTGCCGTCGTGCCAGGCCGTATCGCCTTCGGCCTCGCGGCGCCAGAGCGTATCGATGTCCACCACGGCGAAGGCGCCGTCCCCCTCCGGGGAAACGACGATCTTCCGGGTGACCCGGCGGTTGTGGAGTATGGTGTGGGTCGCGAAGAAGCGTTCGATCAGCACCCGCCAGCGCTTCTCGTCATACCGGCCCATGCGCAAGACCCAGTCCATGGGATCGTATGACGTGGGCGTTGGCGGCCAGGCCCAGACCATGTCCGGGTGATAGACCGAAAGCAGCAGGTCTGCGTTCTCCTCTTCGTACCCCCGCGATTCCCGATCGATGATTTCCTGAATTTCCGCTTCCCGATCCATTTGTTCCTCCATTCAACCGGCCGCCTGCTGCGCAGAGGCCTGCCGTGCCGCGCGCAGCGCCCGTGTGGCCGCCCGGTCCATCTCGCCGTCGTCGATCGCCACGCCATAGTGTTCCCGCGCCTCGTCGGCCGAGACGCGGCCGTCCAGCACGTCCGCCAGCACGCGCTCGGCGTCCCGGTGCCACGGCGGACCGTAGCCGCCACCGCCCGTGGACCAGTAACTCAGGGCCTGCCCGGCTTTTATGGGCAGGAGGTGCTTGGCGGGCAGACTTTCGGTTTCGCCGTCCTCGCGCACCAGTTGCCACCGGCACGGAGGCGCCGGCTCGCCGCCGTGCACGCCCCAGGGGCGGAACCGCTGCCGCTCGCCGCGCAGCGCCAGCACGCCCTCGCCGCGCAGCCAGTCCACCTCGGCGTGATAGCCCAGGCCGCCTCGCCAGGTACCGGCGCCGCCGGAATCGCGCCAGAGTTCCATTCGCCGGTAGCGTACGGGCAGCTCCCCTTCCGTCACTTCCAGGGGGATGTGGTGCGAATTGGACAGGTCGTGGTCGGTCACATCGAGCCCGTCCATGGCCGGCCGCGCGCCGGTGCCGCTGCGTAGCGGCCCGCCCAGCACGCCGACGAAACGCCTGCCGGTTTCCGGTTCGCTGCCGCCCGCCAGAATCACGGTGGCGTGCCCGCATCCCGCCGCGGGAATGGTTGACGGCAAGGCGGCGGAAAGCGCCCCGAGCACGGCATCGACAATGCGCGCAATGCCGACGCCCCGGGCATTCACCGGCGCCGGGAAAGTCGGGTTGACGATCGTTCCGGGCGGCAGCACGACCGACACCGGGCGGAAGCAGCCATCGTTGTTGGGCGCGGCGTCGCCGGTGAGCAGGCGCACCGCGTAGTAAACCGACGAGATCGTGGACGACGGTACATTGTTGATGGCCGCGCCAACCTGCTCGCCGGTCCCGGTGAAGTCGAACTCCAGTTCGGTGCCCTTCACCCGCAGGGTGACGCGTACCTCTACCGGGTCTGCCTCCGGCGAAAGCCCGTCGTCGTCGAGCCAGTCGGAAAACGTGTATTCGCCATCCTCCATCCGCTCGATGGCGAGCCTCGTCAGGCGTTCCCCGTAGTCCATGAGCGCATCGACACCGGCGCGCACCTCGTCGGTACCCCAGTGGCCGAAGAGGGCCTCAAGCCGCGCCTCGCCGGTACGGCAACCGGCAATCTGCGCCTCGAGGTCGCCCCGCATGTTGCGCGGCGACCGGGAATTCGCGGTCAACAGGCTCATCAGGTCTTCGCTGACGACACCCTCCTTCGCGAGGCGAATCATCGGAATGCGCAGCCCCTCGGCAAGGTGATCGTAGACCGCCGCCGCGGCACTGCCTGGCGCGGTGCCGCCGATGTCCTGGTGATGCGTCATGGTGGCCACGTAACCCACAAGTTCGCACTGGTGGAAGACGGGGCTTGCAACCGCGAAATCGGGCAGATGGGTACCGCCCGCATAGGGGTCGTTGACCAGATAGACATCGCCCGGTTGCGCTTCGCCACGCGGATAGCGCCGGGCGAACCGCCGCCCGAGTTCCGTGAGCGCCCCCAGGTGAATGGGAATGGCGCAGGCCTGTGCGACGGTGCGGCCGTCATGGTCGTAGACGGCGCAGGTGGCGTCGAGGGCCTCGGTGACGATCGTCGAGTAGGAACTCTTGATCAGCGCATGCTGCATCTCGTCGGCCACTGCGGTGAAGCGGCCGCGCAGCACCTCCATGGTGACCGGGTCGACGGTTGCGACAGTCATCGTTTCGCTCGCTGGTACATCGGCATTGTCAAAAACCCACCCGCCAATCGCGTCGTCCGGACGGCAGCGGGAACCTCCACTCGTCTACAGAATGTAAGGGGGGCGGGAACGGCAAGTCAAATGTACCGGAACCGCTGCGTCTCCATCGCACGACGGAGGGCGAGCGATAGCTGAATCTGAACTTTCGACTGACCCGGTTGTCGAAGGCCCGGCGAAGGTGTGTGGAACAGCGGCGAATAGCCAACGCGAACGATTTCGAGTAACCGCCGACAAAGCTGGGGTGCGCGATGTTCGACTTGCAGGGTTTTCAGAATGCGGCCCGGGCGGACCCGGGTGCGATCCTCTTTCTGCAACCTCGCCAACAGAACATAACCTCGCGTTCGGGGCCGTTCGCCCGCTGGTTCGGGCGTGTCCGCCTCGCCGAGAACCATCAGGCCACCGGCCGGTTCCTGCAGGCTCTGGGCAGGAGCTACGGCGCCGAGATTGCCAGGGAAGTTGCAGCGGCGCGTGGGCTGAGCAGGCTGGGGCGTGTCACGCCATTGACCGCCGGAAAGGTGGCGAACGCCGTGCGTGCGGCCGACGACCTGCAAGCCAGAGCGCAACAGAACAATCAACTGCTGGCTGACGCCGTGCGGAGGATAGAACCGAAAGGTGTTGCGACGGAGTCCATCAGAACCGAGGTCGAGCGGGAGGTAAAGAATAAAAGGTACTGTGGCATTCGCGCCGAGATTACCGCGCGCATCTCATTCGAAGCGGTCGCAGACAAGACCAAGGAGGCAATCGTCGATGCCGGGCGGAACGGCAGGCACCTGGTCGGTGTGAAGGAAGCCCGTGAAATTCGATCGCAAGTAGTAGAGCGGGAAGTGGCCACCGCCTTTGGCGACTATTTCGCAGCCAAAAGCAGAGCCCTTTCGGCGTTAGATCCGCGACTGGACGGCTCGCTCGTCTTTCAGGCGCTTGTTGACCGTTTCGCCTGCTTCGACCCGCCCCTGAACTACGACGAGCACACTCTCACGCCCGATGCGGCCGAGCAATTGCACCGGAAGTTCTCCAACGCGGTCGCTACCTGGACAATCCATCCCGAACGACTCGACGATAAAGAAGCATTGCGGGCGCTGGCCGAAGAGGCGGTGGGTCGCTTCATCGACCAACGGCAGGCCGCCCGGTCGCAGTTCGATTCGCTCGGCTTCCTGTCCGGGGCGACAAGGCATGCGCTGTTGGCCCAGGTTTCTTGCGACAGCATCCCGGCCTGCCTGGTGTCGCGGGCAGTGGAGACCAGTCTGCTGATCCGTGACGACCTTGAGCGTCTGGCCAGGTTCCCGCAGAGGGTGGATTCGGAAGCTTTGGTCGACAAACTGAGCCTGGCAATGGTACCAGCGTGGCGTGAGCCGGACATGGACGCGAGTGAAACGAATGAGGCGCTTGCGTACCGCTGGCTATGGCGTATCGCCCTCTCCTCCGGAAGCGGGCCCGAAGCCCGGGAAATTCTCCGTGGAATGGGCCAGGAACACAGCCCGTTGCGCAGCATCTGTCAAGCCGCCACCTGGTACGCCGAAGAGTTTCCGGAGACAGAGCAACACATTCGCGCCGCCAGGCCGGCCGGCGACGACAGGTCGTTCAAGTCGAAAGCGGGCGACGTTTCAAAGGTGCTGAATGGCTTGTGGGTGATATTGCAGGAGAAAACAGGCTGGGAGGTGGATGGCGGTCGAGTGCTGGCCGCGGACGGCCGGCCAAACGACGCGACGATAACAGCCCTGCGCAACCTCGGCATCCCGTTTCCCGCGCCCGACCGGTTGGGCGAGAGCAATGCGGCCGTGCCGCTTGCAGATAGCACGCTTAAGGAAATCGGTGAGGCATTCGGTCGCCATGTGCGCTCGAATTGCGAGGTGGATTCGACGGGATTGGCCAGCAATTGCATGGATTTTCTTACATTCAACCAGAACGCGCGGGTTGGCAGGTTAAGGGCGCGATTCTTCATCGATGGAAGGGAACTGCCCCGCGATGCGGGTGCCGATACCGTGTCCCGGGAACTGACAGCGTTCTGCACCGACGAGGCCGGCAACCGGAACGACAGAATGCTTGCAAAGGTCTCGCGGATGATCGATCCCGCCACCTTCGACTGTGTCTACGCTGGCTGCATGAATCCGAAACTGCCGCACATGGCGATAATGAACGGCTATCCCGAGGGGGTATTCAAGGGACACTCGTACTCCCTGTGGAAAAACGATGACGGCGCAGTTCGTCTCGGGATCGTGGAAACGATCACGCCCCTGTATTGGCATCGTTTCCCCGATGCCGGGGTGCAGGAAAACTCCCAAACCTGTTCGGCCCCGACTGACGCGATTTTGAGTGGCAACTCCAGCGTCTTCCGCACACGGTTCGTGATCAAGTTCGACCGGGAAAGGTACGAACCGGAAATCGGCGTCCCCGATATCGGCTACAGCCTGATTCCCGGCGCCCCTGAATCTCCCTACTTCATCCCGCGGTCTGATTTCACCTATCGGGATCAAGTGCCTGACGCGCTTGACCGGGGGCAACTCCCAACCGCACCTCCCCTGAACCCGCACACACATTGACAGTCTCTAGCGTTGTTCCTATCTTGCCTGGGGCGGGGGGACTGCCGCGCTTGCGGACTCATCGGATCTCTCGGTTTGCGGCAGATGCGCTTGCACCACTGCCGCACTCAACAGGGGCGCCCCATGGGATCGACCATTGCAGAAAAGATTCTGGCCAGGGCCGCCGGACTCGCGTCGGTAAAGGCCGGGGACGAGGTCCGCGCCAAGCCCGATTTCGTGATCGCCTACGACTTTCCCGGCTACACCAACGTCATCTTCAGGCAGATGGAGGAGGACTTCGGCATCGAGAAGGTGGCCGAACCGGAGCGTTTCGCACTCTTCATCGATCACATGGTGCCCGCCGTGACGCCCGAGGAAGAAGACCTGCACAGGAACACGCGGGACTGGGGTAAGAAGAACGGCGTCCCCGTCTACGAGCGCCTTGGTATCGGGCACCATGTCGCCTCGGAGCTGGGCTATGCGACTCCCGGTGCCTTCGTGGTGCATTTCGACGGCCATGTTTCCCAGATGGGCACATTCGGCACGCTGGCGATGGGCATTCGCCGCCACCTGCTGGAAGCCTTCGTCAACGAGCGCATCCAGATGCAGGTTCCCGCGACCGTCCGGGTGAACCTGCACGGCGAGACCGGGCCCGGCGTGATGGCCCGGGATGTCTTTCATCACATCGTCCGGGAACTTGGCCCCGCCGCCTGCCGCTTCCAGGTGCTGGAGATCGGCGGCGACGGGCTTGAGGGAATTTCCGTCGACGGCCGCCAGACCATCAACTGCCTGGCGATGTTCACCGGCGCCGTCACCGCCATCATGAACCCCGACGACCTGACGCTGCCCATCGCCCGGGAAAAGGCGCGCCTGGACATCGAGCCGGTGTTCTCCGATGCGGATGCCAGCTACTCAGCGGTTCACGACATCGACGTCACGGCGCTGGAACCGGTGGCCGTGGTGCCGCCGAGCCCCAGGAACACGCAGAACCTTGCGGACCATGCGGGCACCGAAGTGCAGGTCGGCTATCTCGGCTCCTGCGCCTCGGGCCGGCTGGAAGACCTGGAGATCGCTGCCAGGGTACTCAAGGGGCGGCACATCAAGCCGGGTTTCCAACTGCACGTGGTGCCGACCAGCCAGGCCATCATGGAGGAGGCGTCCCGGCGCGGATACCTTACCGACCTGATCGCCGCCGGGGCTTTCGTCACCTCTTCCTCCTGCGACTACTGCTTCGGCCGCGCGGGCGTCATGACCGCCGGGCAACGGGCCGTATCCACCGGTACGCTGAACGTTCGCGGGCGCATGGGCAGCCCCGATTCGGAGATTTACATCGTCAACGCGGCCGCGGTGGCGGCATCGGCGCTCACCGGCGAGATCACCGACCCGAGGCCCTATCTCCAGTAGTCGTGTCTATCTGCATTCGTCAGTTGCAACAGTCGTCGGGTTCCCGGGCAGCCGCCATGCCGCCTTCGGGCCGGGGCCGGACAACCTGAAGTGGCGCTCTCCAACCTGCAGGGCCGGGTGGCCTGGATATTCGAACGCGCCGACTTCGACATCGACGAGATCGTCGGTGTCAAGAACATCAAGATCCAGGATGTCGAGAAGCTCGCGGCCATGGCGATGCGCGAGTTCGAGCCGGAGTTTCACGCACAGGTGCAACCCGGAGACCTGCTGGTCGGCAATCACAATTTCGGCTACGGGCACCCGCACTACCCGCCCATGATCGCCATGCGCCATCTCGGCATCGCCGGGGTGATCGCGGAGAGCTTTGCGCCGGGTTACTGGCGGGGCGAGGTCGCCATGGGCTTTCCCCAGGTCTGCTGCCCCGGAATTCTCGACGCGGTCGACCGCTGGGACCGGGTCGAAGTGGACTGGACGGCAGGCATCGTACGCAATCTCACCAGGGGGTCGAGCCTCCCGTTCGAGCCCCTCGCCGAAGCCGACCGGCAGATGCTGGAAGCCGGCGGGCTGATCGGATACCTGCACGCCCGGGCCCGGGCCGAACAAGACATCGAGGCAACCTCATGAGTTTCGAACAATCACAATTCGCCGACTCCGCCCGCTCAGGCCGGACCGTCTGGGCGGCCGGCGCCTACGATGCGCTCTCCGCACGCCTGATCGAGGAAGCGGGCTTCACCGCGGCCATGACCACCGGATTCGGCATCTCCGCGTCGCACCTCGGCCAGCCGGACATGGAGCTGTACACCATGTCGGAGAACCTCACCGTCGTCGGCAAGATCGTGGATGCCGTATCGATTCCGGTCATTGCCGACACGGATACCGGCTACGGCAACGCCATCAACGTCATGCGCACGGTGCGCGAGTTCGAGCGCGCCGGTGTCGCGGCCATGATCTTCGAGGACCAGGAGTCGCCCAAGCGCTGCCCCGCCGCCGCCAACGAGGTGGAGATACTGACGCTGGAAGAAGGCGCCGCAAAGATCCGGGCGGCGGTTCATGCAAGGAACAGCGCCGACACGCTGATCGTCGCCCGGACCGATGCCATGGACGAAGCCGAAGCCATCGACCGGGGCCAGGCCTACGTCGAGGCCGGTGCGGACCTGGTGCAGCCCATATCGAAATGCTTCAGCGACTTCGATGGCCTTGCCCGGTTCCGGGAAGCGGTCGGGGTACCGCTGTCGCTGCAACTGCTCGGCTGGCTGGAAAGCGACCTGGAACCCGGGCAGGTGGAGCAACTGGCGGGCCTCGCGGTGTTCCCGCTGGTCGCGTTGATGACCGCAAGCGCCGCGCTTCGGAGCAACCTCAAGACGCTGGCTGAACGGCATTCATCCGCGCAACTGCCGAACGGCGTCACCAGCATGGGGGAGTTCAAGGCGATCGTCGGATTCGAGGAGCTCGAAGCGATGCAGGGCCGGTTCCTCGTCGGACGAGATGCCTGACGCTTTCATGGGACGAACGATCAACTTATTGATTTAAATATAATTGTTGGAATAGACGTACCAAAAGATTGCTTTGATCGGGCACCGAGAGCAGGTATGCGGTACGGGTATCCGGCACGCCAAGCGGACGCGTTTTCGTGGAGTTCCAGGGCGCAGATTGTTTGACACCCGGCCCCGCAACCAGTTGCGGGGCGTCGCCACCTGCCGAAGCGGTGCTTCGGCTCGGGCTGCGCCCGACCGGTGGCGACCCCGTACCGCACACCTGCTCTCTCCCAGCGGTCTTCTGTTCCTTGCGCGTCAGCGTTCAGGAGCGCCGCATTCCGGGCTTCGGTCAGGACGCGGAGTCCAGCGTTTCCCACAACCCGGCTACTAGCTTCTGAAACTCGTCGCTGGCGTGCAACGCCCGGACGTTGCGGGGTCTTCGCAGGTCGACCGGCACGTCCGCAACGATGCGCCCGGGACGCGACGACATCACGATGACGCGGTCGGAAAGGGTGGCCGCTTCGGCCAGATCGTGGGTCACGAGCACCACGGTGCTGCCGGATATCTGCTCCCAGAGTTCCACCAGCCGGTCCTGCAGGGTGATCTTGGTCAGGGCGTCCAGGGCGCCGAACGGCTCGTCGAGCATGATGAAGCGGCTGCGCAGCGAGAAAGTGCGGGCCAGCGCCACCCGCTGCCGCATGCCCTGGGACAGTTCGCCCGGCAGTGCGTCCCTGAATTCGCCCAGGCCCACCGATTCCAGAAGCGCATCGACCCGGGATGCCCGTTCCTTCGGGTCGCCGATGCGCGTGGCCAGGGCGAACTCCACGTTGCCCGCCGCGGATTTCCAGGGCATGAGCGCATCCCGGGCGAACATCCGCGCCATGTCGCGCCGACCGGCCTGAGGCGGCTTGCCGGCGAGCAGCACTTTGCCCGCCTGCATCTCCAAGAGACCGCTCAGAATGTCGAGCAGCGTGGTCTTGCCGCAGCCGCTCGCGCCGACCAGGGAGACGAACTGCCCGGCGGGAATCTCCAGGTCGATCCCGTCAAGCGCCGCTACGGATTCACCGCCGCTCCCGTAGACGTGGTTCAAGCCCCGTATGCGTATCCCGTCCGTCAAGGATCGCCGCCCTGCCTCTGAAGAAAACGGAGTATCCGCTATCAGGTGTTCAAGTGAATAGCGATGTTCGTCGCGGTTTCAGCCTACCCGGTCGATCAGGCGCCGCTCCAGATGCAATCCAGCCAGGAAATACGTCAACGCCAGCAAGAGAATCCACAGCGAACTCCTGCCGGACCAGCCACCAACCAGTAGATGCCGACCCACTGCGACCCTGGCCCCAAAAAAAGTCGACCAGGGTGAATCCGCAAAGACAGATCAGGGGACACCAACATCACTTACACCAGCGCACCGGCGTAGCTCGACGATCTGGTCATCACCCGGTCGTACGTCGAGGACAGCGTGCGCAGAGGAGAGTCATCCGACGTGGTGCGTGCCTACAGCGTACGGATTGGTGAGTTCCGATGAGTTCGGTAAAGCTTAATTACTCTATTGAGTAAATTTACTCAATAGAGTAATTTCATGGCATGAACCCTTACGAACGTGCCCAGAAAGAGACCCTGCTTGCCCGCCTGGCGGAGCCTCCCAACCGATTGATCGTCGTATCCGGGCCACGCCAGACAGGCAAGACAACCCTTGTTCAGCAAACCCTTGCGCAACTGGGTCGACCGTATCGTTTTCTGGCGGTCGACGAACCCGAAGTGGATGCCTTCGCATCCGTCGCCCCGATACACTCAACCAATCTTACCGGGGAGGACACCAGCGTTGAAACTCCGTTGCAGTCGCCGGACTCCTTTACACCCCGAAAAGACGGCCGCTGGCTGACTCGTCATTGGGAAGAGGCCCGGATTGAAGCCAATAGATCGGACAACGGATTCGTACTTGTATTCGACGAAATTCAGAAGATCCCGGACTGGTCGGAGGTGGCAAAAGGATTATGGGACGCCGACCGCCGTCAAGGTCGCACATTACATATCATCCTGTTGGGATCCGCTCCATTGCTGATGCAAAGAGGGCTGAGCGAGAGTCTGGCCGGCCGATACGAGACCATTCGCCTTACTCACTGGTCGTTTGCGGAGATGTCGGCCGCCTTCGACTTCGATCTCGACAGCTACCTCTATTTCGGAGGGTATCCCGGGGCGGCACCGCTCATTCACGATCAGGACCGCTGGCGGGACTACATTGTGGGCTCTTTGGTGGAACCGAACATTGAGCGTGACATTCTCGCGTTGCAGCGCGTGGACAAACCGGCGTTGCTGAAACGGCTGTTTGAGTTCGGTGCCGAATACTCTGGTCAGATACTGTCGTACAACAAGATGCTGGGCCAGATGCAGGACGCCGGCAATACGACCACGCTTGCCCGGTATCTCGATCTGTTGTCCAGGGTGGGATTGGTTGCGGGCCTTTCGAAATACTACAGCCACGGGCACCGGCAAAGGGGATCCAGCCCCAAGTTCAACGTGTTGAACACCGCGCTCATGGCGGCCTTCTCTGGATACACCTTTGAGGAAGCGAGGGCCGACCGCAGTTATTGGGGTCGGCTGGTAGAAAGCGCGGCGGGGGCACATCTGTATAACTCGGGAACTCCGGAATTGCGGCTCCACTATTGGCGCGAGCAAAGCCGTGAAGTGGATTTCGTATTGGAACGCGGCCGGCAACTCGTTGCGTTCGAGATCAAGAATCGCTCTCGACGAAGGGCGTTGAGCGGCGTCATTGAGTTCAAGAAGCAGTTTGCATCCGCACGGTCGATACTCGTCGGCGAAGGCGGGATCTCATTGTCCGAGTTCTTGACCATCCCCGCGCGGGAGTGGTTTCAGGATTCATGAATCATTACGTCCCCCGTACTTATCACGAAGTTGATGAGGACAGTTCCGAAACTGGAACTGGTCGGCATTCCGTCCGGCTGGGGGACGTTCGTGAATGTGCTGCTTATGTGCTGCTTGGTCCTCCTGGCTCCGGCAAGACGCGAGCGTTCCAGCGGGAAGCCAGGCGTACCGGCGCGCATTACGTTACAGCTCGCAACTTCTTGACGTTCGACGACAAACCCGAATGGCACGATACGACGCTTTTCATCGATGCGCTCGACGAAAAGCGGGCGGGTTCCGCGGATGGCCGCACTCCATTCGACTCGATTCGGGCAAAGCTCTACACCCTGGGACGGCCGAGGTTTCGCCTTTCTTGCAGAGATGCGGATTGGTTCGGGGCCAACGACAGGGACAGGCTGGCGGAGGTGTCGAGTGCGAACCACATCAAGGTTTTGCGTCTGGATCCATTGTCCGAAGCGAGCATCACGGAGATGTTGCGCCACGAACCCGGCGTGGACGATGAGGAGGAATTCGTTGCGACTGCACAAAGGCGGGGAGTCGACAGCCTGCTTGCTTATCCTCAGAGCCTGAAAATGCTGGCGCGAGCGGTCGCAGGAACCAGCTGGCCGAAGACCCGAACCCAGACGTTCGAGACTGCATGCAGGACATTGCTTTACGAACACAATTCTGAACTTCAACGGGTCGAATCAAACCGGTTTGATGCAGAGAGTCTGATGGAGGCCGCTGGAAGGCTCTGCGCACTGCAATTGCTTTCCGGTAGTGCCGGATACTCATTGGGAAGCCACGAGGAAAACCCGGAATGGGCCGTAATCGACCGAATTCCGGGCGAGGACCGGCAGCTTCTCTTTCAGGTTCTACGCACCAAGCTGTTCAACAGCCCTGTTCAAGGATGCTCCGAGCCGATTCACCGTCAAGTTGCCGAGTATCTGGCGGGTAGATATCTAGCGGGTTTGATCAAGGGTGGGCTGCCTGCCGAGCGGATTCTAGCCCTGATGGTCGGCCACGACGGCAAGCCGGTAACGGAGTTGCGGGGACTTGCGGCGTGGCTGGCGGCGCATAGCAAAGACAGCCGGTCAGCGGTAGCCGAACGGGACCCGTTGGGAGTCGTGTTGTATGGCGACGTCGCCGAATTTTCAACCGACGAGAAACGGCAGATTCTTCGTTGCCTGGAAAAGGACGCGAACAGCTATCCCTGGTTTGTGAGGACACTCGAATCCGAATCCCGGTTGGGGGACCTGCTCGATCCTGATCTAGGCGACTATGTCAGTCGTATCCTGGCCGACTCCGTTCGTGACGAATCCCGACAGTCTTTCGTCTGGGTGCTGATGGGAATGCTGAATCATGGGCAGCCGATTCCGGGCATTGCGAGCCTGATGATGGGCATTCTTCGGGACGGTTCGTGGTGGCCCAGAATCCGGTTTGCCGCCTTGGACGTCTTTCTCCGCTGCGGCGTTGATTGGGACGACTATGTCTATGACGAACTTGAGCAGCTGTTAGAGGATATAGAGTCTGGATTGGTACCCGACCCCGACGACGAACTAGTGGGTAATCTTCTGGACAAGTTGTATCCGAAAAGGATCTCGACCTCCAGGGTGTTGAAATATTTGCGCCCACCCAAACACGGTTCTTTGGTCGGACAGTTTTACCTGTTCTGGACATTCCGAATTCAGGAAAACTCGACAGCAGACAATCTGGTCGAATTGCTCGACAACTTTATTGATCAGCGAGATCGACTGCGGTTGGTATTTGAGGGCGCTGAGACGGGGATCAGTTCGTTTCGCAGCTTTCCGACGAACGTCCTGACTCGATTGCTTGAGTATTCGAACACAGACTTTGCTGTCGATCGCCTATTCGATTGGCTGGAACTCGCATCAGATCCGATCATTGGCGTTTCGGGATCCGATGCAGAAACAATCAGAAACTGGATAAGCCAGCGGCCCGAGCTGCAGAAGGAGATTCTAGCCCTTGGCGCTGAGCGTTGTCGAAACTCGGAGAATTTTCGTCATTGCATGCACGGAGTGGAAGAGAGGCTGTTCAACGCCGAACCGCCCGTGGGTTTTGCGGAATGGTGCTTGGACCAAGCGATGAACTCAAAACACCCGGACATCGCAGACTATTTCATTCGTGAAGTTGCAGTCCGAGCTTGGTCCGAGGGAACCGACGCAGAGTTGTCTGGTGCGAAGGTATTGGGACGGCTCGCCGAGAACGCCGCGTTGAAGGCAACTTTCGAAGACTACATCAAAGCGTTCCATGATTCTGAGGTTCAACAAAATCAAAACCGAGAACGGCATGAAACGGAGAAGCACAGACGTCAGCAGACGTGGCATGAACACCTGAAGCCGCATCAGAGGGCGCTGCTTGACAATCAGTGTCCTTCATCAGTCCTGTATCAGTTGGCTCAGGCCTATTTCGGCCAATTCATTGATGTGCGAGGCAATGCGCCAAGAGAACGGCTGCTGGATCTGGTCGGTGACGACGAGATGTTGATCGACGCTGTTCTCAAAGGCCTCCAAAGCTGCCTGTGGCGCGCCGATCTCCCCTCGCCAGCCAGGATCATGCGCTTGGGAACCCAAGACCGGACACATCAGTTGGCGCTGCCGTTGATTGCCGGCTTGGAGGAACTATTCAAGGGATCGCCTGAACAAGTAGAGGGCATCACTGACGAACAAATGCGACTCGCCCTGGCCGTGTACTTCACGCTGCCAATGCCACGGGTCAAGGCGCATTGGTTCGAGACTTGGTTGTCTTCCCATTCGGGGCTGGTTGCCGACGTTCTCATCGAATCCACAAAGACCAAGATTCGTGCGGGAAGAGATTTTGAGGGAGACGTCCACGGCCTGGCGCGCTCAGCTGACTACGCTGAGGTGGCCCGTTTGGCGGCACCGTCATTGCTGGAGTCCTTTCCATTGCGCTGCCGGGAACGGCAATTGCGGAGCTTGCGCATCTTGCTCGATGCGGCCCTGCTTCACTGCGATCCCGAGTCGGTTCGTAAGGCGATCGACCGCAAACTCGGTCGCGCAAGCATGAGTGTCGCACAACATGTCTATTGGCTGAGCGCCGCCGTGTTCCTCCCATCGAGAGACTATCCGGAAAGGCTGGAACGCTACGTTGCCGGCAACGAGCGGCGCATTCGGCATTTGGCGGAGGCCATGGCGGGCCGACATGGCGTTGCCAGCGAGTTGGTCGAGCGGCTCGATGCGGGTACGGTCAAGTCGTTGATAAGATGTCTTGGAATGTCGTTCCGACCCTATTCGCTCCGTTCCGGTTCCCAGAGTGGTTACGCTGTTACGCCGGCGATGAGGACTGCCGATCGAATTACAGCCTTTGTTGATCGATTGGCACACGATTCGTCTCGTGAATCTGCCAGTTCGATTGCCCAGTTGTGCGCCGATGATCGATTGAGAGCGTGGCACGGTCGACTAAAAGATGCCGCCTACAACCAGAATCTACTGCGCCGCGAAGCTGAATTTCAGCATTGTGACATTGAACAGGCGTCGATGACGCTCGAAAACCTCGAGCCGGCAAACGTGGCCGACCTGGCTGCATTGACAGTAGACCGTTTGCGGGACATATCCGATCGCATCCGTCATGGGAGTACATCGGACTGGCGCCAGTATTGGAACGTCGACGGCTACAACCGGGCCAAGGAGCCACGACCGGAGGATGCCTGCCGCGACCGGCTGTTATCGGACCTGCAAGTGAGGTTTGACCCATTGGGGATCGATGTCCAGCCTGAAGGACACTACGCGGACTCAAGGCGGTCGGATATCCGCGTCTCCTACAGGGGCTTCAATGTGCCCGTGGAGATCAAGAAGAGTTGCCATCGCGATCTGTGGAGTGCCGCCAGGACACAGTTGATCGGCCAGTACGCCCGTGACCCCGGTGCGGAGGGTTACGGGATTTATCTGGTTTTCTGGTTCGGAAACACAGAATCCTGTCGGCCCACGCCGGGTCCGGGGAAACCGCCAAAATCTGCGGCGGAACTTGAAGAACGCCTGAGAAAAAACCTTTCAGACGGTGAAAAACGCAAAATCTCGGTCTTGGCGGTCGACGTTTCGGATAAAGAGTGACGCATAGCTGGAGGAGACATAGGTCACTAAGGAGTTTCCAGGTCGATCTCGCCAAGCGCCGCTACGGATTCACTGCCGCTTCCGTAGACGTGGCTCAGGCCCCGTATCCGTATCCCGTCCGCCAAGAATCACCGCCCTGCCGCTGAAGAAAGCGGAGTATCCGCTATCGGGCGTTCAAGTGAACAGAGACGTTCGCCGCGGCATCAGCCTACCCGCTCGATCAACCGCGCCAGGTTGGAGACATGATTCCTGAGATTCGATCGACCGGCCTCGGTCAATTCGTACCATGTCACCGGCCGGCGATCGCGGAAACTCTTCTCGATTGCCAGGTACCCGCCGTCCTCGAGTTTGCGCAGGTGCGTGCCCAGGCTGCCGTCCGTCTCCTCGAGCACCTGCTTGAGCCGACTGAACGACATGGCGTCGTGTTCGGCGAGCAGAATGCAGATCGCGAGCCGGACGCGGTGATCGAGCAGGCCCTTGAGCGATTCCAGCTCTTCCAGGCCGCCGACGTCCGGATCAGTTCGTTGCATGCCTTTGCCCGGTTCCACGCAATCCCTGCACGGCCAGCGCCAGGGCGACGAGTACGCCGGCCGTCGTGAATCGATACTCCGGCAGGAAAAGCGTAACTACGAAGCCTGCCGCGAGAGCCGTCGCAACCGGGATCAGATGCCGCTCCAGGTGCAGTCCAGCCAGGAAGTACGTCAATGCCAGCAAGAGAATCCACAGCGAACTCAGGCCGGACCAGCTCAGTTCTCCCGTCGCCGCGAGTCCGCAACCGAGGAGACCGGCTGCGAAGAACGCCAGGAAATGAGCTGCCCAGCGTTTTCCCTTGCGGCGGTCGGCCTGGCCGGTGCGCCGGCCAGCCTGCGATGCAAACCACCAGGTGAGCCCGGTACCGGCCGGGCCGGCGATGAACCAGTAGACGGCGGTCCACTTCGACCCCGGCCCGACCAGGTCGATCAGCGTGAATCCGCACAGGCACAACAGGGCCCAGAGAAAATAGATGCCCGGCACATGGCCGGGGCCGGATCGCCCGGCCGCTGCCCGAACGTAGGCGAGGTCGTCCTTGAGTAACTTGGCATCCGTCATGGTCCGCTCCTGTTATACACAAACAGAGTTCTCTAAAAAATAGTGTACTTTGTTTTTTAGAGTATATGACGGGAGCTGTCAAGACCGATGAGTGATCAGCAGGGGTCAACGCAAACCGGCGCCGCCTCATGGACGATGTCCGCGAACGCGATCCTTCGCTCAATCAATCCGAAACGCCGGGCATAGTCGTTCCAGAGCTCGATGGCCGCCGGGCTGATCTCGTAGCCCCAGTAGCGCCGGTAGTTGTTGACCATCGCGTCGAGAACCTGGCGGTTCTCGGATTCCGAAAGCGCGGCAACAGGCGCATAGCGGCTCGCCAGGCCCACCATTTCCTCGTGGTTGGCCGGGTCGCGTATCCAGTCGATGGCATCGCGGAGCGCCGCGATGAACGCCTCGGCCCGCGCCGCATCACGCTCGAGGAACGCGGCGCTTGTGACCCATCCCGAGAACAGGCCGCGGAACCGCACCGAAGGCGGGCCGTCGTCGGCAAGAACCAGGACCGGGCGTGCGACGCCGAGGGTTTCCAGCAGTTCCGGCACCGGGGCAAAGGTCATCTGAGCATCCACGGCTTGCGCCTGCCAGGCGGACAGCGTCGTCGCCGCACTGCCGGTTGCGACGAAATCCACCGAATCCGCCGTCAGCCCGGCATCCTCCAGCATCAGAACCGCCGCCAGGTAGACCGTGCCACCGATGGCGTTGACGCCGATGCGGTACCCGGCCAGGCGGCGCATGATCTCCGCATAACCGGCATCGGTTTCCGGCAACGGCACGTGGTTGCCTGCGACCAGCGTTACGTAGCTCGAGCTCTCGTTGCCGGCGAGGAACTTCAGGTCGATTCCCTTGTCGATGTTCGCCATCACCAGGTCGGGGGCGCTCTCCACGATATCCATGCTGCCGCCGATCAGCGCGGCGACGGCGGCGGAAGACGAATTGGCGGGCAGCAGTTCCACCTCCAGCCCGTGCGCACGGAAAAAGCCTTTCTCCTCCGCCACATGCACCGGTATCGAACTGTAGGCGCCGATGAACACCTGGACGCGTACCGGCTGCGTTTCCGAATCGCTCCCGGCACCGCATCCGCCGGCGATAACCAAAACGATGGCGGCCATTACCAGCGACTTCACCGAATCAAAAGGCTCGTTCAAGGATCGGTTTCCGCTGCTGAAACGCTGCAAACGCCATGCTCTCAATCTCATTGGCGTTCGCATTCAGTCAGCCCCCGGAGGATTGAGACGCGCAAGGGCCTCGGTGAAATTGTCCATTGTTACAACCACGGCTTCCGCGGCGTGGGGAAAGTTCTCGTAGAAGGCATCGAGCGAGCGCAGGTGGCGTTCCGTAGCCCCGACCAGGGTGACCTGAACCGGGGTGGGGCCATCGCCGGTCTGGACAACGAAATCCACTTCTCCGGCGGCCCGCCAGTAGAACACGTCGCGGAAGCGCTTGCGCAATTCCACGAACGTCAGGCATTCGAGCGCCTTGCCCGCATCCCTGCCGGTACGCGTGACGGTGACCCGCCGCAGGGCTGTATCGACCGGATAGTACTTCCTGTTGCGCTGTAACCGTCTGCGTTCCGAGTAGGCGAACCACGGGCACGAGAACAGCAGGTATGCCTGCTCGCAGGCTTCGAGATAGGCCGATACGGTCTCGACGGCCACACCGCTCGCGGCGGCAATCCTGCGCAGGCTGAGTTCGGAGCCGGCAGACTCGAAGACCATCTGCGCGATTTGCCGCAGGGTGAGGGAAGACCTGGCGCCGACCCGCTCGCGGATGTCGCGCTGCAGGATGTCGATGAAATACTGCTGCAGGAGAAGGTCCCCATACTCTGCGGCGAGCGGCTCCGGAAAGCCGCCCTTGTGCAGGTAGTCCGCAAGGGAACCGTCCCGGTGGACCTGGCGGAACTCGAAGAAATCGAACGGGAAGAGTTCCACCGTGATGTGCCGTCCGGTCAGCACGGAAGACAGCTCGCCGGACAGGAGATGGGCGTTGGAACCGCTGATCACGAACTGAAAACGGCCGGGTCGCTCCAGCTTCGAACGCAGCCACCGTTCCCAGCCGTCAACCCATTGGATTTCGTCGAGGAACACCGTCAGCCTTGCCGCCGCCGGTCGCGCATCATTGAAAGCCCGCGTCAGTTGTTCAAGGGTTTCGAAGCTCAGATGACCCGCAAGACGGGGATCCTCGAAGTTGACGAACAGGCAATCCCTTTGTTCGAGCCGATACCGGCCGATCAACTGGGTAAGCAACGTAGATTTGCCGCAGCGGCGGACCCCCTGAATCACCAGGGCGGTGCGGCGGGACAGCCTCTCCGGCAATTGGAGAGTGCGCGCTATCGACCGCGGAGGCCGGCGGTCCCAGAAACTCCACGCATCGGCGATTTGGAGGAGGGTCTTGTTGTCCATCTGTCGAGTCGACTCGTCAATTTATAAAGTGTCTAGTTTAATCGACAAAAACACTTCTGTCTAATTGACTCGACAATACGTGTCCAGGCGTACCGTCATGTCGTGATCGGCACATGCCATCTCATGATTGACCGTTCGATCCTGGACATGGCCATGGTCATGCCGGTGGTTACGATGACCAGTGCGATCAGGGTGGCGAAGACGCCGTTCGGGTCGAAGGTGTTGGAGTAATAGCTCACCAAGGTGCCGAGGCCCTTGCCGCCGGCGATGAGTTCGGCGGTGATCACGCCGAGCACCGTGTAGATCATGCCCAGGCGCAGGCCCGCGAATATGGCCGGCAGGGCGCTGGGCACGATGATCTCGACGAATACCTTCCACCCGGGAATGCCCAGGCTGCGGGCCAGGCGCAGGTGGTCCGGGTCCGTCGACTTGGCGCCGGCCATGGTGTAGGAGAGCAGCACGAAGTACATGATGGAGACGCCGGAGGCCACTTTCTGTTCCAGCCCGATGCCGAACCAGAGAATGAAGAGCGGGATCAGGGCCACCCGGGGCAGCGCGTTAAGGGCATCGACGATGGGTGCGGCGAGCCGCTCCATCACGGGTGCCACCGTCATCAGCAGCGCCGTTGCGAGCGCCAGCACGGCACCGAGCGCAAAAGCGATAAAAACCGCTTGCAGCGTGATCAGGGCCGCTGTCGGAAAGGTGCCGTCGATGAGAAGTTCGACGAAATCCATGAGAAACACCGAGGGCTGGCCGATCAGGCCCCGGGGCAGGGCGCCGCTTTGCGCCGTGAGTTCCCAGGCCGCTGCCCAGAGCACGATCAGCAGCAGCCGTCCGGCCGCCACGGCAATGCGTTCATT
Organism: uncultured Pseudomonadales bacterium; assembly: GCA_964638775.1. Lineage (GTDB taxonomy): Bacteria > Pseudomonadota > Gammaproteobacteria > Pseudomonadales > Azotimanducaceae > Azophilus. The sequence goes on from CAZWZH010000210.1 coordinate 24,645, forward strand.
CATCGTCGATCACCATAAACATTGACGCGCCCGCACGTTGGGGTGTTGAAGCGCAGAATGCAAACCGGGTGTCTTTCGAGGTTTCCGTGAATCGGCCAGGAAGTCCAGCCCCTTACCAGCGGTATTGGATACGCGCCGCAAAGTGCCTCGGCAACTCCGGCAGCACGATCACGCCCCCGAACAGGTTCGGAAAGTTGGCGCGGAAGTACCGCTCGTCGGTCAGGTTTTTTGCGGTCGCGCTCACGACCCAATTGCCGGCCTCGAAGACCAGCCCGGCGTTGACCAGCGTATACCCCGGCAGCACCACCGAACCCGAATAGCCGGATGGTGTCGATGCAACGTCGACCACGCCGGCACTCGCGGCAAGCCCGCCGCCGAAGTCATACGTCGCCGTTGCGGTCCGGATCTTTTCCGGGATTCCCGCGCGGCGCGCGCCTTTGCTGCCGCTGCGCACCACCGAGCCCCCCAACGACCCGCCGTAAATCGCCTCGGGCGGAATGCCGGGCACGTCGTCCGCCCCGATGAAACTGAATCGCTGGCCTGCCTCGAGCGTGTTCAGGTTGACGACTTCGATGTCGGAGTAGCCCAACGTCATGAGCAGGCGTTCGCTCACCGCCCAGCGCAGCTCGAACTCTAGTCCTCGGGTGCGGCTGGCCTGGTTGGTCACCGTCTGCTGGGCCGAGTAGTCCGTCCGTTCCTGCTCGTAGGCTGCCAGCGCGAAGTACAGCGCGTCCCCGAGCAGGCTGCCCTTCACGCCGACCTCGAGCAGGGTCGAATCGTCGAACGCCTGGCCGTCGGCGATGCTCGCGGTTGCGATCTCCGCTCCCTGGCCCGCGATCACGGTGGCCTGCCGCGAAGCGGTGACGTACGGGATAAGTCCCGCACCGGCGCGGTAGCTGAGGCTCACCGTCCACGACACGCCATCGACCCGGTCTTCCGCTTCCGCGACGACGCAGGACAGATCGAGGCAGAAGTTGTTGGAACTGGGCAGCAGCAGCTTCTCCACCGGCTGACGGCTCTCCATGTCGACCGTGTCGTGGCGCAGTCCGGCGAGCACGTTGACCCGCCGCCAATCCATGTCGACGAGCGCCGCGATACCGACATTCACGGTCCGGCCGATGTAGTACTCCGTGTAGTCGTCGTCGATCCGGGTCGCCAGCAGCCGTCTGGCGAGGCTGCTGGACGGCAGCGTGAGATCGCGCCGGTCAAAGTATTCGTTGGTGTAGTCGTCGCCGTGGTCGAACTCCGTGATCCGCACCGACGGCGAGACCTGAACGGCAACGCGGGCGTCCCCGCGAACGAACTCGTTGGCGACGACAAGCTTGTCCTCGAACACCCAGGAGTCGTGGAATTGCGAGAACCCGTACTCGTTCTCGTTGAGGTTGTCGTAGGTCTCGAAAAACGCCTGGTTGCGCCACTGCCAGTTACCGCCGACGACAACTATGGTATCGAAATACAGCGTGATGACTTCGTTGGAGACGACATCGTCCGGCCCGACCAGCACCTGATCGCCGGTGAGTGTCGCCGTTCCGCTCGAGGTCAGCCCGAGCAGGTTGGCGCGGCAGCCGAACACCAGGGTCGCGCCGATCGTGCAGGCGCCCTCGAACGGCTCATCGGGAAGGAGCCCGCCCCGCGCGCCCGGTACCAGCCCGGCGGCGAACGGACTGAAGTCGGAAAATCCGTCGCCGTCGATGTCGAATTCCTGGTGGGAGATGTAACCGTCGCCGTCCGCGTCCAGCGGCCGGGGCGAGCCGGTCACGTAGAGGCCCCGGTCCACCAGGTTCTGGGTCAGCCGGTTCCAGCCCGCAATCTGGTTCCCGGTGAAGTCGTGCACCATGCCCCCGAACTGGAACTGCACGGCTCCGACATCCAGGTCGAAGGACGCCTGCACGATCGTCTGCTCGGTCCTGCTGTTGCGGTAATAGCTGCCCGAGTCCTCGTGCATCCCGTAGAGCCAATAGCCGAAAGCCTGCCCGCCCAGGTGCCCGGGCCCGCCCACCTCGGCGCTTAGCACGCGCCGGTTCCAGGAACCCAAGTCCACCCCGACCGTGCCGGTGGCATCGGCGATGAACTCCCCCGTCTCCTCGATGCGGGCGGACTTCGGGTTGAAGTTCAGATAGCCGCCGATTTTCGACGGCCCGTGGATCGGCGACGCCGGCCCGCGCACGATGTCCACGCGCTTCGAGGCCCCGAGCGGCGTCGGGTAGTTGCCCGGATTGTCGAGGCGCCGCATCCCGCGAAAATAGGTCTCGCCCGGCGTGCCGCGGATGTCGAGGGACCCGGCCACGCCGAAAAACGACTGCGTGAAGCTGCCGGGCACCAGGTTGATCAACTCGTCGATGTCCCGAATGATGAAGCGGTCCATCATCTCGTCGCTCACCGTCGATGCCGACCGCGGCGTCTCCAGGAGCGACTTGTTGAAACCGAACAACGACGTGACGCCCTCACCGGGCAGGCTGTCGAGATCGGCGGTGACGACCATCTCTTCGACCCGTCCGGAGTCGTCCGGGACAGGCGATTGGACTGTTTCCGCCAGCGCAGCGCTGTCCGCCATTGTCGCGAGAACGGCGCCAACGGCGAGAAATCGAATGACTGTCCTGGTGTTCATGAACTCACGAGCGATGGAACGCAGGCGAATCCAGGCGACTACGCCCACTCTTCCTCAATTTGCTCGAGCAGGTTGAGGACATCCCGGCGTGCCGGTGCGGGGGACAGGCGTTTCACGGCGCGCAGGTACGCCCGCTCCTGTGCAAGTCTCCGGCCGTTGGGAGGAAACTTACCGCACCACTCGGCGATGATCGCATAGGTTTCCTGCCAGTCTGCCTGCCATTGCGAGCGGCCCGGCCCGAAGTCGACCTCCACCGGGCCGTTTCCGGCCGGGGTCGTACTGCGAGCATCCCCGGTTGCCCCGGATTTCTCGCGTAGCGCGGCCGTTGCCTCGCGGTCGATCTCGCCGTCGGCGGCGAGCGCCACCCCATACTGCTCCCTGGCGCGCTCCGGCGAGACCAGTCCGTCGAGAATGTCCCTGCGCACCCGGTCGGGGTCCCGCTCCATGGGGTTGCCGTAGCCGCCGCCACCGCCGCCGCCGACGATCAGCAGGTCGCCCGGCTCCGGTTGATAGACCGACTGCTTGCCGACATCGACCTCCGTCCCGTCCGCCTGCCGCACCCGGCTGAAACTCGGTATCGCCGCCTTGCCGCCGCCGACGCCCCAGGCGCAGAACCGGTAGCGGTCCTTGCCGCGGACCACCACCCTGGCCCGGCCATCGGTAATCTCGAACGCGTATTCGACGCCGAACCCGCCCCGGCGCCTGCCCGCGCCTTCCGAATCGGTGAGCAGGGTGTAGCGGTGCGCCAGCACGGGCGCCTCCGCTTCGAGCACCTCCACCGGAATGTTGCGCAGGGCCGAGGTGGGGTAGTCGGCGCCCGACAGGCCGTCCAGGCCGAGCCCGCCGCCGGCGCCGCCCGCCACCGCGTTGGCGGCCACCACCCGGGTCTTGCCGGCGAAATCCGCCGTCGAGACGGAGATGACCGCGAGCTGCCCCGCGCCCCCCGCGGGAACCCGCCCGGGAATGGCGGCGGCCAGGGCGCCCAGCGTCATGTCGTGCACCCGCAGGGTGGTCAGCACGCGCATCCCGCAGGCAGCCGGGAAGGAGGCGTTGACGAACGAGTGGCTGGGCAGCACCAGGTCGATGCAGCGCAGAATGCCGGCATTGAAGATCGGCGCCTCGCTCAGCGTCACCACCAGGTTCATGATGGCGACCGACAGCATCGGGTGGTGCTTCTGGCCGCCCGTGGGCATATTGAACGAACAGGCCACCTGCGGGTCAGAACCGGTGAGGTCCAGCTCCACGCTGCCGTCCCCCCGCGACGTCAGCCTGAGCATCGCCCGGATCGGCACCGCGCTCACATAGCTGTCTTCAATGTACTCGACGAATTCGTAGGAACCCGGCGGTATGCCCTTCAGCACCTCCCGGGTCAGCGCCTCGGCCCGGTCCAGCATCCGGTACATGGCGCCCCGCACCGTTTCCACATCGTAACGGGCGATCAGTTGCCGAAGGCGTTCCTCCCCCCGGTTCAGGCCCGATATCGTCGCGCCCAGGTCGCCCCAGTTCATCTCCGGGCTGCGGCAGTTGCTGGCGATCACGTCCACCATGTCCTGGTTCAGAACCCCCGCCCGGTACAGCTTGGTGGACTTGATGCGCAGGCCTTCCTGAAAGACCTCCCGGTTGTTGCCGTCGATGCTGCCCGGCACGTTGCCGCCGATGTCGCTGCAATGGATGAACGCCCAGACGAAGCACAGCAGTTCGCCGTCGACGAACAGGGGCTTGAGGAAAAAGATGTCGTTCAGGTGGGTGACCATGCCGTCGGTGGTATAGGGGTCGTTGGTGATGGCGACATCGCCGGGCGCCCAGTCGGTGAAGGCCTCGATGCCCGGCGCCATGGGGGTGCCGACCAGGGCGTTGACTCCGGTGGAGTCGTTGACCGCGAACTGTTCGCCCTCCGGGGTCACCAGTGCGGTGCCGAAGTCCATGGTTTCCTTGACGAAGGTGGTGTGGGCCGAGCGCTGGATGATCCAGCTCATCTCGTTGACGATGGCGCGGAACAGGTTGGCGAAGATCTCCGTGTCGATCGCCGCTGCTGCAGCCTGTTGTGCCGCTGTGGTCATCGGGACTCCTCCCAAGTGAATCTCAAGCCGCGCCCCTTTCCAGAATCAACGCTCCGTTGAGGGCAAGCGTCAGCATCCAGCCGTCGGGCACCAGGGTGGTGGTATCCATCTGCTCGACGATCGCCGGACCGGCAATGCGGCTGTCGGCGGCGATGTCTTCCCGATTGAAGATACGGCCTTCTACCTCCTTGCCGCGCAGCCGGATATTGCGGATGGACGGGTCGCCGCCGACCTCCGCGCTCTGCAACGATGCCGGCGCCGGTTTCGGCAGCCGGCCGGTGAGGTGGGCGCGCAGCTCCTGCAGCCAGGCCGGCGTGCCCTGGTGGCTATGGCCGAAGGCACGCTGGTGAGCGTCGTGAAAGGCCGCGAGTATTGCCGCCGAATCGCCTTCGGCGAGCCAGGCTTCATCGATCGGGACCGTCACATCGAAACCCTGCCCTTCGTAGCGCATCTCGGCGCTGTACTCGACCACCGCGTGCTGCACGAGAAGATCCGCGGCCTCCCGCTCAAGCCAGCCGGCGGTCTGGCTGCGAATGTCCTCCAGAGCTCCGCTGAGCGAGGCTGCATCGAGATCGTCCAGGCCGCGATAGACCGGCTGCACGAAGTCTCCTTCCAGGTCGGCCTGTGCCGCCCCCAGCGCGCTCAAGGTGCCGGGCACCGGCGGGATCAATACCGAATTCACATAGACCGCCTCTGCCACCAGCGCCGCCACCAGCGGGCCGGCGCCCCCGTAGGCAACCATGCGATACCTGGAGAGATCGACATCGCGCCGCGCGAGCACACTCGTCGACTCCGCGGCAAGCATGGCCGTTGCGACCTGGATGGCGCCGTCCGCCACCTGTTCGGGGGGGAGGCCAACCTGCCCGCCCACCTCTTCCAGGGCCCGGCGGGCGCGATCGGGATGCAGCGCCATCCTGCCGCCCAGCAATCGATTGGGATTGAGCAACCCGGCCAGCAGGAACGCATCGGTCATGGCCGCCACGCCCCCGCCCTCAAGCCCGTAACAGGCCGGGCCCGGATCGGCGCCGGTACTCTTCGGCCCGATCTTCAGCGCTCCGGTAGCATCCACCCAGACGATCGAGCCGCCGCCCGCCCCGATTGCGGACACCGCCACCGTGGGCACCAGGATCGGGAAGTCCGCGACCCGCTCCTCCGCACTCAGCACCGGCCGGCCGGCTCGAACGACGCCGATGTCGGCGCTGGTGCCGCCCACATCGAGCGTCATGAGATTCGCCGCGGCCCAACCGGCATCCGCCGCCGCTGCCGCCGCCCCGGCGACGCCGGCGGCGGGCCCGGACAGGAGCGCCGTCACCGGCCGTTCGGCCATGGTGGCCAGCAGTTCCATGCCGCCGTTGGAACGCGAGCCGCGCGCCGGCGTGCCGACGCCGCGCTCCGCCATGCCGCCCACCAGCAGTTTCGCCTGCCGTTCCACGGCCGGGCGAATGTGCGCATTCACCAGCGCGAGCGTGGCCCGCTCGAACTCCCGGGCCTGCGGCCACACGTCCGAAGAGATCTCCACGGCCAGGCCGGGGAACCGGCGCTCGATGACGGCCCGGGCCTCCCGCTCGTGGGCCGGATTCTTGTAGCTGTGCAGGAAACAGATCACCAGGATCTCGCACCCGAGTTTCTTAAGGCGCGCGGCGGCGGCAACCGTCGAATCCTCATCCAGCGGCCTGACGACGCGGCCTTCGGCATCGATGCGCTCCTCCACCCCGGCAACCCGGCGGCGCGGCACCAGCGGTACGGGCCGGCGCGAATCGTACCGGGCCGGTTCGGGTACCGTCATGCGCCCGATCTCCAGGGTATCCCGGAATCCCGCCGTCACCAGCAGCCCGAGTCTTGCCCCCGTCCGCTCGATCAGGCAGTTAACCGCCACCGTGTTGCTGTGCGTGTGGCTCATCTCCGACCAGGCGGCATCCGTGCAGGATGAGAGCCGCCGCAGTTCGTCGACGCCCTGCAGGGTGCTCAAGCCGGGGGTCGCGGGCGTGCTCGCCACCTTGATGCAGGTGAGTTCCCCGCCCTCGTCGTAGAAGGCCAGGTCGGTGAACGTGCCGCCCACGTCAACGCCAAGGTATGGCCTGGCCTGTGTCGTGTGTTCGTTGTCCATCCCGGGTTTCCTTCGCTCAACGCCCGCCGGTGCCGGTAGCGTCGGCGTCCTCAGCGGCAGCCCGTAGCTCTCGGTACGGCCTCAGTCCCCAAAGCAACGTCAACACCCCGATCGGAGTGAGCACGCCGCTCACAATGGCGAGAGAGTAACGCAGCGCGTTCTCATCGCGAAACACGAAGTCGTTGAGCATGGCAACGAACGTCGGCCCTCCGGTGTAGCCGGCAAGCACCGCGATGAGGATGAATATGGCGGTCACCTGGGCGCGCAGGCGATTGGGCGCGATCAACTGGATGATGGTGGGCGCCAGCCCCTGCGGCATGGCCAGCACGAAGGTCGCGGCCGCCAGCAAGACCACCGCCAGGGCCGGGTCGGCCACCAGCGGCGTGATCACGCTGAGCGGAATCATGCCCGCCCCGCAGTAGATCGCCGCGCGCCATTCGGCATCGCGACGGCCCGCGACCGCCAGCCGTTCGGCCAGCCATCCGCCGGCATAGGGCCCGCTGGTGCCCAGCAGCACCAGCGCCAGGCCATAGATCAATCCGGCTTCGGCGATGTCGAACCCGTGGTTTCGCCGCAGGAACTCCGGAACCCAGAACAGGTAGGCCGTTATCACTGTGCCGAGTGCCATGAAACCGCCGAAGTGCGCAAGCCAGATGCGGCGGTCGGACCGGAAGAAACGGATCAGTTCCCGCCATTCAGCCGACTTCCGATCCCGGGCCTCGGCGGCGGCCTGGTGCGAGAACTCCCGCCGTTCGGGTTCCCGAACCGTCGCCAAGAGCGCCAGCACCAAAATGCCGGGCATGGCGACGATAAAGAACGTGAGTTGCCAGGGGCGCCACTCGCCGATGACGGGAACCGTGACCGATTCCGTGCCGCTGACCAGCGCCACCACGGCGCTGCCGACCAGCAGCGCGAGCCCCGCACCCCCGTACAGCCCCATGGTGTATACGCTGATCGCCCGCGCCAGCTTGTGGGGCGGAAAGTAGTCGGCGATCATCGAATAGGCTGCCGGCGACAGGGTCGCTTCCCCGACCCCGACGCCCACACGCATCACGAAGAGCTGCCAGTACGTTTTGCTCAGCCCGCAAGCCGCCGTCATCAGGCTCCACAGCGCGACCCCGGCGGCGATCAGGTAACGGCGATTCACCCGATCCGCCAGCCGCGCGATCGGCACGCCGAGCACCGTGTAGAAAACGGCGAAGGCGAACCCGCCCAGGAGCCCGATCTGGGTGTCGTTCAGGCCCAGGTCATGGCGGATGGGCTGTACGAGCAGGCTCAGTATCTGGCGGTCGATGAACGCCACCGTATAGGTGAACATGAGCACCACCACCACGTACCAGGCATACCTGGCCCCGCCGGGTTGCGCCCCGGTGCCTTGCTCTGTAATCAACACCCGCCCCGATCAGCCGTTCGCACGGCAAAGCCGGCAAGGATAGGTGGTTTTGCCGCCGACTTCAGTACGAGCGGACGCGAAAACCGCCCCGGCTCAATTAAACTGTCGCTTCCCCCGATGTCGAGTTTTCACTCATGTACAAGTTTTCCCTGCCGATTCTTGCCGTGCTCATTTTGTGTGCAACCGGCTGCGGGCCTTCATCCGATTCTCCGGACCCTGCAATTCCTTCCGCAAGCCGGGACTCGCTGGCGGGGCAGCCGGCGGGCGAGCCCGAAAACCCGACAATTCTCGATTCGACCGACCAGTTCCAGGCTACCAGCGAGGATCTCGGCCCACGGGAGGAAATGCCCGGCGCGCCGCTGTATGCGCAACATTGCGCCGCCTGTCACGAAGGCGGAGTGAGCCGGTCGCCAACGCTGAATTTTCTGGAAATGCTCACGCCCCAGTCCGTCTACGCTTCCATGACGGACGGAATCATGCAGCCCCAGTCTGCGCACCTTACCGACGAGCAGCGGACGCAAATCGCCGAGTACATCACCCGCGCGCGGCTCGATGCCGTCATCGCCGGGGCCCATGCGCCGGCCTGTACGGGCGCAGCCGCCGAGTTCGACCGTTCGGAAACCGTACCCAAGGTCGGCTGGGGTCACGACACGCGGCGCTTCGTCGATACCGACACGGCGGGATTCAGCGCGGGCGATGTGCCGAACCTCGAACTCAAGTGGGCCTTCGCCTACCCCAATTCGCTCCGGGCTCGGTCACAGCCCGCCATCGCCATGGGCGCCGTCTTCGTCGGCAGCCAGGACGGCGCCGTCTATGCCTTCGACCTGGAGAGCGGCTGCGAGCGCTGGTCGTTCCAGGCTTCAGCGGAAGTGCGCACCGGCATCGTATTGAAAGATGCCGACGCCGATGACGGCATTCCCATGGCCCTCTTCGGCGACATTCTGGCCAGGCTCTACGCCCTCAATGCACTCACTGGCGAGCTGCTCTGGTCGATCAAGGCGGACGACCACCCCGACGCGACCATTACCGGAACCCCCGCCCTCGCCGGAAATCGGCTGCTGGTGCCCATTTCTTCCCTGGAAGTGGTCTCGGCCGCCAGGCCCGACTACGAGTGCTGCAGCTTTCAGGGAAAGGTCGTGGCCGTCGACCCGACCACCGGCGAGGTGATCTGGTCGCATTCGTCCATCCCAACGCCGCCGGCCGAGGTCGCCATCACCAGTGCCGGAACTCGAGTACTGGCCCCTTCCGGCGCACCGGTATGGAACAGCCCCGCGGTCGACTACCGCCGCAACCTCGTCTATTTCGGCACCGGCGAGAACTATTCCTCCCCCGCCGACGGCAACAGCGATGCAATCATCGCCATCGATCTCGACACCGGCGAACGCGCCTGGCGGCGCCAGACCACCCCCCGCGATGCCTGGAACGTCGCCTGCATGATGGCGGAGAATCCCAACTGCCCCGAGGAGGACGGGCCCGATGTCGACTACGGGGCGAGCATGGTGCTGGTCGACAGCGAAGGCGGCTCGGTGCTGGCCGCCGGCAGCAAGGACGGCAGGGTTTTCGGCCTGGACCCCGACCGCGAAGGCGCGCTTGTCTGGTCAACCCGGGTGGGGCGCGGCAGCAGCCAGGGCGGTGTGCATTTCGGCATGGCCGCGGGCGACGGTGTGCTCTACGTACCCATCAACGACATGAACAATACCCGGGCTGGCGAATACCTCGACGCGAACCTGGCACGCCCCGGCGTGCACGCCCTGGACCCGTCATCCGGCGAAATACTGTGGCGCCATGTACAGGAGAACCTCTGCGGCGGCGACCGGCCGTTCTGCGACCCGGGCGTCTCCGCCGCGGTCACCGCCATGCCCGGCATCGTATTCGCCGGCCACCTCGACGGGCACATCCGGGCCTATGCCGCCGCAGACGGATCCGTGCTCTGGGATTTCGACACCACCGTGCCGGTCGATGCGGTAAACGGCCTCATCGCCCGGGGCGGCGGAATGAGCGGCGGCGGGCCGGCCGTGGGCGATGGGCACCTGGTCGTGAACTCGGGTTACGGGTTGTATTTCCACGAGCCGGGCAACGCGCTGCTGGTGTTCGCATTGCCGGAGGAAAGCTGAATTCAACAATTGGGGTCAGAGTAAAAACCGTCTCACCACCATCTCAAATGGGGCCAGAGTGAACACTGTCTGACCAGCTTTTGCTCTGAACCCAATTGTTGGACCCCAATTGTTCTGTCTGACAATTTTTTCTCTGACCGCAATTGTTCGATCGTTGTTTTTGCTCTGACCCCAATTGTCAGGGTCTGCCCATAGCCAACAAGACGACGGCGTTAAAGCGCCGCGAGCGAAGGCGACGCGCGATGGCCTGGTGAGCGGCGGCGGTCCGTGGCCGCGGTACGCGTGCGGGCTGGCCGTAGCGGCCGGTTCAATCCTCCCGCGCGCCTTCCTGCGTCACCACAATAGTGGATTCGAGTTGGTCCGCCGGTGGGCTCTGGTTGGATATCCACACGCACATCTGCGGGTCCGCCTCACGCAATTCTCCGGACACCCAGCGCCCGTCGGGACGAAAGACACCCTCGCCCCGGTCGCCCGAAATCCGCACGTTGCCGTCTCCCTGCAACGCATAGATCGCGCCGCTGAAGGGATGCCGGATGCTGGGTCCGCCGGACGCGCTCATGCGCCCTGCTCCACCCATTCGGTGAGCTTGTGGTGCAACCAGCGCACCTTGGATTCCTGGTAGTTGGCCAGCGTTACCCCGGGCTTGTAGGTCGCTTCCAGGCCCAGTTGCACCTTGGGCATGTTGAAGGCGTCCTGGTCGAATACCCGGCCGAGGAAGCCGAGCGCCGCCGACCAGGGCTCGTCCGGCTCCAGCCAGCGGACCGGCGCCGGCGGCGGCCGCTCGCCCTGAAAGGGGGCCATCATCATGCACTCCATGATGGCCGAGCGGTGGTCGTTGCCGTTCGGGCGGAAGCGGTAGGTTATGCGGTTGAACGCGCCCCAGGGGTGGAAATTGGGAAACAGCGTGTAATCGAGGTTGTCCACCATTTCCGCATCGCAGTACAAATCGACAAGGTCGCCGGCTTCGGCGCGCAGGGACTCCCGGCTCATGGCGGCGCTCCAGGCCCGGGGCGTCATGCCGTCGGGAAGCTCCGGCGCCGGCTGCCCCTCCGGAATGTCGAGCATGGCGCGCACGACATCGGCATCGGTCACTTCGTAGTCGAGCAGCGGGCTAGGTGTAAGGGACGGCGTGATCACCCTGGCGCAGTTTTCCCACACGTCCACCTGGCTGTTCACGCAGCCCAGGCTCTTCAGCACCTGGGGATGGGTGCCGTTGACGTGGTAGGCCTCGCAGAAGGCCTCCTGCACGATCTTCCAGTTGGCCGGCATGATCTTCGCCACGTGGGCCTGCTTGTAGAGCCTGCTCATGTCCCAGCGCCGGAACTGCCAGGCCAGGTCGCGGATGAAATCGTCGAAGGGCGCGCAGTCCTGGTCCGGATTGATGAACACCCAGCCGGACCAGGTGGCGACCGGAATCTCCGGCAGCGAGAACGCCTCGTCCCTGACGTGGGGGAAATCCCAGCGGGCCGGAATGTCGATGAGCTTGCCGTCCAGGCTCCAGCAGAAACCGTGGAACGGGCAGCGCAGCTCCGAGGCGTGGCCGTCGAACTCCTTGAGCATGCGGCCCCGGTGCAGGCAGGCGTTGGGATAGCACCTGATGCCGCCCGATTGCGTGCGCAGCACGATGAACGACATGCCCACGATGTCGTAGCGGATGTGATCGCCCGGTTCCGGAATGTCCTCCTCCCGGCAGGCCATCTGCCAGACGCGCTTCCAGAGCCGCTCCACCTCAAGGTCGTGCCAGGCGGCGCTGGTGTATCGCGCCGCGGGCACGTCCGCATCGCCCAGGAACCTGGGCGACTGTACCCGCAGCACCTCGGGCACCTCGCGGGTGTCCTGGTCGAGCAGGTCCTGATAGGTCAGGCCCGGCGAGCGCGTCATGCTGTCGGGGTCGAGATTGACGACCGGTTCGGCCATGGGTTCCTCCGTCCGAGTGCCTTCGTTTTGCGGCAAGCTTACGCAGGGCCATCTGGGGAGGCAACGCAGGACCGGGCCCGCCGGTGCGACTGTCGATGCATCGGAAACTCAAAAAGACCGGCCCCGGGTTCACGGGTTGAAAGGGTTTGGCGGGTTCCAGTGCACGCGCTCCGCGGCCGGTGCCGCCATCAACCCGGCGGCCACTGGAACGATGCCTATCCGTTCGTCCGCCTGCACCAGCCCTCGGCGTTCTACGGTGTCAACTCGCGCAGGCTGGGCAGCAACGCCCTCAACCAGGCGCAGTGGATGACGAGCGACGAACTCACGAACTGGCTCCGCGAATCGCGGCTCGATGTGTTCACTCCCCCGGAAGAGGCGCTGGCGGACATCGACGCGGATTCCGTCCTCGGGGCGATTGGCAACCTGCATAAGCTGCTGGCCGAAGTCGACGGCGAACGGGTGCAGGGCGCCTTCGCGTGCCTCGATGTCCGGCGCGCCGTTGGGCGTTTCCCAGTCGTCCCGATTGGCGGTCAGGTCGTATCCCGCGGTAAGGGTATCGCCGATGCCTCGCAGCACGACGGCAGCTACATCCTTCGCACGGCTTGCCCGGTCGATGCCGTCCTCGATGCCCTGGATCACACTGTTGGTGAGCGTGTTCTTTTTCTCGGGACGGTTGATGGAAATGATGGCGATGCCATCGTGCTCCTGATAGAGGGTTTCCTGTGTCGACATTGCTGTTTCCTGTTGGCGTCGATCGTACGTTCGGACCCGTTGGCGTCTGTGACCCGATAAACCGCGCCGGTCTCAATCGACGAGCTTTTCGCCCTTCGCGAACAGCAGCCAGACCACCGTGCCCACCAGGTTGACGGAGGCGACCATCACGAACACCGAGTCATAGGATCCGGTCGTGTCCACCAGCCAACCGGTCAGCGCCACCCCGACCACACCCGGGACGGTGCCCATCGTGTTGGTGATGCCCATCAGCACGCCCGCGTGTTTCGGCGCGATGTCCAGGTGGTTCGTCCCGAACCCGGAGATGCAGAACGAGGCAATCCCCAGGGCGCCGCACATCAGCAGTACGGCGACGTTCGCCGAATCCGCTTCCCGGAGCAGGAGCAGGAACACGGCACCGCCCAGGAGGCCGACGGTCTGCATGGTCTTGCGCACCGCGAGAACGCTCCAGCCCCGGCTTTGCAGGTGATCGGCAATCCAGCCGGCGATGTTGGTCACCACGAACATGCTGAGCCAGGGCGCCGCGGAGTAGAGCCCCGCGCCGGTGAGGCTCAGGCCCTGCACGTCGCGGAAGTAGCTCGGCAGCCAGGCGAGCGCGACGTAGAGCAGCACATTGCTGCAGAAGTGATTGACCAGCAACGCCCAGAACGCGGGCAGTTTCAGGAAGGCCCGCCAGGGAAACGCCACCCGCTCCCGGGGTTCGCCCGTCTCAACGCCGATGCGGTCGAGCTCGGCGCTGGAAATGCGCGGATGCGCTGCCGGGTCATCGTGTATCACGCGGAACCAGATTGCCGCCCAGACCAGCCCGACTGCCCCGAACCAGTAGAACACCGCCGGCCAGCCGTAGTTTTCCACGATCCAGCCGGTGGTGACCAGCGCGAACAGCGTGCCGATGGGTATGCCGCTGGCCAGAAGCGAGATCGAACGGGCCCGCTCGTCCACCGGCACCCAGCGGCTGAACATGCCGTAGCTGGCCGGAAAGGTGGCCGCTTCGCCCAGCCCCAGGGCAACCCGCGCGGCGATGAGCATGGCGAAGGACGCATAGGCCGCCCAGGGGGTCAGCACCGTGAGCAGCGACCACCACACCACCGCAAGCCCCAGCACCAGCTTGCCGCCGAAGCGGTCGGCGAGCCAGCCGGCGACCCCCATGGCGAGCATGTAGCCGACGAAGAACGACGACAGCACCAGGCCCTTGGTGGTCTCCGTCCAGCCGAATTCCGACTGCATGGCGATGGCGGCGACCGATATGTTCACCCGGTCGATGTAGCAGACGAAGGCGGCAGCGAAGCACATGCCGACGACGGTATAGCGTTTGGATGTGTCTGCCCCGTTGGCGGTGTGCATGAAATCGGGAACCGGGAAGGTCGCCGGCAACGATACTGGCGGGGGCAGGCCGGCGCAATTCGTACGATCGACCGCATGCGCAGGAACCGCCGGTCCCCCAAAGAGTCCGCAACCTCGATGCAGCAGCAGCGCTTCGCCCGCCGTATGGACACTCCCGGTGCACGGCCGCGCGAATCCATCGGCCGCCTGGACGAACCGGTTGCATATGCCGACCGCAATCTTCAAAGTCATCGCAATCGCGCGATTCGGGGGGCAGCGTGATCGGAAAGGCAAGTCGATGGGCGGGAAACACCTGGCGGTGTGCGGCAGTTTTCGCCGGCCTGGCCGCGGCGACGGCATTTGCCGACGCCCGGTACTCCACACCCGTGGGCAAGAACTACCCGTTCAACCTGTACTGGGGCGATACCCACGTGCACACCCGGAACTCCTCGGACGCCTATACCCTCGGCAACACCAACTTCAGCCCCGCGGATGCGTACCGCTTCGCCCGCGGCGAGGAACTCACCGCGCACAACGGGATGCGGGCGCGACTGCGCCGGCCACTCGATTTTCTCGTGGTCGCCGACCACGGCGAGTATCTCGGCGGCTTTTATCGTTTCAACGCGGGCGATCCCATCGTTGTGGATACCGACGTGGCCCGGAAGAGGTGGTCGCAGATCTTTGTCGACGGCGACATGGAAAGGACGATCAACGCAATCCTGGGCACCAGGACCGATCCTGGAAACTATCCCCCCTTTCCGTACGGCACCCGCAAGCTGATCTGGCAGGACGTGGCGGAGACGGCCGATGATTTCAACGATCCAGGCCGTTTCACGACGCTGATCGGTTACGAGTGGACCTCCATGATCGACGGCAACAACCTGCACCGCGTGGTCGTCTACCGGGACGGCGCGGACAAGGCCGGCCGACTGCCGCCGTTCTCCGCGCAGGACAGCCTCGACCCCCGGGACCTCTGGCAGGCGCTCGCCCGCTACGAAGCGGAGACCGGCGGTCAGGTGATCGCCATTCCACACAACGGCAATCTCTCCAACGGCATGATGTTCCCCGCCAGGTCGGTGGACGGCCGCCCCATCGACCGGGCCTATGCCGAACTGCGCTCCCGCTGGGAGCCCATCGTCGAGGTCACCCAGTTCAAGGGCGACGGCGAGGCACATCCCGTCCTGTCCCCCAACGATGAATTCGCCGACTTCGAGACCTGGGACTGGGACAACATCCTGCAGAGCGCCGCCAAGGAAGACTGGATGCTGCCCCACGAATACGCCCGGAGCGCCCTGAAGCTGGGCCTTGAGTACGCCGCGGATCTGGGCGTAAACCCCTTCAAGTTCGGCATGATCGGCAGCACCGACAGCCACACCTCGCTGGCCACGGCCGCCGAGGACAACTACTTCGGCAAGTATCCGGAAGCGGAGCCGGACGCAAAGCGGATCGAGACCGCCATGGGGGCCAACCGCATGTGGGAGAACTGGAAACTCTCCGCCTCGGGGTACACTGCGATCTGGGCGCGCGAGAACACCCGCGAAGAGCTTTTCGCGGCCCTGAAGCGGCGCGAGGTGTACGCAACCACAGGTACGCGCATAGCAGTACGATTCTTCGGCGGTTGGGACTACGAACCGGGCGACATCCACAAGCCCGCCTACCTCGACATCGCCTATGGCGAGGGCGTCCCCATGGGAGGGGATCTGGCAGCGGCGCCGGAGGGTCGCGCGCCGGTGTTCATAGCCGCCGCCGCCAAGGACCCGGACGCGGCAAACCTCGACCGCATCCAGATCGTCAAGGGGTGGCTGGACGCCGCCGGCAACGGCCACGAAAAAGTCTACGACGTGGCGCTCTCCGACGGGCGTGACGTGGATCCGGAAACCGACAGGGCCGCACCGGTAGGATCGACGGTGAACGTGGGAGAGGCAAGCTATGTCAATACCATCGGCGCTCCCGTCCTCGCGGCGGTCTGGACCGACCCCGATTTCGATCCGGGAGAGCACGCGTTCTACTATGCCCGGGTGATCGAGATACCCACTCCGCGCTGGACAGCATACGACGCGAATTTTTTCAATATCGACCTGCCCGACCACATTCCGACAACGGTGCAGGACCGCGCCTACACCTCGCCCATCTGGTACACGCCCTGAGTACGCCCGCCGTGCCGGGAAGGCCTTTGGCAGCAAGCCGTCCCTGCCTCGCCCTGTGCTATGATCTGCCGGTCCTCCCCCGGGAAACCTGGCAACGCGAACCGGATTCAGCGCTGTCAGGTATGGATTTCATTGTCGGGGAGGACCAATGACCACTCGAAGCCTGCAACTCGTCTTTGCCGCGGCAGCGGCCACCCTGTTCGGTCCAGCCGGATTAGCAGCCACCCAGGACGCCCGGGTTTCCGGCGGGGCGATCGAGGAAATCATCGTCACCGCCAAGAAACGCGCCCAGAGCATCCAGGACGTGCACATCTCCATGAATGCGTTTGGCCCCGAAGACATCAAGGAACTCGGCTGGACGGACATCACCCAGCTCGCAAACCAATCGCCCAACCTCGAAATCAGGTACCGCTGGGGCAATTCGATGCCCGTCTACACGATCCGCGGCGTCGGCATGCAGAGCTTTCAGGCCAGCGATACACCCAGTGTGGGCCTGTTCATAGACGAGGTGTTCCAGACCTCCATGGCCGTGATGGGCGCCCACCTGTTCGACATCGAACGCCTGGAGGTCATCAAGGGGCCGCAGGGAGACGTTTTCGGCCGCAACACCAACGGCGGCGCCGTGAGCTATTTCACCCGCAAGCCCAGCCGCGAGGCAAACGGTTACGCACGCGCCAGCTACGGCCGCTGGGACCGGTCCGAAGTGCAGGCAGCGGTGGGCGGGCCGCTGGGCGAGACCGTCTCCGGACGCATCAGCCTGATGTCGGTACAACAGGGCGACGGCTGGGTCTACAACCGGACCACAGGAAACGGTGTGGGCGAGGTGGACATACTGTCGGCCCGGGCGCAACTGCTGTGGGAACCCGCCGATGACTGGAGCGTCAACGTCAAGGTCTTCGGCAGCCGGGACCGGTCGCAGCCGGTCTATTTCCAGCACGTCGGCTATCGCGACATCAACAATTTCGGCCCGGGCGGCGACTTGTGCCAGGCTTTTCTGGAAGATCGCCTGGATCCGGCGACCTGCGTCGACTTCAACGGCTACAGCGACACCGATGGCGACCCCTACGCCGGCGACTACACCGAAGACCCCACAACGGTCATCAACGAAGACGAGACACTGAAGAACGACAATTTCGGCGGTACGCTCACGATCGAGAAGGACTTCGGCAACATGAGCCTGCTGTCGGTAACCAGTTACCAGGAGTACGACCGGTGGCAGCCCAAGGAATCCGACGGCACGCCCGCGCTGTACGTGGACCTCCTGTTTACCAGCGAGATCTGGGCCTTTTCGCAGGAAGTGCGCCTGACCTCTCAATACGACGGCCCATTCAACTGGATCGTGGGCGCCAACTACGGCAGGGACGAAGTTGCCGAACTGCCCGGCCGCATCGCGTACTTCGATGACTTGCCCGTACTTCCCGGCCGGGGGGAACTGACCTACTCGCAGGACCGGGAGAACATTGCCGCCTACGGCCAGTTCACCGTGAACTTCGGCGAACAGTGGCGGTTGAGCGCCGGGGGCCGTGTGCTGCGGGACGATGTCACCTTCACTCAGGATGTCACGTTCGCGATTCCGGCCTGGAACCTCGTGCTCACCAACTCGCTTCCGACAACAAGAGTGAACCCGGACGGAAGCATCGAGGACCTCGACGGCAAACTGGACGACACCGCCGTTACCTGGCGCGTTGCCCTGGACTACGCTCCCAACGACAACCTCATGGTTTACGGCAGTGTCGCCACGGGTTACAAGCCCGGGGGATTCAACGCCGGATTCACGCTCAATTCCCTGCAGTACCTGCCGTTCATACACGAAAAAGTCATGGCGATGGAGCTTGGCCTGAAATCATCGTTCGCGAACGGCCGGGCAATCTTCAACGCCGCCGCGTTTACCTATGACTACGACCAGATGCAGGCAGCCACCCCGCGGACCCATCAGGGCATCGTGTTCAACTCGCTGGACAACCTGGCGGAAGCCGATGTCGAAGGGTTCGAGGCGGACATTCACTGGCGTCCCGTGGACGCACTGGACATCAAGCTGGGGTTCAGTTTGCTGGATACCAGGAACAACGATCCGAGGTCCAACTTCGACGGGGCGACCGGCGATTCGCCGCGCAGGCTCGCCGACTCGCCCAAACAGACGTTCAGTGCCGCGGTCTCCTATGAAATACCCCTCGCCAACGGCGCAATGATCCGCCTGTTCGGCGACTACTACTATCAGGGGGATCACTTCAAGGAGGTCGTCAACATCATACCGCTGGAAGTCAACCAGGATCAGTTGAACGGCCGGATCACCTATGTCTCGCCCGGCGGCAACTGGGACGTCGCCGTCTGGGGCCGGAACATCACCGACGAAGCCTGGATCGCGGACACGCTGAACGGGCCGGCGTCGCTCGGCTGGGGCGCCATCGTGTACGGTGCGCCGCGCAGCTTCGGCGCGACGGTCAACTGGCGCTGGGGCCAGTAAACCGGGCCCGGTAAAACCACCCGATCGAGCGGCGGCCCGGCGGCACTGCCCGGCTGCCGCCATGCGCTGTGACCCGGGGTTCCCAAGCCCGGCCGTGACTGCGCCAATGAACGGCCGGCATCGTCCCGGACGGCCCCGACCACCAGGGAGATAGCGCTCATCGATCCGGCACCAGGCCCAGGGACGCCGTCCACTGCCGAACCGAAAGCGGCGCGGCGCCGGCTGGTCTATGCTTGGTACGTCGTCGTCATCCTGATGCTCGCCCAGGTGGTGTCGTTCATCGACCGCCAGGTGATCACGCTGCTGGTGCAGCCCATTCGCGCCGACCTGGCGATCAGCGACACGCAGATCAGCCTGCTGATGGGTTTCGCGTTCGCCATCTTCTATGTGGCCATGGGCGTGCCGATCGCGCGCCTCTCCGACCGCTACAGCCGGCGCACGATCATCGCGACCGGCATCTTCCTGTGGAGCCTGGCCACCGCCGCCTGCGGGCTGGCCAGGAACTTCTGGCAACTCTTCCTGGCGCGAATCGGCGTCGGCGTCGGGGAAGCGACCCTGACGCCGGCCGCCTACTCGATGATCGCCGACTACTTTCCCAAGGCGATTCTCGGCCGCGCCATCGGACTGTACGCCGTCGGCGTGTACCTGGGCGCCGGGCTGGCGCTGGTGCTCGGAGGAGCGGCGATTCGCGCGATCTCCGCTACCGGACCTGTCGAATTGCCGATGGTCGGTTTGCTCGCGCCCTGGCAACTCACCTTCATGGTGGTGGCGATTCCGGGGTTGCTGATGGTACTGCTGATGAGGTTCACGGTGCGCGAGCCCGTCCGCCGGAACCTCGTAGAGGCCCGGGAAAAGAGCATTCCCGTGCGCGAGGTGGCTGCATTCCTGTGGCTCAACCGGGGGACCTTCGGTTCCATCTTCTTCGGTTACGCCACGGGCGGCATGGCCATCTACGGGTTCCTTTTCTGGGTACCGGAGTTCCTCCGCCGCAGCCATGGCTGGGACATCAGCGACGCGGGCATCGTGTTCGGTACGCAACTGATGCTGCTCGGTACCGCAGGCGCCTATGCCGGCGGCTGGTTCTGCGACTGGCTCACCGCCCGGGGCTACAGGGACGCGGCGATGCGGTCGCTGGCCGCGTTCTTCGCCATTGCCATGCCGTTCATGGCGATCACGCCGCTGGTGCCCGCTGCGGACCTCGCCATCCCCATGCTCGGCCTTGCGGTACTCACACTGTCCCTGCAACAGGGCCTGTCGCCTGTGGCGATCAATCTGATCACCCCCAACCAGATGCGGGCACAGGTCGTCGCGGTGTTCTTCGTGGTATCGACCTTCTCAGCCATCGCCTTCGGGGCGACATCGGTAGCGGTGGTGACCGATTACGTGTTCCGCGACGAGAACGACCTGCGGTACTCGCTGTCGATCGTGTTCTCCATCACCCTGTCGTTGGCGGCAGTGAGCCTGGCGCTGGGGATCAAACCGTATCGCGCCAGCCTGGATCGGGCAGCGGCATGGGGCGAAGCTTCCCGAAACCGCTGACAGGCACCAATCAAATACCATGTGTTATCCTTTTTCTCTTCCGCACCACGCGTCGGTTATCATCCGGCGCGGCGGCTATTTTTGATTCGTCTACGAAGGGAGAGCCCATGATCAGAAAATGCATACATGTCGTCGGGGCCACGCTCGCCGCGTGGCTGTTGGCGGGAGCCGGTATTGTGATTGCCGAGGAGAGCGACGGGGCCATCGAGGAAATACTCGTCACCGCCCAGAAGCGCGCACAGAGCATTCAGGACGTGCATATCTCGATGAATGCCTTCACCCAGGAAGATCTCGACGATCTCGGGTGGACGGACATCACCCAGGTGGCCAACCAGTCGCCGAACCTGGATATCAAGTACGTATGGGGCAATTCCATGCCCGTCTACACTATCCGCGGCGTCGGCATGAACAGCTTCCAGGCCAGCGACACGCCGAGCGTCGGCCTGTTCGTCGACGAGGTGTTCCAGACCTCCATGGCGGTCATGGGCGCGCACCGGTTCGACATCGAGCGCGTGGAGATGATCAAGTGGCCCCAGGGCGACGTTTTCGGGCGCAACACCAACGGCGGCGCGGTCAGCTATTTCACCCGCAAGCCAAGCCGCGAGGCAGACGGCTATGCGCGCGTCAGCTACGGCCGCTGGGACCGCTCCGAAGTGCAGGCCGCCATGGGCGGGCCGATCGGCGATACCCTTTCCGGGCGCATCAGCCTGATGTCCGTACGGCAGAGCGAAGGCTGGGTCTACAACCGGACCACCGGCAATGACGTCGGCGAGGTGGACATTCTCTCCGGCCGTGTGCAACTGATGTGGGAACCCTCCGACGATTTCAGCGTCAACTTCAAGCTGTTCGGCAGCCGGGACCGGTCGCAGCCGGTCTACTTCCAGCACGTCGGCTACCGGGAAAAGGGCAACATCGGCCAGTTGTGCCAGGCCTTCCTGGAAGGGCGCCTGGACCCGAACACCTGCGTCAGCTTCGACGGCTACAGCGATACCGACGGCGACCCCTACGCCGGCGACTACACCAACGACCCCTCGACCTTCATCAACGAGGACGAGACGCTGAAGAACGACAACTGGGGCGGGACGATCACCATCGAGAAGGACTTCGGCGACATCAGCCTGCTTTCGGTGACCAGCTACCAGGAGTACGACCGGTGGCAGCCCAAGGAATCCGACGGCACCCCGTCGTTGTACGTGGACTTCCTCTTCACCAGCCAGATCTGGGCCTTCTCCCAGGAAGTGCGGTTGACCTCCAACTACGACGGCCCGTTCAACTGGATCGTCGGCGCCAACTACGGCAGGGACGAAGTTGCCGAACTGCCCGGACGGATCGGTTACGTGGAGGACTATCTCAATGGCTGGCGGATCGACCTGACCTACGAACAGGACCGGGAGAACCTGGCGGGCTACGGCCAGTTCACCCTGGACCTGGGCGAGAAATTCCGCATTAGCGCCGGGGGCCGCGTGGTGAGGGACGACGTGACTTTCCAGCAGAGCGTGAACCTCTACATTCCACCCTCGGGGCCGGTCATCCTTTCGAACATGCTGCCCAGAACCATCGTCGCCCCCGACGGCTCGATCGAGGAACTGGACGGCAAGCTGGACGACACCGCATTCACCTGGCGGGTCGCGCTGGACTTCATACCCAACGACAACATCATGGTCTACGGCAGCGTCGCCACGGGCTATAAGCCAGGCGGTTTCAACGGCGGTTTCAACCTCAACCCCTTGCAGTACCTGCCGTTCTACGAGGAAGAGGTCACCGCCTTCGAGATCGGCCTGAAGTCGACCCTCGCCAACGGCCGCGCTGTGTTCAACGCCGCCGCGTTCACCTATGACTACGACGGTCTGCAAGCAGCCACGGCACGAGTCTACAACGGCGTCGTCTTCACGTCGCTGGACAACCTGGCGGAAGCCGATGTCGAAGGGTTCGAGGCCGACATTCACCTGCGGCCGGTGGATGCCCTGGACATCAAGCTCGGCGTGAGCGTCCTGGACACCCAGAACAACGATCCGAGGCCCAACTTCGACGGCGCGCGCGGGGTTTCGCCACGCAAGCTCCCCAACTCCCCGGAGCAGACGTTCAACGCAGCAGTCACCTACACGATACCGCTGACCAACGGCGGCCACCTGCGCCTGTTCGCCGACTACTACTACATGGGAGACCATTTCAAGGAAGCGGTCAACCTGATCCCGTTGAAGGTCAACCAGGACATGATCAATGCCCGGATCACCTATGTTTCCCCGAACGGCAACTGGGACATCGGCGCCTGGGCCAAGAACCTGAACGACGAGGTCTGGGTGACGGATACGCTGACCGATCCCGTCGCCCTGGGCTGGGGCGTGTGGGTATACGGCGCGCCGCGCAGCTTCGGCGTCACCGCCAATTGGCGTTGGGGGCAGTAGGCCGCGACCCGCACCCTCCGGTCACGGCACTGCATACAGTCGGACCTGTCCCGGCACCAAACGGTGCCGGGACCCTATGCTTGCTCGATGAAATGCTCCGGCAGGCTGTCGCTGCCCGGCTCCAGGGGTGTCCTGGCAACGTTCAGAACGGCTGAGATCAGACCGTAGAATCCACAGATCAGGATCGCATCCATGATCTGGTCGTTCGAAAACACGGCTTGCGCGCGTGCCCACACTCCGTCGTCAAGAACGTTGTCAAGATACAGCCCGTCCACAATGTCCACCAGGATCCGAGCCTCTTCGCCGACCCCAGTCGGCTGCGGTTGACCAAGCGCGGCAATCTCCGAATCCGTTACGCCCACTCTGCGGCCGATCCCGACATGCTGGCGATACGGGTAGGCGCCGCGCGCCCGGGCACAGGCACGGATGATGGCCACCTCCCTGGCCCGGTCCGGCAGGCTGTTCCCGTGCAGGATGTGCACGGCCGGCCCGCCGATGGCCTGGAACAGGGCGGGATGGTTGGCGAAGGTTGCGTAGACCCCAGCGTTACGCAATTCCGGCCTAGCCAAGAGGCCCGGCCATTTCGCCGTCTCCTCCAACAGGGCCGGCGGCCAGTCCTCAGGCGGCACGGGCAGGATTCGCGGTTCTCCCGCATAGGCGTTCTCCTCGAGCCGTTCTTCCGGATCCGTCGCACTCATGTCGATGCCCTGCTGCCCGTCCTCGAGCGGAGTCCCGCAAGCGTTCAGCAGCCAGGCCGCCAGGCGGTAGAACGCCACCGTCGCCGCGACATCCATGCACTGGGCAACGCTCAGCCCGAGCCGCAGTCCATCCCAGGTCGTATCGTTCAGCGCACTTCCGGCAGCCAGCTCATCGACGGCCTTCAGCAGGCGCCTGTCCGCGCCTCGCCAATGGGATGACGACGGCCCGGCGAGAAGCGCGGCGATGTCCTTCCGGTGCAACCCGCACCGCTCCCCGATTTCCACATGCTGGGCGAATGGATATCGACCGTCGGCCAGCGCCGTCGTGCGCAATATCACCATTTCCCGCTCTCGCGCCGCAATGGAAGAGCCTCCCAATGCGTGCACCCCCAACTGCAACCAGGCAAAAAACAGCCGTGGATAGTTGGCCAGCGTGCAGAAGACGTTCTTGCCCGCTTGCAGGTTGCCGCCGCTCAGGCTGTTGACCTTGTCCAGCAGCCCCGCCTGCCAGCGGTCGAGGGGCAGCGGCGGTATCCGTACATTCTTCACCATGCAAAGCTATCACTTCGACCTATCAGTTCAATGGTACCTATCCAAATGCCACAGCAACCTTCTCGGAGCAAAATACTTTCGCCAAATCGATCTTGCTTTCGTTCCAGATAAACCAAAGCGAACGCCGTGGAGCAAAATTTCTGCGTGAACTGAAAGCAAAGTCTTCAGTGATTTGGCGCGTGTGCAATGCAACTAATTCGCTATTGCCCAGCAAGGGCTACTTTGTCGGTCCGAAAAGTCTTTCGAATGTTGGCGGCGGTTCGCCGTTGAGAAATAGCGATTTTGTTTTTTTTGGATCCGGCTTTTTTTTATTCTTATACCGTTGATCTTATTGCTTTTTCCCCACAGTCCTCGTGTTAAGATCATCTTGCCCAATACAATGTTGCCCCGATTCGGAATCGAGCCGACATAGCCTGATTAGCCACCCAAGTGCAAATCGGGCTTGTCTACCAAATCCAGTACCGGGACACTGATGGGTGCGACGGCGAGTAGTGACTCTTTCAATTCGCGCTCGCCGTCGCTTTGTCCGGGCCTCCCAATACGGCCCTTAAACTCTCCTCATGGCTGTCCTCCTTGAAAATTCCATTAGGTTCATGCAACTAGAGCAATTTGGCCCTTCGAAATCTCTCGGGCTTTCGAGATGCCACTATTCGTGAGCCGGTAACGTTTCGCTCTGCGTTCACCTACAACGATGACTTCGCCCCTCTCGGCGATTCGCTCCATCATTCGGTCAACTCGTGCAACTCGCCGACCAGACATCCGTAAGCCACCCATGATCTCGCTTCCAGTCACAGCATCGTTGCTGCGAAGCACCTTTTGTCCCAGCATTATGATCAATATCGCTTCGTCTATATCGTCGGGTGGGACGGTCAAAGAAACCACACGATCCTCTACCCGCATGATATGTTCCAACTGTTCATCGACATTCGGCATCCCAGCCTGGTCGGTAGATTGCCCTGGATCCCCTTGACTGCCTTTACTCGTATTCGAATGGGGTGGGGCACTTAGAACAAGCTCCTTGAATGCTTCAAATTGTGCTTGTACGCTCTCTTCTGACCCCTCGGCCTCGAATTCGAAGTCACCAATCTTTAATTTGAGTCGGTGATTTTCCATATTTATCGATTTTCAATAGGAGAAGATCAGAATCCTATACATAAAACGAGTTTCGTCAACGGTCCGCACACCGAGCCTATTATATTTTTGTATTATGACGATTAAATTCGCTTAAATCTTTAAATATGTAATCAAAACGCAATTTGTGAAGATATCGTTGACTTAAAATTCATCGAATCCTATCTGTGAGCCAACAAACGTGAGAAACAATACTTTATATATTTCAATTACTTAAATTATAATAATTCGACAGAAGTTAAGATTGCCCTGGACACACCGTCGTTTACGACTTCTTATTCTCAAGATTAGATGATAGAAGCCATATAATTTGAAGTGCGTGATAGTTCGAGCTGCGTGTCCACCCATGAACAAAGACCGAAACATTGAAGTCTGGACGTCACGAAGCAAATCGCGCTCGACAAGAGTCAGGCCCGTCAAAGTGCCGTGACTGGACATTCGAGCGTGCAGAAGACGTTGATCTCCTTTCGGCTAGCGGCTCAGGCTGTTGACCTTGATCAGCAGTTCCGCCTGTAAGCGGTCGAAAGGCCGCGGTAGGATATGCACCACTCTCACATTTAACAACGCGACATTGCAGATCGAATTGTCGGATCACTTATGTTGTTGAGTTACCCACAGTTTGTCTAGAGTACCGTCGGGCCTTGCGAAGGGCCTGGCGCGCCGGCGAAGGCGGCTCTCCTGTCGGCTTGCGCGCGCCGTCGGGCAACAAGCAGGATCAGTGTAGGACCAGAGACTGATACGCGTACCTGCCCGGTTGCATACAGTGTTGGGTGTCGGGCAGGCGACACTCGAGACCGATTGCAGACACTTGACCGTCGTCGGGGTAGCATCGCCGGTCATCGTCCGTAAAGAGTTTTGTCAGGTTTTGGCGGAAATCACCTCGAATCGCGGCCGGAAGGCCGCTCCTGAAGCGGATTTCTACGCGTGGTACGTCGTCGCCGTCCTGATGTTTGCCTACACGGTATCGTTCATCGACCGCCAGATCCTGAGCC
Source organism: uncultured Pseudomonadales bacterium (assembly GCA_964638775.1). Taxonomy (GTDB): domain Bacteria; phylum Pseudomonadota; class Gammaproteobacteria; order Pseudomonadales; family Azotimanducaceae; genus Azophilus. The sequence goes on from CAZWZH010000210.1 coordinate 50,827, forward strand.
TCCTGGTACAGCCGATACGGCGCGACCTGGGGATATCCGATACCCAGTTCAGCCTGCTGGCCGGATTCGCCTTTGCACTGTTCTACGCCACCCTCGGCATTCCCATTGCCCGCCTGGCAGATCGCACCAACCGCCGTTTCCTGATCATGATCGGCGTCGTGGTGTGGAGCGCAATGACCGCGGCCTGCGGCCTCGCCAAGTCGTACTGGCAACTGTTCGTGGCGCGAATGGGCGTCGGCGCCGGAGAGGCCACCCTGTCACCCGCCGCCTATTCGATGATTTCCGACTACTTTGCGCCGCACAAACTGCCAAAGGCGATCGGAGTCTATGCCATGGGGCTGTACATCGGCGCCGGACTTGCCCTGCTTGCCGGGAGTGCGGTCATCAGTGTCGTCAACCAGGCGGGAACGATCGAGTTGCCGGTGATCGGCACGGTGTACCCCTGGCAGTTGACGTTCTTCGTCGTCGCACTACCCGGATTGCTCGTCCTGGCGTTCATGGCTACCGTGAAGGAGCCGGCCCGCCGGGAGCACCTCGCGGACGGGACCACCCGCCCATCGATGTCCCAATCCGTGCCCTGGTCCGAGTTGTGGGGCTTCTTCAGGTCCAACATGCGCATCATCGTCGCGCATTTCCTCGGCTACCTGGCGCTCGGCATGGTGATCAGCGCCTACCTGGTCTGGGTTCCCGAATGGCTCCGCCGGACCTACGGCATCGACATCGCCCAATCCGGCCTGATCTACGGGGTCTGCCTGCTGGTCTTCGGAAGCGCCGGTCCCTATGCCGGAGGCTGGTTCGCGGAACGGCTGGCGCGGCGCGGACACCGGGATGCCGAGTTCCGGGCTTCGATCATCGGCGCCTGCGTCATGTTTGCCTTCGGCATTCTGACGCCCCTGGCGCCCACCGTGACGTCCGCGGTGATCATGCTGGCGATCCTGACGTTCCTGCTGTCGTTTCCCCAGGGACTCGCGCCCACGGTCCTGCAACTGATCGCCCCCAACCGGATGCGCGCCCAGGTATCGGCCATCAAGATCCTGTTCGCGGTGCTGGCCGGCTATACGCTCGGGCCCACGTTGGTAGCCCTGATCACCGACTACGTGTTCGGCTATGACGAAGCGTTGCGCTATTCGCTGGCCATTGTCAGCGGCGTGCTCACGCCGGTGGGGATTGGGCTGCTGGCATACGGCATGAAACCCTACCGGGAGCGACCCTGACAGTCGGTGGCTTCGACCGGGCGCGCCCCGGCGCTTCGACAGCAGGAAGCAACTGGTACGGCTACCGCCTGGACGCCAGCTTGTCCTGGATGTCCTCCAGCGCTTCCTTCGTGATCCGATAGCGCAACAGGAGCAGTGTGGTCACTGTGACGAACAGGAACACCGTGGGTCCGTAGACCCAGACCAGGCGGTTTACCGTCAGCTCGCTTACCGCTCCCGGCGCGGCATCGACCGGGAAGTCGATCCACTCGAGGACTAGCCCGGCAAGCCATATGCCGATGCCGGGCGAGGCCTTGCCGCAGAATCCGAAAACGCCGAAGAACATACCTTCACGGCGTTCGCCCGTCGCCAGGGCATGCTCATCCACCAGGTCCGCCGCCATGGACCCCCCCACCGCGAAGGTCCCCCCATTGCCGAATGCCGCCAGGACCATGCTCGCGACCAGCAGCGGAACGTACAGCTCGCTTGCCCGGTCTGGGAAGGCACCGAGCATGGCCGCGAAAGACGGCAGGGTGAGAAATCCCAGCCATGTGATGTTGCCCAGGATGAGCGTCCACTTCTTGCCCAGGTAACGGCTGAATCGCGCCCAGCAGGGAACGCCGACGATCGCGCCGAGCAGGCCGGCCACGCCGATGTCGCGAATCTGCTCCGGGGAAAGCAGCCAGAAATAGGTGAGCATGTGCAGTTCCAGTACACGCTGCACCCCGGTACCGACCGCCAGCCCCAGCAGCGTGTAGACAAACACCCGGCAGGATGGGCTCCGCCACGCCTCCCTGAACTCGGTGATGACCCGCCCCGGGCCCAGGCGCCGGGCCTTCGGCGGTGACGGTGGAAGCAAGGGGATGCGCGAGTGGGTGCCAAGCGCGGTCAGCAGGATCGCCGCGGCCATGATGATCCCGAAGAACAGGCTGAACCCGAAGTACGAGGAGGGATCGAGCTGGCCGTTCTCGTGATTGGGCCGCGCGGTGAAGAACAGCGCGAAGGCAAGCGGCGTCACCGACCAGGCGGAGGCGAGCTGGAACCAGGAGCGGTACGCGACCACGGTGGTGCGCTCGTCGTAGTCGGTGCTCAGTTCGGCCCCGAGGGCCATGTGTGGAACGTGGTAGACGCTCAGCGCCGTGCGCGCAAGTACCGAGCCCACCGTCAACCAGATGAAAAGCCCCTGTTGGCCGAGCGCCTCGGGAGGATTGAACATCGCGATGAACAAGAGCCCCAGGGGAAGCGCCGCGCCGTACATGAACGGGTGCCTGCGCCCCATCCGCGAGCGATGACCGTCGGTCAGCGTTCCCACCAGCGGGTCTGTCACCGCATCGGAGATCACCGCTATGAGCATGGCAAGGCCGGCGAGGCCCGGTGACAGGCCCAGCACCTGCACGTAATAGAAGAACAGGAACGTTTCGAAGGTCCTGTTTTTCAGGCCCTCGGCAATCTGCCCCATGCCGAAGAACAGCTTGGTGTGGAAGGGAAGCCCGGGACGCCGCCGCGCGCCCGGTGCAGCGGCGGGGGATTGGCTCACAGGATCGCGACGATCTTGCCGATGTGGTTGTCCTCTGCCATCGACGCGTAGGCGGCCTCGATCTCCTCCCAGGGAAACGAACCGTGCAGCACGGGCCGCAGCCGGCCGTCCTGCAGGGCGCCCAGCAGGTCTTCGGCGAAGCGCCTGCTGCAGGCGATGTCTTCTTCCACGGTCCGGGTACGGAAGGTGACGCCAATAAGCTGCAGGCGCTTGAGCGCAACCAGGTCGAGGTCGATCTCGTCCGTCGTGCCGCCGGTGCGGCCCACGCTGACCAATCTTCCGCACAGCGCCATGGCATTCAGACTGCCGGCCAGGAGCGGCGCACCAATCGTGTCAATGACCACATCGACGCCCTTGTCATCGGTCGCCTTGCGCACGACCTCGGACCAATCCGACCGGGTGGTGTCCACGATCAGGTCTGCACCGAGTTCCTTGAGCGCTTCCGCCTTAGGGCCGGGCGACCGGGTCGTGGCGATCACCGGACTGGCGCCGAGCAACCTTGCGATCTGCAGCGTGGCGGTTCCGACCCCCGAGGCGCCGCCGGTCACCAGCAGCGACTCCCCGGGCTGCAGCCGCCCGTTGGACACGACCGCGTCGTGGCTGGTGACGAACACGTTGGGGACGGCAGCGGCCTGTGCCCACGACCAATCGGCAGGTACGGATACCAGGAACCGGGCATCGATGTTGATGAACTCGGCGGCGGCGCCGGGACCTCGCGCCATGACGCGATCGCCCACCGATACCCCCTCGACTCCTTCGCCAAGGGCATCGACCTCGCCGGCGAACTCGACGATGCCCATGGGAAAGACCCTCGAGCCGTCGCCCCGCTGGCCCGCCAGGAACATCACCACGCCGCGGTTGAGGCCCGAGGCGCGCACCCGGACCCGGGCCTGCCCGGGCTCGGGATCGGCCATGGGCGCCTCGTCAAACCGGAACGCGCCCCCTTCCGGCCCCGTAACCACATACAATGCCTTCATCGCTAAACCTCCCGTCCCCGGATGATGGTTCCAACCCGCACCGGCCGGAATTTGACACACGCGAAACCGCAATGCCACCAGTGGAGTCGCCGGAAAGCCTTTGCGGCACAGAAGACCGGATGGGCCGGAGCGCGCAAGGGCCTGACTACGTTCGCGTACTGCATTACTGTATCCGTACCGGAAAGGCCGCAACCGATCGAGCCGGCCCAAGGCCGGAAGTAGCAATCGCCCAGGAGCAGCGCATGAACATAGGAACCGTATCGACCGTCTGGATCGACCCGCCGCCGGACGAGGTCAAGGAGTACTGGTGGAACCTCTGGTACAACGCCAAGCACGGCCCGGAACGCTTTCGGCTCAATGGCGTACACGCGTGGCGCCGCTTCGAGATCATCCCCGGCGTGCCACAGTTGGGCCTGCCCGCCGAGCACAAGTACTTCACGCTGAGCGACCAGCGCGACAACTCGGTTCTGCTCTCGGACGAAGCCAGGGCGCTGGTCGCCTCGAACATCGCCGAGTCGAAGGATCCGAACACCGGCGAGGCGCTGCATGTCGAAGGGGCGCGCTGGGTCTCAGCCTCCTACGAGCATGAGTTCAGCCTGCACGACGACTACGACCCACCATTTACCGAGTACCTTCTCGTCATAGGCCACGACGCGGAAGAAGACCGGACGGCGGCATTCGATGCCTGGGTTCGGGAAACGTTTCTCTCCCGATTGGCAGGCTTGCCCGGCCATGTCGCCTCCCGGCACTTCCGCCCGGCGCCGGGATATCCCCACCCGAGGGTCGCCCACAACAGCGATCACCCGGTGCCTGAGGGACTCACGCTCTGCGACCTGAAGACCTGCGAGGCGGTGGAGATGCCGGGCTTCGGCGAATTCGGGGAGCCCCCGGGCGTGGAACTCGTCAAGTGTCAGCTCTATAAGCTGTTCTACCCCTATGTCGGCTTCAAGCACGTATCGACGCTGAGTTGACCGACAAGCGGGAAATCGAATCGCATTTGGAACCGGGCGTCTGCGATGCGGCCAGCCCTCTGCCGGCTCGGTAGTGCCGGCTCAGTAGTGATAGCGCGCGGCGAGGAAATACACGCGTTCCGACTCGAGCTGATAGACGAGGCGATGCTCGTAGTCGATACGCCGGGACCATTTGCCGCTTAGTTGTCCCCGCAGGGGTTCGGGCTTGCCCGTCCCCTTGAACGGTTCCCGGAGTATCTCCTCAACAAGCCGCAGCGTTCGCAACGCCAGTTTGCGATGAGTTTGCGTCCAGAACCTGAGGTCTTCGAGAAAGTTGGCGTCCATGACCGCTTCCCGGACCCTTGTGTCCGGCACTAGCGAGCCAAGCCCAATCGCGCGCGTAGTTCACTGACGTCCAGCGTCTCGCCGTCGAGCCTGGAGGCGCGCTCGCCCGCTTCCAGCAAACGCGCTGCATTCTTCGGCGAGCGCAACAAGTACGCGGTCTCCAGCCATCCCGCCAGTTCCTCGGCCGCAATAAGCGCGACCGGTTCCCTTCCGCGCCGCCGAATCAGAACCGGCTCGCGCGTATCGGTGACCTGATCCATCAAGGCGGCCAATCGCTCCCGTGCTTGCGTATAGCTGGTTTCGTGAATCATCCGAGGTCTCCACACGTACAGGTTTACTGTACGATTCACTCGCTCGCAGGTCAATCGGAGTCCGGCGAATACCAGATCGGCGAACTGTAGGCTCTTTCCCGGGTCGTCATCGGCACGTCGGCGGGCAAAGCCTGCTTGTATAGCTTTGCATCGTAGGCGGTCCACCGGGGCGTCGGAATCTCGATGACCCGAGCGTAGTAGAACGCCGGCCGATCGGGGTTGAAATCCGGATCGGTCCAGAACGCAGCCAACTGGGACGAGCCGATGCTGTTCTTCCAGGACGCATCCCCGACATCCACGGTATTGCCCACCGGTGGCAATCGGCCCGCGGAATCGGGCCTTCTCTCGCCCGACCAGGCCACATCGTAGACCTGTTCCCTGGCCCGGCCCGCCTCGTCCAGCCAACCCTTGACGATTTGAATGCGGTCCAGGTTGCCGCTTTCCGGGTCCATTGCCGCTGCGACAAGGAAACCGGGCGCATCGCCCCGCGTTCCCGCGGAAAGTTCACCGCCCATGGGAACGCCCCTGTCGTATCCGAACGCGGACAGATGCGCGCTTTCCCGGTCCTCGGCTCGGAAATCCCAGCCTGCGAAGAAACGCAGGATTATTCTCGGCCCGGTGGTCGCATAGACTTCCCGGCGCAGCATGGCGTCGAAGATGGCCTCCCGGGTGTTCTCCGTGGCCCATACCGCCGCCAGGCCGGAGGCCGGGTATTCCCAGCCGCCGCGTTTGGCACTTTCGGTCCAGGGCCGCCACCGGTTCGGGGACGGCTCGCCATAGACGAATTTGCCGAAAAAGTTGTTCTCGTCCGCCGTGGCCAGGCCGGTATGCGAGTCGGTGGAACCGATCAGGCCGAACTGAAACGGGTTGATTCCCACCAGCGCCCCGATTTCCAGGCCCCGCTTGAGGCCGGAACGCGCGTAGTCTCCGGCCAGGGTCGCCGGGTCGGCGCCGTCGTAGTAGAAATTGCCGTCGTCCCAGGTCTCGTAGTCGGCGAATTCGTCGTTCGGCGAGAGCAGCGGGTGGGTTTCGCTGTCGCCCTTGACCTGGGTCGTCTCGTAGAGCGGTTCCCAGCGGCGGCGGGTGCCGGCGTAAGCCGCTGTCATCGGGCTGCCGTCGTATCGCTGCAGGGAAAACATCAGCCCCTCGCTCATGTTGCCGTTGTGGGGGATGGCTAGCACCCGCCCGGCGGTCTCCGATTCGTAGCGCTGCATCCATCCCCACAGGTCTTCCGGGTCCATGCCGTCGGCCACCCGGGCGGGCATGAGCCGGCGCGCCGTCTCGCCACCGTCGCGATAGACAACGACCCGGTGCAGGTTGTTCCACTCGGGCATGGAGGTCCATTCGTAGCCGATCAGGGTGGTAAAGCGTCCGGGCTGGTAGAAGCGGTCGGCCACCGCCGTGTAGTCGTTCCACACACCACGGGCGAAAGCCTCGTCCAGAAGAATCGGGGGGAGGTCTTCGCTGGCGCCGAAAGCCCCGACTATCTCGAAGACGGCGGCCAGCAGTTCCCCGTCATCGCCCGAGGCGATCATGCGCTGCCAGCGCCGCACCGTCGGGTCCACGCCGAAACGGGGGTTGCCGTTCATGATTTCGGTGACCGTGCCCAAGGCATCCGAGTGGTCCGCGATCACCAGGAAATCCAGCGGGCGGGACAAGCGGGCCGGGACCCCGCTGGTCGAGACGATCTCTTCGCCCCGGGCGAATCGATACGCGTCTTCGGGCGTGCGTACGGTGCCCATGGCGCCAGCGTCCATGGATAGCCGGGTGTGCAGATGCGTATCGCCCCAATAGACTTCAGTCGGCCAAGCGGGATTGTCCGGATGGGCTACAGGCATACCGGCTGCAATCAGTAAGCTGGCAATTGCTGCGAACCATGCGCTGGTGCGGCCTGTTCCGGCTCCGAGAGTGGGTATGCGATACAGCCATCGGGCACGCATCAAATCGTTCCCACTCGCCTGCGGGCGTCCGCAAACGCCTTGGCCGCATCGAACTCCGTGCCTTCCGGGCCCCATCCATAGAAGATTTCCGATCCTACCATGCGGGCGAACTGTTCATCGTTGCGGTCGAGAATCGCCTGCGACAGGCACTCACGGTAGGCCTCCTGCGGCCGCAGCCACTTGTTGCAGAAGTAGAGGATGAGGTTTACCCGCAAGCCGGGCGCGGTGCGGGGCACGGCGCCGTGCCAGGTGTTTCCCGGCCAGACCGCAAGTGACCCGGCGGGTGCTTCAACCACATGCAGGCCCGGCGGGTCGCGCACTTCGAGCGGCTCGCCCCGGGCCACCGCCGCCTCGGCGCTGACCCGGTCGAGGCCGCCCAAGTAGAAATTCTCTTCCGGCAATGGATTGCGCTGCAGGCGGTCGCTGCCCGGCACGAAACAGAGCGCGCCGTTTTCCCGGGTGTAGTCCGTCAGCAGATAGGTGGCATTGCAGACCAGCGGCAGGGGCGCGGGATGAAAGGCCTGGTCGGTGTGCAGCATCAGCGGCAGCACGCCCCGCCCCTTGATGCGGCTCATGCAGGTGGACAGCACCGCATCTTCGCCGACCAGGTAACGCACCAGCGTCTGTACGACCGGGTTCATCAGGGCCCGTTCGAAGGCCCTGCCCCTCGACAGGAGGAACGCCTGCCGCTCAACGGGTTCCACCGGGTCGGTATGAGTTGATCCATGCTCGAAATCCGGCCACTGCCCGCGCGTCTCTTCGGAGATTTCACAGACACGCCTCAACAGGTCGGCCGCCAGATCCGGTGGGCCGACCAGTTCCGGCGGAATGACGGTGTAGCCCAGTCCCTCGATCTCCGCCACGTGCCGTTCGAGGCCCAGCGCCTTGACGGCCTCGTAGGTTTCCGCGGCAGCGCTTGCCAGCGGCGATCGGGTCATGTCCATGGCGGTGCGGGTTACGTTTCTGGCTTTCATGTCACGCCTCCATGCAGCAGCGGTTCGAATTCAGCGAGGTCCACACGGTCAGACCGGCGCCGGCCCCGGATAGCGTTCGCGCAGCACGAACTTGAGGATCTTGCCGCTGGGATTGCGCGGAATCTCGTCGGTGAATACCACGGCCTTGGGCTGCTTGAACCGGGCCAGGCGACCCTGGCAGTGGTCGAACACATCCGCCTCGGTGAGCCCGTCTGACGACTTCACCAGTATCGCCAATGGGCTTTCCCCCCAGGTCTCGCTGGGCTGGCCGATCACCGCCGCATCGGCGATGTCGGGATGGGTCACCAGCACGCCCTCGATCTCGGCCGGGTAGACGTTCTCGCCGCCGGAGATGATCATGTCCTTGATGCGGTCCTGGATGGAGACGAACCCTTCCTCGTCCATGGTCGCCACATCGCCGGTGTGCAGCCAGCCGTCGACGATAGTCTCCGCGGTGGCCTCGGGGCGGTTCCAGTACTCGCGCATGATGTGGGCGCCGGCCACCAGCACCTCGCCCGGTTCGCCCGGCGCGCAGTCTTCGCCGGACTCGTTCACCACCCGTACCTGCGTGTGGTAGAACGACCTGCCCGTCGAATCCGGTTTGCGCAGCGAGTCTTCGGCGTCCATGAGGCAGGCCGGGCCGCAGGACTCGGTGAGCCCGTACACCTGGCGGACGCCGATACCGAGGTCCAGGTAACGCCGCGTGAGCGATACCGGCACCGGGGCGGCCCCGGTCATGATCCACCGCAATCTTGAATGATCGAAGCGCTCGAAGTCCGGAACCTGCAGCATGAAATTCAGCATGGCCGGCACCATCAGCGCGGTCGTCACCCGTTCCCGCTCGAGCAGTTCCCAGGCGAGCTGCGGCGCGAAGCTGCGCATGACCACCGAGGTCGCACCCTGGTAGACATTGACCGCGCAGGGGGTCAACGCCCCGACATGGAACATGGGAAGTGCGCCGAGGAAGCGGTCGTCTTCCCGGTAGTGGGTGTTGACGGCAATGGTGAGAATGGCCCAGACGGAGGTGTTGTGCGTATGCACCACGCCCTTGGGCAATCCGGTGGTTCCCGAGGTGTACATGATGTAGAGCATGTCGTCGTCAGCGGCGCCGATCTCGGGTTCCGAGGCCCGGTTCGCATCCCGGAATGCCCGGTAACTTTCCGCGAACCAGGCAATTTCCGTTTCGCCGTCCACCTGCAGCCACTGCCGGATGTCCGTCTTGTCGCCGCGCCCGTGCAGATCGGCCACCGTGTCGATGAATTCCTCCCCGAAGATCAGACGGGTAGTGCCGCTGTCCTTCAGGATGAACTCCAGTTCGTCGGCAACCAGCCGCCAGTTGAGCGGCACCACCACCGCGCCGATCTTGGCGAGCCCGAAATAGGCTTCCATGAATTCCGCGCTGTTCATCAACAGCAGGCCGACCCGTTCTCCCTTTTCGATACCGGCCTCAACGAATGAATTTGCGATCCGGTTGCTGCGTTCATTGAGTTCCGCGAACGTCAGCCTGAGGTCGGAGTGGCTGTCGACATAGGCTTCCTTCCGTGGGCTCAGAAACGCCCGTTTGGTCAGGAACAGGCCCAGATTGTTCTGCATGTGTCCTCCTCGACATCCAGCCGCTTGTCAGCCGGCAATCCGTCCCGCGAGAGCCTCGGAAGTCCCGCCGAATCGCGCCGAAACGAAACGTAACAAATTTTCGGGGAATTTTTCTTGCTACGCGTGTCTAAATTCGTACAATTCGCGGCTTCGCTCCAGGGTTTCTGTGAAACTCAGGACGGAGAAACAGGCGTGGCGCGGTTCTCTCTCCCCTTCCTCCCTTGACCGCGAAGACAGTACCCAGAAGGTCTGTCGCCACGCCTTCTCTTTTTGCTACCGCAATGCGTCTTTGCTACCGCAACGCGTCTTTGACAGCGCAATGCGTCTTTCGCTACCTGAATATGTCGGCCGCTTGCCGGCGGGGCGCAGTACGCTCCTGGCGTCGCTGGACAGCGGATTCTGAAGCTGTAGAATCTGTCCACCTGTTGTACTGGTCATTGCGGCCCGGAATGGAAGTTGACGACGACCTTTACCGCATCGGAACGGTAGCGAGCCTCACCGGCATCGCGGTCGAGCGCCTGCGTGCCTGGGATCGCCGCTACGGCCTGGCGCCCGCCCACCGGGCCGGCAAGACCCGCTTCTACAATCGGGCGCAGCTCGAACGATTGAAACGCATCAAGCAGCTCATCGACGAGGGTCAGCCGATTTCGAGCCTCGTCGACCTTTCCGATGAGCAGTTGGCCGGGCGGCTCAGCGCAAGCCACCGCATTACCGCATACAGGCCGCGCATCGGCCTGATCGGCCCGAACCTGCTCGTTCTGGAGCACGAGTCCGACAGCAACGCGGAGGTTACGGCCCGCTGGGCGAACATGAATGCCTTCACCGCCCATCCCGAAGCATCCCCGGCGCCGGACATCATCGCCGTGCAACTGCCGGTACTGCGCACACAACCCGTTGAACAGATTGAGGAAGCCTATCCCGAGGCACGCATCGTCGCGCTGTACCAGTTCGCCACGGACAAACACCTGAACCGGGTGCGGGACCGGGGCGTCGCCGTGCTGCAATGGCCGGTGGGCTGGGCGGAGATCGAACAGGCGTGCTTCGCCGGATCATTGCGCCCGCAGCGGGCCGCGCGCACCGCACCGCGCCGATTCACCGATGAGCAGTTGATCGCCATTGCCGCCAGCACCAGGGATCCAAGCCAGTCGCCCCGGCACCTGGTTGAACTGATCACAGAACTGAACGCTTTCGCAGAATACACACTAGCCTGGCAGGAGGCTGACGAAGCTCCAGCCGGGGCAGCGGCACTGCACGAGCGCATCTACGGCGATGTGACCCATGCCCGGGCGCAACTCGAGGCGGCCCTTGAGGCGATGGCCGACGCGGAGGAACTGCTGGCCGGATAGTTTCTTTTCAATCTGAACAAAACCCGGACAAAAATCGAAAAAAGTTTAAAATAGGGCTTGACAGCAGGTTTTGTACTGTACATAATCCTCCCCCATTCAGTTACAAGGCGTGCCCGCAACTTCGACGCAGTCCTCCCTTTCAAGTGTCCTTCCCCCCAGAAGTGAAGTTGCTTTCAGAATCTCCCCCTTTCTGACACGCCTTTTTTCAGATCCTCAAACGCCCTCGCCTTCCTCTCCAAGGCGTTCGACCCGCCCGGATCAGTCACCGCCAGACAGTAATTCCAGCGCGGTCCCGGCGCGCACCGACACGCTGCTCTTGTAACTCTCCAGGTCGAAGTCGCCGCGCTTGCCCATCGCCCCGACCAGATACCGCTTGTAGACGCCCTGCCCGATCGCCGCCAGCCGCCAGTGGGAAAAGGCCCGGTAGTAGCCGATGCCTCCGAGGTCCCGCCCGGTCATCTGCTCGTAACGCTCGCTGATCGCTGCCCGGGACGGAAAGCCGCCGGCCGCGGTGGTGGCCTGTGCATCGGCCTCGCCGGGCGCGATCCAGGAGTTCAGCAGGTAACCGACGTCCGCCAGCGGGTCGCCGAGGGTGCAGAGTTCCCAGTCGAGCACGGCGCGCACGCGGCCGCCGCCCACGATCATGTTCCCGAGCCGGTAGTCGCCGTGCACGATGGCCGAACCGATCTGGTCCGGCATTTTCTCCTCCAGGATGCGCGCCGTTTCCTCCATCTCCGGTATCTCGTGGGTCTTCGATGCCTCCCACTGCCGCTTCCAGCGCTTGAGCTGACGCGCCAGGTACGCCTCCCGCCGGCCCAGGTCACCCAGGCCGACCGTATCCGGCTCCAGGTTGTGCAGCCGGGCGAGCACCCGGACGGCATGCATGCCGATCGCGAACCGCTGGTCTTCGGCGAGCCGCCCCGCCGCCCCGGCATCGTGCAGCACATCGCCCTCGACGAACGCCATGATGTAGAAGGGCGCGTCGTTCACGTCGGTATCGCGGCACAGGGCAATTGCCTTCGGCACCGGCACATCGGAATCCCTGAGCCCAAAGATGATCTTGTGCTCCCGGCCCATGTCGTGGGCGCTCTGCAGCACATGCCCGAGCGGCGGCCGGCGCAGCACCCAGGCGGAACCCGCCCGATCGGTGAAGCGGTAGGTCAGGTTGGAGTGTCCGCCAGCGATCAGGGAAAACTCCAACGGCGGTTCCAGATCCTCGAGACGCGCCGCGAGCCACTCGGTGACCCGCTCTTCGTTGATGCCTTCCACGCTCTTGTTCCATCCAATCCGGTGGAGTCAAATGTAAACCTATTGAACGGCCGGGGGGAACCGCCGACCGGGCGCCATCGGCTCATTCGTCGTGGGAGGCGTCCCGAACGACTCATGTCAAAAACGCGCCTGTATTCGACCTCCGGGCTTTCGCCACAGGCCGATAGGCGCTAGTCTGCCTGCGTCAGCGAAAAGGAGCCCGTTTCATGTCCGCCGATGCCATCTACGACCTCATGCGCACCCAGCGCGCCGTCCGCCGCCTGAAGCCGGACCCCATTCCGGACGACGTGCTGCAACGCATCATGCAGGCCGCCGCCTGGGCGCCCACCGGGGGCAACCGGCAGCCCTGGCGAATCGTGATGGTGCGCGACCGGGCCAGCAAGGAACGCATAGGCGAGCTGTATACGGTGCACTGGGACAATTTCGTCAAGATCTACAGGCAGCGCTGGGTAGACGCACCGGAGGAACGGCGGCAGAAGGAAGAACGCACCATCGCCGCAGGCGACTATCTCGCGGCCCATTTCGGGGATTGCCCGGTGGTGGCCGTGGTCTGTTTCAACCCCAACTTCATGGCCGTCACCGACGCCGACCAGGGCCGGGTTTCCGTGGTCGGCGGCGGGTCGGTCTACACCGCGGTCCAGAACCTGATGCTCGCCTGCCGCGCTGAGGGGGTCGGATGCGTGCTGACCACGCTGCTGTGCATGGACGAACCCGCCGTGCGCGAACTCCTCGGTATCGATGCCGACTGGTACACCGCCGCCCACGTGCCCATGGGCTACCCGATTGCCGGCGGCTACGGGCCGACGGCCCGCATGCCGGTCTCAGAACTGTTCTACAAGGACACCTGGGGGACGCCGATCTGATTCATCGGCGCGCCGGGTCACATCCCGCATCGAGTGGCGCAAGCCCGAACTGACGGGAGAATAGCCTATCAGCCTGCAGACCTTCATCGACGAACCGGCACACATTGGCGAACTGCGCCGCCAGATGCAGCGCTTCGTGGCTACCGAAGCGCCCCGTGAGAAGCGCCGCGAGTGGGATCGGAACCATACGTTCCCGCGCGACCTGCACCGCAAGCTGTGCGACCTGGGCATCATGGGGCTCACCATCGACGAGCAATACGGCGGCGCGGGCCGGGACATCCTCGCCGCGGTGGCGGTCATCGAGGAACTCTGCCAGGCCGGGCCGTTCCTGGCCGGCCCTTTCATCCACACTGCCTTCTACGGCGGCATCAACATTTCGGAGAACGGCTCGGAGGCACAGAAACGCGACTTGCTGCCGCGCCTCGCAAAAGGGGAGATCACCTTCGCCTACGGGCTGTCGGAACCGAACGTGGGGGGCGACCTGGCCAGCGTCGAGACGCGTGCCGAGCGGCACGGCGACAATATCGTTCTGAACGGCGCCAAACGCTGGTGCACCGGCGCCGATTTCGCCGACTACATCTATTGCCTGGTGCGCTCCGGCCCGGCCGGGGAGCGCTACCGGAACCTGTCGTTCCTGCTGGTGCCCACCGATTCCCCGGGCCTGTCCATGCAACCCATCGAGCATGTGAACCTCCGCTATACGCTCTCCTCCGATGTCTATTTCGACAACGTGGAACTGCCCGCCACGTCAATCGTCGGCGGCGAGGAGATGTGGAACCAGGGCTGGAAGCTCCTGGCCGGCGAAGCCCTGAACGTCGAGAAGATCGAGATATCCGCCGTGGCCTTCGGCATCGCCCGGGCGGCCCTCGAGGAAGCCTGGGCCTATGCCGGGGAACGGGTGCAGTTCGGCAAGCCCATCGCCGGCCACCAGGCCATCCGCCACAAGCTCGTCACCGCCCGCACCAGGCTCCAGGCGTGCCGCCATCTGCTCTATCACAGCGCCTGGCTCGCCGACCGGCGCCGCCCCTGCGCGGTGGAGACCAGCATGGCCAAGCTCTTCTGCGCCGATGTGGGCGTGGAGATCGCGCTGGCCTGCCAGCAGGTGATGGGGGCCTACGCGCTCTCCGACGGCTACGACATCGAGCGCAACGTGCGCGACCTGCTCAGCATGCCCATCGTCGGCGGCTCGTCGGACATGCAGCGCAACAACCTGGCGTCGCTGTGGCGGCTCGGGCGGGACTGACCTTGGCAATGCCAGGGAAGCAAACCGTGCCGCGTCTGCTGACAGCGCTTGCGTTTCTCGTGCTCGCGGCTGCCGCGTGCACCACCAGCCCCACCGGCCGCAGCCAGCTCATGCTGATTTCGCCGGATGCCGCCATCGCCGAATCGCGCGTAGCCTACGTCTCCACCGTCCGGCAACTGGAACGGCAGGACAAGCTTCTAAACGACCCCTATCTGGCCGACCGTGTCGGCACGGTCACCGGCCGGCTGGTCGCCGAGACGGTGCGGCTGTACCCGCACACCGCGAACTGGCGCTGGAGCGTGGCGCTCATCGACGGGCCCGAGACGGTCAATGCCTGG
>CAZWZH010000211.1:0-10773 GCA_964638775.1 uncultured Pseudomonadales bacterium
GTCGACCTGCGCGACGGCGAGTGGACCGTCACGGGGCTGTTCGAAGCCAACGCCTCGGCTTACGAAAGCGAGATGTGGGCCGACCTGCCCGTCGCCCAGTCGGCGTTCCGCCGTGGCGGCGCCACCCAGTCCATGCGCATACGGGTGGAATCGCCGCGCGACATTCCGGCCCTCGCGCAACGGGTGCGGGACGACCCGCGCCTCGACCTGGAGGTGATTGGCGAGGAGGAGTTCTTCCGGGGCCAGTCGGACGCGATGAGCGGCCTTATCCGGGGATTCGGCTATACGGTGGCCCTGATCATGGCGGTTGGGGCGGTGTTTGCCGCGTTGAATGCCATGTACACCGCCGTATCCGCGCGTACCGTGGAGATTGCGACCCTGCGGGCACTGGGCTTCGGCGGCGGGCCCGTGGTGGTGTCGGTGATCGTCGAGGCGCTCGCGCTGGGCGTGCTGGGGGGCCTTCTCGGCGGTGCGGTAGCCTACTTCGGGTTCAATGGGTTCACGGTCTCGACGCTGAACCAGGGCTCGTTTTCACAGGTTGCCTTCGACTTTGCGGTCACGCCGGATCTGCTGTTTTCCGGGCTGGCCTGGGCGGTGACACTTGGATTGTTCGGCGGCCTGTTCCCGGCGGTACGCGCGGCGCGCCTGCCGATTACGACCGCGCTGCGCGGAGAATGATGTAGGCTACCGGCCGTTCAGTTGCTGTATCAGGGCGCCTTCATCGGGAAAGCTGCCCGTCTGGTGTTTGGAATAGACCAGTTCGCCGTTGACCCTGACATCGAAGATGCCGCCGCCGCCTTCGATTAGGCGGGTGTCGGCGCCGAATGCTTCCTGGAACCTGGCAGCCAGACTGACCGCCTGCGGTTCGTAGTTTCACTGCACGCAATACTTGATCGAGATTTCCATGTCGCCTGGCGCTTTTGTTCGTTGGACCGTCGGCAAAGCATAGACACTGGTGCGCGGAATTGCATCCGGCGCCGTTAGAACAGGCTCATCTCAAGGCCGAGGGCGAGCGCCGTGCCGAGGTCGCGGCATTGCTGGAGGTGAGCAGGGGTCAGTTCTCCCCGTGCGATCACGGGTTCCTGGACCTCGATGAACGGATAGCCCTTGGCGATGCGCCGGATGGCGGTGAGCGCGCCGGTGCCGTCGTTGCCGGCGCTGATGAAAACCGAGTAGGGCAGGGGGGCTATCTTTCCTTCAACGGCATGGAAGGTGCGGTCGAAAAAGTCTTTCATGGCCCCTGACATGTAGCCGAAATTCTCCGGCGTGCCGAGTAGCAGGCCGTGGGCCCACAGCAGGTCTTCGGCGCCCGCATCGCGGCACAGCAGCCGTTTCACCTGCACGCCGGAGACATCTTCGTGGCAGGCGCCCCGGTAGGCCGCTTCCGCCATGCGCCCGGTGCTTTCCGATTGAGAGTGGTAGACGATCAGCAGGTGTTTCACGGGGTTGACCCGACAGTTTCGCGCATCTGCGGCGTCGAGCGCCGCCGGCCCGGCGCCAAGTATACTGGCGCGATGAAGCTGTCCGACATTCATGCCGCCCGGGACAGGATCGCGGGCCGGGTCGAACGTACGCCGTGCGCCCGTTCGACCACGCTTTCGGCCATCGTCGGTGCAGAGGTGTATCTCAAGTTCGAGAATCACCAGTTCACGGCCTCGTTCAAGGAGCGCGGCGCACTGAACTGCCTGCTGATGCTGACGGGCGAGGAAAGGCGGCGCGGGGTCATCGCCATGTCGGCGGGCAACCACGCCCAGGCCCTGGCCTGCCATGGGTCCCGGCTCGGCGTGCCCGCCTGCATCGTGATGCCCCGCTCGACGCCCAACGTCAAGGTGCAGCAGACCCGGGTATTCGGCGCCGAGGTGCATCTCGAGGGAACCACCTTCGAAGAGACCCTGGCCTATACCGAGGATCTGGCGCGGGCCCGGGGGTTGACGCTGGTGCATCCGTTTGACGACGAACGGGTGATTGCGGGTCAGGGTACCGTGGGTCTGGAGATCCTGGAGCAGTCGCCGGACGTGGACGCGATCATCGTTCCCGTGGGCGGAGGGGGGCTGATCGGTGGCGTGGCGCTGGCGGTGAAATCGACGGCGCCTTCCGTGGAAGTGTCGGGCGTTCAGGTAGAGCGGTTCTCCGCCGCCCACGACCGCTTCCACGGGCGCGGCAGCGCGCCCGGCCCGTCCGCAACCGTTGCGGAGGGTATCGCCGTCAAGTCCCCGGGCCGGAAAACCTGGCCGTTGATCGAGGCCCATGCCGACAATCTGTTCGTCGTTGGCGAGACCGATGTCGAACAGGCCATCTTCACCTTGCTCGAGATCGAAAAAACCGTGGCGGAGGGCGCCGGGGCGGCGGCGCTGGCGGCGCTGACCGCCAATGCCGAAAGGTATCGCGGCAGGAAGGTGGTGCTGGTGCTGTCCGGCGGCAACGTGGACATGATGATCCTCTCATCGGTGCTGCAGCGGGGCCTGGTGCGCAGCCATCGGCTGGCGCGGCTGGATGTTGAGATTCCCGACGTGCCGGGCGCGCTGGCGGAATTGACGGCGGTGCTCGGCCGACTGGACAGCAACATCGTCGACATCGTGCACCAGCGCACCTTCGGGGGCTCGTCGGTGCGGGCGACCGTGGTGGAGCTGGTGCTGCAGATGCGTGGCGAGGAACAGGTGGAGCAGGTGCTTGCCGCCCTCAGCGAACAGGGATACGAGGCCACGTTTCGAAGCGGAACGAACCTGAGCGCTTGATTCGGGATCTTGCGGCACGGAAGTCGCTCCCGGGGCGAAATCACGGCCCGGGGACAAGCTCCGAAAGCGGCCTCGCGGCTTCGATTCCGTCCGGTTGGGGTGTCGGCCGGCAATCGCCGGCGGTGCGAGTTGCCGGAGAGCGCAGCCTTACCGCAGCAGCCAGGCGCTGAATCGCTCGTTCATGTCCTCGCCGTTGTCGGCCCACCACAACCAGTCGCTCCTCAGGGCGAGCCTGGTGTTTTCCGGCGCGTTCGGCATGTGGGGCGCCATTGCAACGCCGGTTTCGGCGTGTGTGGAGACCAGCGCTTCCGCGGACCGGCGCGCGGGGCTGTAGGCGATATAGCGGGTGATTGCGGCCAGGGAAGCGGGCCTGGAGGCATAGGTGACGAGCCGGCGCGCCGCGTCGATGTTCCTGGACCCGGCTACGATGGCGAGATGCCCGGTATCGAGCACCTGGCCGTGCCAGACGATGGCGAAGGGCTGGTTCTCAAGTACCTGGGCATTGAAGACGCGGCCGTTGTAGGCGGTGGTCATGACCACTTCGCCATCGGCAAGCATCTGCGGCGGCTGTGCCCCGGCCTCCCACCACACCACGCGGTCCTTGATGGTGTCGAGCTTCCTGAACGCACGGTCGACACCGGCCGGGGTGTCGAGAACGGCGTAGACCTCTTCGGCCGGAACGCCGTCGGCCATCAGTGCGAATTCGAGATTGGCGAGCGGCGAACGACGCATGCCCCGGCGGCCGGGGAAGCGTTTCAGGTCGAAAAAATCCTGGATCGTTGCGGGTACTTTGCCGGTGGTCCGTTCATGGTTGTAGGCGTATACGGTTGAGTAGAACAGCTTGCCGGCGCCGCACTCGCTGATCATGTCCGGGTAGTAGTCGTCTTCAGGCGCGGAACCGTCGGCTCCCTCGGGCAGCGTGGAGGCGTCGAGAGTCTCGAACAGCCCTTCGTCGCAACCCCTGACCAGGTCGGCATACTCGAGATCGATGATGTCCCAGTGCACGTTGCCCGCTTCCACCTGGGCGCGCACCTGCGAAAGGCCGCCGTTGTAGTCTTCGAGGCGCACCCGGACGCCCGTCTCCGCCGCAAAGGGCTTCAGATAGGCTTCCTCGCAGGCCCTGGCGTAAGAACCGCCCCAGGACACCACGGTGAGCGATTCAGCCGCCGGGGAGGCGGCTCCGAGGCCGGCCAGGGCGCCGGAAAGCGCAATGGCGATCCGAGAAACGATTGTCAGGTGCATGCTCGTCCTCCGTGAACGCGCGCGATGGTATCACGCGGTTCGACGGGTTCAGCTTGACCGTCGAATTTGACGGTTTTCGCTATCATCGCTCGCACCCCGGGTCGGCTGCCGCGGGGCATCGTTGGCGCTCCGCAACTCCTGTGAGGAGTGCGGCGATTTTCTATTCCATGTAGTTATTAAAAGTGTTTGTGATATTAGAAGAGTAAGAATTTCGAACCGGGCAACCAAAAAAGTGTCACCAAATGTAACGAAACGGTTGACGGCAACGGCCCGTTTAACGAGTATTCGCCATTACGTTATTCATGCCGAGGGGCATCGCGGGCCGCGTATGAGGCGAAAACAGTTCTGGCAGGAAGTCCGGCCGTTTGCCGACGGCGAGTGAGATCGGGGCCGGCATGAGTTACCTCAACGGATTCATCGGTTTCGGTTTCATCCTGCTGGCGCTTCTTCACCTTGGGGTTCCCGATGCCTCATTCCTGATCGGCGCGTACCTTTTCGGCTCTGCCCTGGCTTTCGTCACCCTGGTCAGAAGGCTTCCGCTCAACGTGGCGCGCGTGCTGGCCCTGGTCACCACCGCAGCCACCTTCTTCTACTTCATCGGCTTCTTCCAGATGGCGCCTCACCTCGGCAACGGCTGGTACGCAGTGCACACCAAGGCGCTCGGCCAACTGCTCGGTGCGTTCGCCATGATTCCCGTGCTTGCGGAATACAGTTGCCGCCTGAAGGCAGACTGCATTGAAGCCGGCGAGCGGCATCGCCTCGGTTTCTTTTCCGTACCCCGGAAACTCGGCAGGCAACTGCGGGCCTGAGTGCGGCCGCCGGTCGCGGCCCGATCGGCTCTACAAGGCCCGAACCCGGGGCATCACTTCCGTCAGATACGCATCCAGCGCTTCCTGATTCCAGGGAGCGCGCAGTGCGATGTTGATTTCCCGGGCGCCGGCGGCTACGTATTCGCCCAGGCGTTCGACGGCACGATCCGGCGTGCAAAGAAGCGCGCCGTCCGGGATGCGGCCGCGCAGCACCCGCCAGTCTTCGGCGATGCGCAGTCGCTGCCGCTCCACGTCCGCGCGGTCGACGCCGAGATTGAACATCAGGTTGATGGCACGCTTGATGTCACCGGGGTCGCGTCGTTCCTCCTCGCACCAGTGGTCGAGCACCTGGTTCAGGCGGCTGAACTCGCCGGGAGACAGGTAGGCGGCGTTCCAGCCGTCCGCGTGGGCGGCGGCGATCTTGAGCGTGCGCTTTTCGCCGGTTCCGCCGATCCAGATGGGCAACCGGCGCTGCACGGGCCTTGGCAGGCAACTCGCGTCCACCACCTGGAAATGCCTGCCGTTGAAGTCGGTGCGCTCCTCAAGGAGCATCTGCCTGATGATCTGTACGCCCTCTTCCAGCATGTCGAGCCGGGTACCGATGTCCGGAAACGGGTAGCCGTAGGCGGTAGCCTCCCAGATGTGCCAGCCGGCGCCGAGCCCCAGTTCGAAACGGCCGCCACTGATGTGGTCGAGCGTTGTCGCGGCCTTGGCCAGAAGGGCGGGATTGCGGTAGCCGATGTAGAACACCAGGCAGCCGATACGCGCGTGACGGGTTTCCGCGGCCAGCGCCCCAAGTGTCGCCAGGGCCTCGAAGTGGGGCTCGGTTCCGTTCTTGGGCGGCGCCTCGTAGAAATGATCCCAGGCCGAGAGCCAGTCGACGCCGGCCCCGTCGAGCTTGCGCCAAAGGGCGCGCAGGTCGTCCATGGACATGTTCTGCTGGCCGATATGCACTCCGAGAGACAGGCTCACGACATCAACTTCCCGGTTGGCGGTGGTGGACGGAAGGGGAAGCTTGCAAGCAATCGAAACCGAAATCCAGCCTGGCCCGCGTCCGTCACCAGATTTCGTCGCGCGTGTACCGGCGTTTGCAGCAATGAGATGGCGACGGATGCGGGCCGGGATTCCGTGCCCTCGGCGGTTGCGGGGCGTTGACCCGATGCCTGGTTCAGTGATTTCCGGCAGCCGGAGTGGCGAATTTCCTACACGAGTTAGAGACATTTCCCATATTGATTCTGGAGCCGAACGAGCAGAATTACCCCTGCTCGTTCCTTTGGGAACCGCCCCGGCGACGCTCAGATCCCTTCCTCCCCGAGTCCTTGTCGCCGGGGTGTCTTTTTCCTAACCGGTTTCCGACAGGGCTGGCTATGCCGGTGCAAGGCGGCGGCGCATCCGTGACTTCAATCGATTGATGGCGGCCGCGAACTTGTGCGGCACCGCCAGCATGGCGGGGGTCACCACCAGGGTCAGCAGGGTCGCGAACGTCAGCCCGGACACGATGGCCTGGGCCAGCGGCACCCAGAACGCAGACAGCATGCCTCCGTAGATGATCGTCCGGTTCACCAGGTCGATGCTGAAGTTGCTTGCCAGGGGCAGTAGCCCGAACACGGTGGTAAGCGTGGTCAGGGTGACCGGGCGCAGGCGCTGCGCGCCGGTGCGCACGATCAGCGCAATGTAATCGAGTTCGGGATGTTCCCGCCGCAGATGGTTGTACGTGTCGATCAGCACGATATTGTTGTTCACGACGATACCGGCCAGCGCCACCACACCGATTCCCGTCAGCACCGCGCTGAACGGCTGGGACAACACCAGCAAACCGAGCAGTACGCCGGCGGTGGAGAGAACCACGGCGAACAGGATGAGCAGCGACTGGTAGAAGCTGTTGAACTGCGTGACCAGCAGCACGAACATGAGCAGGAGCGACAGGCTGAAAGCCACCGATATGAAGTCGATGGAGTCCTGCTGATCCTCGTTGGTGCCGCGGAACTGGATCCTGAGCCGCGGGTCGAAGGTTTCGCCGGCCAGCCACGATTCGATTTCCTTTACCTTGTTGTCCGCCAGCACGCCGGGTACGACATCGGCGCGAATGTATTTCACCGGTATGCCGTGGGAGCGCTGGATGGTATCCACGTTCGGCACGGCCTCCCGCCGCACGAAGTTGGATATGGGCACCAGGCCCTCGACAGTACTGACCTTCAACTCGTCCAGCATGCTTAAGCCCCGGGCCTGCAGCGGGTAGCGCACCCGGATATCCACCGCGTCGTCGGATTTGTCCGGCCGGTACTCTCCGACCTTCACCCCGTTGGTGACCAGTTGAACGGCCACGCCGACCTGGGAAACATCGGCGCCGTAGAGTGCGGCCTGCGCCCTGTCGACGATGAGTTTCCACTCGATTCCGGGCAGGAAGCGCGTGTCTTCGATATCGCGCAGCCCCTCCACGTGCCGTTCCATGTGGTCCAGCACCGCTTCGACCGCGGGTTCGAGCAGCGACTTGTCGTGGGAGGCGAATTCAATCTCGATGGGCTTGCCCTGGGGCGGCCCCTGTTCCATCTGCCGGGCTTCCACGGCGATGCCCGAGAGGCCCTCGGTGCGTGTGCGGATTTCCTCCAGGATTTCCGTGGACTTCCTGTCCCTGTCGTTCTCGTCGTGCAGTTCGATAAAGTGCCGGCCGACGATGTCGGACCCGCCGCCGCCGAAGGGCGAGGCGGTGCTGGTGAACGATGTCTGGGTATTGACATCGAGGATGCCGCGAATCTGCAGGATCTGCTCTTCCACCTCGGTGACCAGGGTGTTGATCTCGTCGGCGGCCAGGTTGCCCCGCGCCCGTACGGTGACGATGGCCCACTTGCCCTCCGTATCGGAGAAGAAGGTGAGCCCCTTGCCGAACTCGCCGTATGCCCAGAAGGTGCCGGAGACGATGGCCAGGGCCAGGGAAAGGGTAAGCCATGCGTGCCGGGCCGCCACGGCGAGAATCCGGGCATACAGCCCGGTGATCGAGCGCATGCTGGTGGGGTCGCCTTCCTCCAGTTGCTTCAGCGTTTCCACCGAGCGCGCGTCCCTGGCGCCCGGACGGCCGAACAGGGTGCCCAGCACCGGCCCGAAAACCAGCGCGTACAGCAGCGACCCGGTCAGGACGGTAAAAACCGTCACCGGCAGGTAGCGCATGAACTGTCCGGGCATGCCGGGCCAGAACATGAGCGGGGTGAATGCGGCGAGCGTGGTCGCGGTCGAGGCGGTCACCGGCCAGAGCATGCGTTTGGCGGCCAGCGCATAGGCGCTGCGCCGGTCAAAGCCCTCGACCATCTTGCGGTCGGCGTACTCGGTGACGACGATGGCCCCGTCGATCAGCATGCCGAGCCCGAGCAGCATGCCGAACATGACCATGAAGTTGAACGTGTACCCGAGCAGGTAGAGCAGGATCATCGAGAACAGGAAGGAGACGGGAATGCCGAGCCCGACGATAGCGCCGCTACGGAACCCCATGGCCGCCACCACGACGATCATCACCAGAGTCAGCGCCGTGAAGATGTTTCCCTGCAGTTCGGTTACCTGCTGCAGTGCCCAGGGCGCCTGGTCCTGCGAATAGAAGACGGTCACCCTGCCGGGCAGGCTGGGCCGGAAGCGGTCGACCGTGCGCTTCACGGAATCGATCGTGTCGACGATGTTGGCGTTGGCGCGCTTGACGATGTTCAGGGAGATGGCTGCCTCGCCGTTGACGCGGGCATAGCTGGTCCGGTCCTTGAAGGTGCGGCGCACGGTCGCGACGTCGCCGAGGGTGATCACGGTATCCCCCTTCACCCGCACCGGCAGGTCGAACACGTCGCGGGCTTCCTCGATCACGCTCGGTACCTTGACGGAGAACCGCCCCTGGCCCGTGTCCAGGCTGCCCGCGGGAATCAGCCGGTTGTTGCGCACGATGGTGTTGATCAGTTCGTCGTTGGCGATCCTGTAGGCTTCCAGGGCGTTGGGGTCGATGACCGCTTCGAGCACTTCCTCGCGGTGACCCTGCATTTCGGCGTCGAGTACCTCGGGGATGATCTCGATGCGGTCCTTGAGTTCGATCGCAAGGTCGTAGAGCACCCGTTCCGGGACGTCTTCGCCCACGATATTGACCTGGAGAATCGGGAAATCGTCGGTGCTCGTCTCGCGGATGATCGGTTCCTCGATGGTGCCCGGCATCTCGGGCCTGGCGCTGTCCACGGCTTCCCGGACGTCCTGGAGCGCGCGATCGAGGTCGTACTCGGCATCGAACTCGATCATCACCGTTGCCGCCCCTTCCGATGCGAACGACGTCAGCTCATCGATGCCCTCGACGTTGCGCAGCTCGACCTCCAGGGGCATGACCAGCAACCGTTCGGCATCCTCCGGCGTGATTCCTTCGTGTATGACGGTTACGACGTAGAAGGGAACCTGGATGTCCGGCTCGTTGGCGACGGGAATGGCGTTGCGGGCCAGCAGGCCGGCCACCAACACCATGAACATGACCATGAGGGTGGTCTTGTAGCGGTTTATGGCCGCGTCGATGATCGCGTTCATGCGCTGGCGGGCTGATGCGCGGGGGTATGGGAGGATTCAGGTTCGCTGCCGGGGGTTGTGGAGGTCGGCGCCGCGGCGGGCATCTCCAAGGCATGCTCGAAGTCGACTTCGACGTATTCCCCGGGGACAACCAGTTCCTGCCCGACGGTGATCAGCGTCGCCACGGGAGGCAGGCCGGACACCCAGACCCCGGCAGCGTCTTCCCGGACGATGTCCACCGGATGAAACCGGACGCGGCCATCGTCCCCGATCGTGCGCACGCCGATGACCCCCGCGTCGTCCAGCGCAAACAGGGCCGGGCTTATGTGTTGCGCCTGAATCTCTGCGACGGGAACCGAAATCTCGGTGGTGATGCCGCTGCGCAAGTCGTAGGCGGGGTTGGGAACGGGTATTTCGATTCGATAGGTTCGGGTGTCCGGGTCGCTCTGCTGGCCCACGAAGCTGATCGCCCCCGCAACCTGCCGCCCGTCGCTCAGCGTCCCCCGGGCCTGCTGCCCGACGGTCACGCGCAGGACGTCGGATTCGGAGATGCGGCCGACGAGCAGCATCGGGTCGAGATCGACGATGGTGGCGCAGGGAGAACCGGGATTCACATAGTCGCCGACTTCCAGATGGACGTCTTCGACGATGCCGTTGAACGGTGCCTCGATGTGCGTTCTGGCGAAGTCCAGTTCGCTGCGCTTCAGTTCCGCTTCCGCGGAGGCCAGCCTGGCGCTGGCCTGGGCAATGGCAGTCTCGGACAGCAGCCCCCGCTCCCGCAGTTCGAGACTGCCGTCGTATTCGAGGCGCGCCTGGTTGAGCGCCTCGTTCGCCTGCTTCAGACCTGCCTCCCGGTCTTCGATGGAGATGCGGCAGAGCAGGTCGCCGAACGTTACCCGCGAGCCGCGCTCCACCGGCCGCTGCACGATGGTCCCGGTCAATTCGGCGCGCACCTGCACCGTTCGCTTGTTTTCCGTCTTGCCCCGTACCCGCAGTTGCCGAAACTGCGGTGTGGCGTGAATGACGCGGGCGCGTACGCGGGTCGGGGGACGGTCCTGGGACATGGCAGCCCGCTGTTTTGCCAGTTCGGCGGGAGTGGGATTGGGCGGCGGATCCTCGGAGCCGATCTGCCCGGAAAGCAGCCAGATGCCGATCACGAAGGCGATGGCCAACGCGGTTATGTACGTTCGGCGCATGGCCTACCGGGGCGATGCCCCGCCCTGGGGAGATTGCGGCGAACGGGCGTGAACTTTACTCAATTGACAACCTATTCCGCGCATCGGGGGTTCTGGTTTCGCGGGCCGGCCGTTTACAGGCATTTCGGGCGGCCCGCTAGTACCTTTTCAATCTGATATTTTTGGATAAAGGCTGTGCAATTTGATCCGCGCGTCCTCGGTGGTGAATCGCCATTCGGCGGGCTCTCCCTGGTCGTTGCGGCGTCTCGCCCAAGCGTCCACTTGCCCCTCCACGGT
>CAZWZH010000212.1:0-11871 GCA_964638775.1 uncultured Pseudomonadales bacterium
CTCAAGAACAAGCGCATCCTGGCGCTCGACATGGGAGCGCTGATCGCCGGCGCCCACCATGGTGTGCAGCTCATCGACGAACAGGATGATGTTGCCTTCCTGCTTGGCCAGTTCGTTCAGCACCGCCTTGAGCCGTTCCTCGAATTCGCCCCGGAACTTGGCGCCGGCGATCAGCGCTCCCATGTCGAGCGCCAGGATGCGCTTGTTCTTGAGGCCCTCCGGCACCTCCCGGTTCAGGATGCGCTGTGCCAGGCCCTCGACGATGGCCGTCTTGCCCACGCCCGGTTCGCCGATCAGCACCGGGTTGTTCTTGGTGCGGCGCTGCAGCACCTGGATGGTGCGCCGGATCTCGTCGTCGCGCCCGATCACCGGGTCGAGCTTGCCTTGTTCGGCGCGTTCGGTCAGGTCGATGGTGTACTTTGCAAGCGCCTGCCGGTTGTCTTCGGCATTGGAATCGTCAACCGTTTCCCCGCCCCGGACGGCCTCGATGGCGAGGTCGAGCTGCGCTGCGTCTACGCCCGCATCGCCGAGAACCCGCTGCACCGCGCGGTCGCGGGCCAGTGCCCTCAGCACCTGCTCGCTGGACAGGTACTTGTCCCCCGCTTTTTGCGAGAGCCCGTCCGCCAGGGTCATGGCGCGGACAAACTCCCGCGACGGCTGGATGTCGCCGGTGGGCGTACTCACCGCGGCCACCCGGTCGAGCGCCGCGGCAACGCCATCGGCGACCTTCGCGCTCTGGCCGCCTGCCTGAACCAGCAACGGCAGCAGCGAACCGGGTCCCGGCTCGATCAGCACAGCCAACAGGTGAACCGGTTCCAGGGAAGCGTGGTCCCGGCCCGCCGCCAGCGACTGGGCATCCGCCAGGGCGCCCTGCAACCGGCTTGTCATTCGATCCATGCGCATTGCGAATCCTCAATATTGCTGCACATCCGGCGAACCGCCCGTGCGGTGCGCTGCTCCAGTTTCAGCGATCGCGTGACCGCAGAAACGCTCATGCATAACAATGAGTCCGTCTGCCTGTTTTTCAACGTTTGCCGGACATCGACGGTGTTCTCCGCCTGCGGGTCGGAACGAGGACGTACAAGGAACAACGCCGATTCTCGGGAAAGAGTTCGCATGCGGCGCTTCATTGGTCCACCAGTTCCAGGAAGACCGGCGCTCCTGGCGCAGCGATTCGACCAGGCCCGGCTGGTTCGAGCGCCAGGTCAGGGCGCCGTCTCTTCCGGTAATCCAGATCTCCGCGCCCGCCTGACGGTAGCGGCGTACTACCGCGGGGTGCGGATGCCCGTAGCGGTTGCCCAATCCAGCCATCGCTATCGTGATTCGCGGGGACAGGATGTCGACAAAGCGGGTGGTGGACGATGTGTTGCTGCCGTGGTGGGGGGCGAACAGCAGGTCCACCGGCTTCAGGCCCCACGCCGTCAGGAGGCGTTCGGCACCCTTCTCGATGTCCCCGGGAAGCAGTACGCGGCCCGAGCGTGCCGTTACGCCGAGCACGCAGGATGCATCGTTGCCCGGGGTCGTGAACGACTCCGGCGGATGCAGGACGGTGAATTCCACCCCGTCCCAAATCCAGCGTTCGCCCCGGATACAGGGGCGGCCACCGAGGCTGGGCACGTTCGCGACCAGCGACTCGACGGGAACGCCGTCGAGCACGGCCCGGGCGCCGCCGGCATGGTCGATGTCGCCGTGACTGACGATCATGCGATCGAGCCGGAACGGGCCCGTTGCGGCTATGGCCGGCAGCACCAATGCCTCGCCCAGGTCGAAACCCGAGGCAAAGCGGGCTCCTGCATCGTAAAGCAACCGATGTCGCCGGGTATCGATCAGGATGGCGCTGCCCTGCCCGACATCGAGGCTCGTTACGCGCACTTCCCCGAACGGCGGCCGGCCCTCCAGCACCACCAGGCCCACGGCGTAGAGCGGCAGGCACGCCAACACCGCCCGCCAGTTGCAGGTGCACAGCAGGCATCCGAGCGCAAACAGGCTGGCCGCGAGCTGTCCCGGGCCGATCGGAACCTTGCGCACGCCCGCCCCGTCGAGCCAATGCAGATAGCCGAGCAGTGAGGACAGGGCCGCGTCCGCGCCCGCCCAGCAGAACTCCGACAGCGGCGGCAGCAGTACCGATGTCACGAGGCCGGACAGCACCAGCGGTACGACGACGAACGAGACCCAGGGGACGGCGTACAGATTGGCGAGACCCGCGACCGGCGCAGCCTCTCCCGCCACGAATGCCACCAGCGGCGTCATGCCCAGCACCATGATCCACTGCGCCCGCGCCAGCCCGGACAGCCAGCCATACGGCGGCGCCCGGTTCGCCAATCCGGCGAGCAGCAGGCAGACCGCCCCGAACGACAGCCAGAACCCGGCGCTGAGCGGGGCGAGCGGCTGCACGATCAGAACGGCAATCGCCGCCAGGGCGAGCCACCGCCCCGGAGGGACGGCACGACCGGCCGCGAAGGCGAGTATCCCGCAACCGGCCATGACACCTGCGCGTACGGCTGGTATGCCCGCCCCGGAGAGCCAGACAAAACCCGCCACCGCGCATAGGGCAACGACAGCGGCGACGCGGCCGAGGGGCACCCGGGCCAGCCACCGGGGCGCCAGCCGCCCTATGCCGTGCCCGGCAACCAGGCCGAACACCGCTACCAGCCCCACGTGCAGACCGGATACGACCAGCAGATGCACCGTGCCCGTCCGGCGCAACAGCGACCAGTCGTCGTCGCCGAGGTGACGGCCGTCGCCGGTTGCGAGCGCCAGGAGATGCGCCCGATTGCGAAAGCCTCGCACCTGTTCGGCAATCGCCCCGTGAATGCGCTCGAGCGGCGACGGAGCGGAACGGCCGAGGCGCTCGCCGTGCCGGACGTACCCGGTACCGTTAACACCGTTTGCCATCAGCCAGCGTTCGTAGTCGAACCCGCCCGGATTCTGGTAACCCCATGGGGCGCGGACTTCCGCGGCCAGGCGCCAGGACTCTCCCCCGCGAACGGGCGGTGGAGAATGCCAGTTCAACCGCAGCCTGCGACCCGTCAGGTCGATGCAATGACGGCTCCCGTCTTCGAGCACATCGACCACGAGGCGCAGGCGTTGCGCGGACGGGTCGTTCGCCGCCGGGTCTGCGACCCGGACCCTGGCCACCAGGTCTCGGGTCTCTTCCGAGACACAATGCGGCACTCGTTGCGCCAATGCCCGGTTCTTCTCGACCAGGAACGAACCCGCGGCCCCCAGGACGGCGGCGAGCCACAGGGCCCGGCCTGTCCAGCGCTTGAGCTTCGGGGTGGAGGCGTAGCGGAGGCGTGATTGCAACACGGGTGCCTGCTCGAGGAGATTTCAACGCCACGGGAGCTTGCCAACGTCCCGGGGAGACTCCGGGACGGCCCGCCAATCGCCGTTGCCCCGGTCGGTTTCCACACCCGAACCGCTCCGCCGGGCCCGGGATTGCTTCCCGTTTGGCATAATGAGTTATGCCAAAGAAACTCCTGCGCCGGTACCTGCCGGACGCCGACAGAATCCGTGCGAATCCCGCCCTCAAGCCCGTGAGTTTTCTGCTCGACCGGACGGATATCTGGCACCTGCACCGCCGCGCCGCCGCCGGCGCCACCTTTATCGGGCTCTTCTGCGCCTTCGTGCCGGTTCCCACGCAGATGCTGCTCGCCGCCGTGCTCGCCGTGGTTTTCCGCTGTAACCTGCCCATTGCCGTGGCGCTGGTCTGGATATCCAACCCCCTCACCTTTCCGCCGATGTTCTATTTCGCCTATCGCCTGGGGGCGTGGCTTTTGGATATGCGCCTGGAAACCGACGCCGTGCCGACAGACCTCGACTGGTGGATCGGCAACCTCGACAACATCGGCATTCCGATGCTGTTCGGCGCCCTGCTTTGCGGCTGGGTGGCGGGCGTGACCGGATTCGTGCTGGTTCGCGTACTGTGGCGGTTTCACGTGATCCGCCGCTGGAAGGAACGCCGCGCGCGCCGCCGGCAGCGGCCGCGCGGCCAATTCAGGCGTGCAACCCCGCCACCGGGTTCTGACGTGCCGCCCGGCGGGCCGGTATCCATGACGCCAGAACGCAGAGCAGCCAGGACAGGCCAGCGATGACGGCAAGGTCCTGGGCCAGCACCAGCGATGGCAGGACATCGAAGTAGGACCCCTCAAGCATACTGAATCCCAACCAGGACTCCACCACCCCAACGAGGTAGCCGATGTTCTCTGCCAGGAGGGCGCCGAGCAGGATGCCTGCCGCGATTCCGACGGAAGCGATTGTCACGCCCTGCAGCAGAAAGATCCGGACGATGAACCATCCATCGGCGCCCATCGTGCGCAGAATGGCGATGTCGCCGCGCTTGTCGCTCACGAGCACGGTCTGCCCCGAGACGATATTGAAACCGGCTACCGCAATGACCAGCAGAAGCAGCAGGAACATGAGCGCCTTTTCGATCCTGACCGCCTGAAACAGTTCGCCGTAGTTCTCTTGCCAGGTCTCGACCGAAAGCGACGGGTAGCCCCCGGTCAATTCATCGGCGAACCGGTCGGCCTTCAGCGGCTCGGCCAGCACCACTCGCACGCCGTCGGTGCCCAGGCGACGCCGTTCCCGCCCCGTGAATCCGTCGCGCCTGGTCAGCACCAGGTAGTGATCGAGTTCGGCCCCGATCGCGAAGGTGCCGGCAAGCCGGAATCGCTTGATCTTCGGGTGCACCGATCCGCCGGCGGGTTCCGAGACGACCAGAGCCACCGGGTCACCGGCAACGAGACCCAGGTGCCGCGCAATGGGGTCGCCCAGCACGATGGCGGCGGGCTGCTTCAGGGCACCGGTGAGCGTTCCGGTGGTCATGCTGTCGTTCACCCGCGGCAGCAGCCCGCCGTCGCCGGGCTCCATGCCGAACAGGGTGACGGGCACGACCGAGCCGCGGCCGGCGACCATTCCGGCCGAAGTGAAAAAGGGATAGGCGGCGGAAACGCCTTCTACAGACCGGAGGCTTGCCGCCAGCCCGGGCGCCGCGGGCGTCACCAGCGCATGCGGCACCGTGCCGAGAATGCGCGTGCGGAGTTCCTCTCCGAGGCCGTTCATGACGCTGACCACCACAGACAGCACCAGTACGCCGAGGGCGAGGCCCGCGAGCGAGACCCAGGCGATAAAGCGGGAATAGCGGTTCCGCCCGCCCCACAGGTAGCGCACGGCCATGGCCGGTGCGAGCCCGTCCCGCCGCCCTCGCGAAGAAAGCCCGCCAGCCGTGTCGGCCCCGCTCAATTCCGCGCTTCCAGCACGCCGTTGTCGAGCTTCAGCACCCGATGCACGCCCTCGATCATGTGCTCGTCGTGGGTCACCAGGACGAACGCGGTTCCGGTTTCGTCGCTCAGCGAGCACATCAGGCGAAACACCTGGCGCGCGTTGTCCTTGTCGAGATTGCCGGTCGGTTCGTCCGCAAGGACGATATCCGGCCGGCCAACCAGTGCCCGGGCCACCGCCACCCGCTGGCGTTCCCCGCCGGAAAGCTGCGCCGGGCGGTGACGTGCCCGGTCCGCCAGGCCCACCGAGCGCAGCATGTCCAGGCCCTGTTCCCGGGCTTCCACGGCCACGGCGCCGCGCAACCGCAACGGCATGGCGACGTTTTCCAGGGCCGTGAACTCGGGCAGCAGGTGGTGCAACTGGTAGACGAAACCCATGTGACGGTTGCGAATCCGCGCCTGATCGCCGGCAGACGCCCGGGTGATTCGCGACCCGGCCACACGCACTTCGCCGCCATCCGGTTCGTCCAGACCCGCGAGTATGTGCAACAGCGTGCTCTTGCCCGCACCGGACCGGCCAACCACCGCCACGCGCTCCCCCGCCGCTACGGCGCAATTCAGCCCATTGAGCACGTCGATGCGCTCGTCCCCCTGGTGGAAGGACTTCGCGAGGCCCTGTGCGCTGAGAACCGGTTCACTCATGGGCCAGCACCTCCCTGGGCATCAGCCCGGCGGCGCGCCGGGCGGGAGGCGCCGTGCCGAGCAGGCAAAGCGCGAAAGCCGTGCCGCCTATGGCGATCAGGTCGCCCGACCTGACATCCACCGGCAGATAGTTGATGAAGTACCGGCTCATCAGGTCTGCGGCGAAGGTTTCGCTGATCCATGCGAACAGGCCCGGAAGGGCAAACGCGCCGGCGGAACCGACCGCGAGGCCCGCCGCGATGCCGATGCCCCCGATCAGCGATCCGAGCACGACGAATCCCCCCATCAGCGAGCCGGTGGCGGCGCCCATCGTTTTCAGTATGGCGATGTCGGCGCCACGCTGCCCCACCGCCATGACCAGCGTGGAAACCAGGTTGAAGGCCGCAACGCCCACCAGAAAGGCCAGCAGCACGAACATCGTTGTCTTCTGCACGACGATCGCATGGTGCAGGTTGCCGTGGGACTGCATCCAGGTGCGCGCCGAGAACCGGTCGTGGCCGAGCAGTGCCAGGCTGTCCCATGCCGCCCGCCGGGCCGCGAAGAAATCGCCGAGCCTGACCTGGTACCCGTGAATCCGCTCCCCGAGGCGCAGGAACCTGCGCGCATCGTCGATATGGACGAATGCGGCGCGGCCGTCGAACTCGGAGGCGGACCGCAGAAGCCCGGCAACTTCGAATCTCTTCTGCCGGGGGAATGCACCCGCGGGGGTGATGTTCGCCATCGGCGCCACAAGCGTGACCACCTCCCCCGGGCCGACTCCGAGACGCGCGGCGAGCCGGGCTCCCAGAATCACCCTGAATGCGCCGGACCGCAGTTCCTCGAGGCCCTCCGAAGCGGCGATGAGCCCGCCCTCCCGGAACATCCTTGCCTGAGCGCCGGGAGTCGGGCTCGACTCGGTTTGGCGGCTGCCCGTATCGACAAAGCGGGCCAGATCGGACACCCGGCCATAGGTTTCCGGTTCCACACCATTCAACAGCATGCCCTGGACGTTATCGGTTCCGGCGGCAAGCCCCACCGCTTGAACGACGGGAACGGCGGCCTCCACGGCGGGCAGCGACTCGAGCAGGTCGATATCCGCCGCACTCACCCCAACGGGCTGCCAGCCGTTCAGGCTGAGGTGCGGCAGCACCGCGAACACGCGCTTTTCGAGCTCCCGCTCAAACCCGTTGATGACCGAGACGACAACGACCAGAACGGCGATGCTCAGCGCCAGGCCACAGATCGCGACGTTGCCGATGAACGACAGCGAGCTGCCCCGGGCAAAGGCGTAACGCCAGCCGAGGCTGGCGCCAAGCCTGCAAATTGCACCAAGGGCCGCGATGATCGTCGAGGACTTTTGCCGTGTGCGCGTACTCGCGAGCGGAAGCATGGCCGCGCCTATGGTGGAGCGAGCATGTACGCGCACAGGGCAAAAAGACCGGCGAGGGCGCGGGCGGCCTGGTGCAATTTGCGGGGTGACTTCATGGCGGTTCACCGAAATGGTCGCGCATCGCCTCAGTATAGCGTCGATCCAGGCCCCCCTCCGTGCGAATCAGCGCCAGTGCGGCCACCTCGTGACGCTCTGCGAAGGCAAGCCCGTCCTCGGGCCCCAGCACATTGATCAGTGTTGCAAGCCCGTCAGCCAGCGCCGCGGTGTCTGCCAGCACCGTCACGGAAGCCATGTCATGTGACACTGGACGGCCGGTCCGCGGATCGATCGTATGGCTGAACCGGAACTCACCGACCCTGCGGAAATAGCGATAGCCACCCGATGTCGCAACGGCCCCCCCGGACAGGTGGAAGACCGGCGCCGCTTCGGCTCCGCCACCGGCTTCCGGCATTTCGACGGCAATCCGCCACGGCGCACGCCCGGGATTCAGCCCGCGAACGCGGACCTCGCCACCGACGTCGATCAAGTAATCGGTGCAACCCCTGCCATCGAGCAGAACGGCCAGGCGGTCCACGCCGTGTCCCTTGGCGATGGCCGACAGGTCAACGCGCAAGCCGTCCACCCGCTTGCGCAACCCGGGGGGCGCCTGCCTCGCATCGAGCAGCCGATAGCCCACCCTGGTGGCCGCTTCTGCAATTTCCTTCGTTCCGGGCAATCCCCGGCGCTCCGGCACACCAAATCCCCAAAGGTCAACAAGAGGGCCCACGGTCACGTCGAAAGCGCCGTCCGACCGGTATGCGAGACCCTGCGCAAGGGCAACCACACCCGCCAGGTCCGGAGAAACCGGGACCCACTCGCCGGCCTGCGCCTCGTTGAACCGGGACAGTTCCGAATCGGACTGCCAGGTCGACATCTGCGCGTTGACGCTCCCCAGTTCCGCCTCCACCAGGTACGCCAGGGCACCGGTGCAGGCGCTGCCCCCAGACATTGTGACCGCATACTCCGTACCCATCGTCCGCCCGGCAAGCCGGTGAAAATCCGTGTGCGCACCGCACCCGGCCAACGTCACAAGTACAGCCAGGCGGCAAATCGTAGCGCGAATCATCTGTACGCTTTCGCTATCGCTGAACCGCTTGCCTGAAGCCACCTGCCGGTTGGTCGACTGGCAAGCCTCGACTGTAGAATGCGGCCACCACAACATTGAGGGGACTTTCATGCCCGAATTCTGCCGTGTCGACAAGGGCGACCACATCATGACGGTTACCCTGAACCGTCCGGAGCGGCTCAACGCCATGCATCCGCCCGGCAACGCCGAACTCGGCGAGGTCTTCGACGACTTTGCCGCCGACAACGACATGTGGGTAGCCATCGTGACCGGGGCCGGGCGCGGGTTCTGCGCCGGCAACGACCTTCGCTACCAGGCCGAAGGCGGCGAGCGGGTGCCGATGCCGATGGGGTTCGGCGGGCTGACGTCCCGGTACGATCTGCTGAAACCCGTGATCGCCGCGGTCAACGGCGTGTCCATGGGCGGTGGCTTCGAGATTGCATTGGCCTGCGACATCATCCTTGCTTCCGAGCGGGCGGTTTTCGCCCTGCCGGAGCCGCGGGTGGGTCTGGCGGCCCTGGCCGGCGGCCTCAACCGCCTGCCCAGGGAAATCGGCCCTAAGCGGGCGCTCGGCATGATTCTCACCGGCCGCCACGTGGGCGCGGAGGAAGGCAGGGAACTCGGATTCGTGACCGCCGTGGTGCCGCATGACGAGTTGATGGAACAGGCAAGACACTGGGCGCTGCAGATCTGCGAATGCTCGCCCCTTTCCGTGCGCGCCAGCAAGGACGTGGTCTACCGCAGCCTCGACACCGCCGCGCTGCGGGACTCGATCGGAGTTCGCTACGACTCGGTGGCAGCCATGCTGGGCAGCGAAGATTTCATCGAGGGCCCGAAGGCGTTTGCCGAGAAGCGCAAACCGAACTGGAAGGGACGCTGACGCGACGAAACCCCAATATCGGGAGCAGACAGCGCCCAAACACAGCGTCGAGCCAATCGACAATTTCGCACGCGATCAATGGGCATGGTACTACTGGCGGTCGAATCCGCCGGGAGGCTACAATTCCCGCATCGAACTGGGCGAAGGTCAGTGCAGTATGGCTGGCATCAAGAAGTCCGCTCAGGCAGCCGCGTTGGAAGCAACAGGGCTCGCCGGCAAGATCGATGAACTCCGAGGGGAATTCAACGCAAGGATCGATCGTTGCGAAGATAGCCTGCGCGAGGAAATCGGCGGCGTACGCAACGAAATCGGAGGCATCCGCAATGAAATCGGAGGCATCCGCGACGAAATCGGCGGCCTTCGCGAAGAAATCCGGGGCAAGAGCGACGAAATCGTTGGCATCCGCGACGATATTCGTGCCAAGGGTGACGATATCCGTGGTATTCGCGATGAGATAACCGCGCTTCGACAGGAGACGGCGAACGACAGGCGGCAGATGCTGCAAATGCTGTCTCGTTTCATGTCACACGAACCACCTCTTGAAGTCCGGGATCGTGGGCGCGCGGTGGACCCGTGACCCAACGGCGGACGTGGTATTTTCAGCTTGATTCGACCCGTCAACCCACTGGCTGAACCAGCGCAGTCTCCCGTTGCAGGCGGCGTGAATTGATCCGCAGATAGATCGCCATGGGCGCTGGTACGAGCATCATCAACAGCGCCGTGGTGATCAGAATGCCAACACCCAGGGACGCGGCGACCCGATTACTCACCATGTAGGCGATCGGTCCGCCCGGCTCCCCGCGGGTAGGCTTCGTCCCGGGCCATTGCCGTCATCGTTCCCCGGTGCGCACGCGCATGCCGTCGGTGGCGTAACGGATGCCGCCGATGACGGCGGCTTGGCCGTCCTCCAGAGGCCCGGTCACATAGATCTCGTCATCGACGCGCTGCAACACCCGCACCGGGACAATGCGCAGGGTTCCGCCGTCGCGCACCGCCCAGATCACGTTGCCCGGTTGCAGCGCCGCGCGCCGCACGCGGAAGTATCGCTGCGGCGCCAGTCCCTGGATCTCCACCGTCACGAACTTGCCCAGCAGCAGCGGTGGATTGCCGTTCAGGCCGCCAGCCGGCTCGAAAGACTCTCCCGAGACGAAGGGATCCGGTACGCGCACGATGACGTCGATGGTTTTCGACAGCTCATCTAGGGTGGCTTCCGCCCGATCGACGTGGCCACGCCAGGCGAACCGGGCATCGCCGTATTCCGCGATCACCCTTGCTTCGACAGCTTTGCCGGATTCGTCCGCCGCCGCATCCCAGAGCCCGGGGATCAGGGCGGCATCGGCATCCGAGAGCGGCACGACCACCTCCACGGACTCCGCGGCGATCAGCCGCCCGACGGTCTGCCCGATTGCCACGAGTTGTCCCACATCCACGGACTCCTCCCGGACGAAACCGTCGAACGGCGCCTGCACACGGGTTCGCGAAAGCGCCAGCTTCGCCTCCGCGACCCTGGCCTCATCGCGGTCGAGAGCGGCCCTGGAGGCCTTGAGCTGCGGCTCCCTGAGCGTCAGCGGACTGGCGAGACCCAGGGGCGCCGCCCCCTCTTCCCGGTGCGCGTAGCGCTCGTACTCGGCCCGTGCGAGCGCCGCCTCTTCCTGGGATTCCAGGTACTCGGACTGACGGGCGGCAAGCGATGCCTCGGCTTCCCGCAGCCGGTAAACGTAGTCCTCCTCCTCGATGCGGAAGAGCGTCGCCCCGGCTTCCACCCGCCTGCCGCTCAGGAAGGCCGGATTGACCCAGACAACCCGGCCGCCCACCTGGGCGGCGACATCGACTTCCGCGCTCGGCCGGACAGTGCCGGCGGCGTGCACGGGAATCGCACCGGAACCGGCCACCGCCGAGGCGGTTTGCACGTACGGAATCTGCGAGGGCGGCTCACTCCGCTCGGGCTCCGGTGCGAGCGATACCAGAAAGACGGCCAGGACAACGGACCCGATCAGAATGGCCGCCGCAAGCAGGAAACCCCTTCCTCTAGTCATGCTGCGTTACTCGGTGTATGTGGATGCAAGTTGCGTTTCCGCGGTCGAACGGGCGTCACCCTTCCCGGCCATTGCGGCCCCTTCAGTAGTCCAGGCACCGCCTAGCGCCCGGTGCAACGAGAGCCGCGCATAACCCAGATCGCGTTCGGCCGCTGCCAACGCCGACCTGGCGCCCACCAGGCTTTGGGACGCCGCCAAGTAGATGGCGTAGTTTCCTACCCCGGCCACGTAACGTTCCTCCTGCAGCGCCGCCTCCGCGGCGGCCTCCTCCACGTAGGCACTCAACAGGCCGACCCGGCGCCGGTTTGCCTCCAGGACCGTTAGCGCCGCTTCCACCTCGTTGACCGCGGTGACCACGGAACGCCCGAATGCAGCGGCAGCCTCGTCGAGCCGCGCCTCGGCGAGCGCCACCTGACCCCGCAGGCGCCCGCCCTGAAACACCGGCGCGAGCAGGTTGGCGCTCAGGTTCCTGAACCACTGATCCGAGTCGAACCAATCGCCCGAATCGGTGCTCTGCAAACCGATGGAGCCGGACAGCGACAGCGACGGGAGCAACT
>CAZWZH010000213.1:0-12684 GCA_964638775.1 uncultured Pseudomonadales bacterium
GGACACGCATCGGCACGCAGCCATCCCTGCCACAGGCCATCCGTGACAGCCTTCGCCCGATCGCAGGCAACCAGGGCCCCATCGGCATGGGTGGGTTTTTCAAGATACTCAGGGGCAGGATCCGTGCGCATGTCGTGGCGGATTACGACTGCATCGGCTTCGACTAATACGATACGGGCAAGGAGCGGGTCGTGCGCGACTTTCTGCAGTTCTACGAGCATATGGGCCCCGACCTGCTGTGTTTTTCCACGCTCTGGACGGGTGACCCGACGGGTGGAGGCCTGAATCTCAGGCCGTCCGGCGAGCACACGCACTTTTGCCATGTCGATGATGCGGCACAGCAGGGCGGGCATTACCACGGCGACATCACCCCCGGGGAAGTGCACTACCTCGGCTTTTTCAACCTTGCGGAACGGATTCTGAGATTTGGCGACATCTATGAAGAGCTTGGCTCGAGTCCCTGACAGGCCTGCGACCGACGCGCCGGGCTGGCGTCCCCGCCGCAAGGGCGGCGTTTTCGGTTCGACTGTCGGCAGTCGTCTGTCGCGGGGTAGGGACAGGGCAAGGACTGGACCGTCGGAGTGCAGCGCGTGATCGAGTTCGCCGTGATTGGGGCCGGAAGAATCGGCGCGGTCCATGCCAAAAACCTGCACCGGCATCCCGACGCGACGGTACGCTATGTCGTCGATGTGGATGCGGAAGCAGCGGCAGATCTTGGTGCCCGCTACGGCGCTCGCGTTGCTTCTGCCACGGATGCCCTGGCGGACCGCGATGTGGCCGCCGTTGTCATCGCGAGTTCAACCGATACACACACCCACCTGATCGGCCTGGCGGCGGCGGCGCGTAAAGCCATCTTCTGCGAAAAGCCGATCGATCTGGACGTCGACGGGGCCCGCGCGGCCCTCGATGCGGTCAATCGGCATGGGGTGCCCCTGGCAATCGGATTCAATCGCCGGCACGACCCGTCGTTCCGGAAAATCAGGGATGAGGTCGCCGCCGGCGCAGTTGGCTCGGTCGAGTACGTGGGCATAACGAGCCGCGACCCCGCACCGCCGCCGGCGGACTATGTCGCGCGATCGGGGGGCCTGTTTCGAGACATGATGATCCACGACTTCGACATGGCGCGATGGCTGCTCGGAGAAGAACCCGTCTCTGTCTTTGCTGCGGGCAGCGTACTCTTCGACCAAAATATCGGCGAGGCCGGCGATGTCGACAGCGCCGTCGCGCTGCTCAGGACCCGTAGCGGCAAGCTCTGTTCGATCAGCAATTCGCGCCACTGCAGCCAAGGCTACGATCAGCGCATCGAAGTGTTCGGATCCTCGGGCATGCTGCAGGCGGGAAACGAGGCGGCAGCGGCGCTTCGGACGGCCGACTCGACCGGTACCGACGGCGAGGTCGTGCCATTCTTCCTCGAGCGCTACAAGGATGCCTACCGGATACAGATCGACGGGTTCCTCAGGCGCCTGAAGGGCGAAACGATGGACCTGGCAGATGGCGTCGACGGCCTGAGAGCGCTGATTCTGGCCGATTGCGCGCAGCATTCCCTGAGCAGCGGCCAACCGGTGGCCGTCGGCCCATAGCGCTGGACGGAACTATCGAGCCAATATTAGTTTTGCCAAAAAATGCATTGCCAAAATACTCTTTGTGATTTGCTCTCCCGCCTGGTGTTCCCGGTAGCCGCGCGCGGGCGAGCGTCAACGTCGATTATTTTGCTACCCTTGCCAGGCGAGCATGAGGATTCGCGCCTTGACAAGATCCACTGGGGCAATGCTGTCGGCTCTATGCGTTCTTCGGTCGACAAACCGGATGTCGCGACCCGGGTGCTGAATTGAATTTCGCGCTCATCGGCACCGGGTTCATGGGCAAGGCGCACGCCATCGCGCTGGGCTCCGTGGCGACCGTGTTTCCCGATGTGCCGGCCCCGGTCCGCGAGATTCTCGCTGACGCGGACAGGCCGCGGGCCGAAAAGCACGCAACGGCCTGGGGCTTTCGCCACGCTACTGATGACTGGCTGTCCGCCTGCCTGGCTCCGGAAGTCGACGTGGTGGACATCTGTACGCCGAATCACCTGCACGGGAAGATGGCATTGGCCGCTATCGGAGCCGGCAAGCATGTGTACTGCGAGAAACCGCTTGGGCTTGACAGTGCCGAGGCTGCCTCGATGGTCCTGGCGGCCAGGGATG
The DNA here is from genome assembly GCA_964638775.1 of uncultured Pseudomonadales bacterium. Taxonomy (GTDB): domain Bacteria; phylum Pseudomonadota; class Gammaproteobacteria; order Pseudomonadales; family Azotimanducaceae; genus Azophilus. Next base: position 2,184 of record CAZWZH010000213.1, read on the forward strand.
CCGGTGTGAAAACGGCAGTCGGGTTCAACTATGCCTGCAACCCGATGATACGGCTGGCGCGATCGATCCTTCAGTCAGGCGAATTGGGCGAGCCGGTCAACTTTCGCGGCAGCTACCAGGAAGACTATCTCAGCGATCCACAGGCGCCGTTCGGCTGGCGATGTGCGAGAAGCACCGCCGGCAGCGGCGCGCTCAACGATCTGGGCTCGCACCTGATTCACCTGGCCCACTTCCTGGTCGGCCGCCTGGAGCGTGTATACGGAAACCTGACCACCGTTTACGGGCAAAGGCCGGACCCGAACGGCAGCGGGTGGCGAGAGGTCGAAAACGAAGACATGGCACAAGTAATGCTGCGTTTCGAATCGGGCATGCCCGGCACCCTTGAAGTCAGCAGGGTTGCCACCGGCAGGAAATGCGGATTGACGTTCAACTTGACGGCAAGCCGCGGGTCGCTCGATTTCGACCAGGAACGCATGAACGAGCTGCGCGTTTACCGGGCTGCCGACCGTTCCGGCCAGGCCGGATTCCAGACAATCCTGGCCGGGCCGGAACACGCCGACTACGGTGATTTCTGTCCGGCGCCCGGTCACGGCCTCGGCATCAATGACCTGAAGGTCATCGAGTTGAGGAACGTGCTGGCGGGCATTGCCCACGACCGGGCAATCGAAGCGGATTTCGAGGCAGGGTGGCGTGTTCAGGCGGTTATCGACGCCATCGAGGAATCGGACAGGAACCGGTGCTGGACTTCGCCGGCTCCGACGCCGCTGCTACCGGTGCCGGCGAGGAGGGATGGGCAGAAGACGGCAATTCAATCGGGGGGACAATGACCTTACACATCACGGAAAATCGAGACGGATTTGCAGGCGGCCAGACAACCATCACCCGTTACGACGACGAAGAGGACAACACGGGTATCGCGCTTGCCGTCATGAAACTGGCCGAGGGCGAGTCCGTTGCGTTGCACGCGGAGTGCGAAACCGCCTGGCTTCTCATGCGCGGCACGGTGCATGGCAGAGCAGGCGATTTGGAGTTCGCATTCGAGCGCACGTCGTTGTTCGATGAATCGTCAAGCTGCATTCACGTATCGGCGAACACCGCCGTTGAGATGCACTGTTCTGCGGACACGGAGTTCACCGTTTACCGTTGCGACAACTACCGCGAGTTCGAGACGCGCATCTACCGCCCCGAGGACGTTGCCAACGAGCCGCGCGGCGAGGGCCAGGTAAACGATCGCTGCCTCCGCTACGTGCGCACGATATTCGACGGAACGAACGCCCCGGCCGATGCGGAGCTGGTGCTCGGAGAAGTCGTGACTTTTCAGGGTGGCTGGTCGAGCTATCCCCCTCACCATCACCCTCAGCCGGAGATCTATCACTACCGGTTCACCGAGCCGCAGGGTTACGGGCACGCGGAACTCGGGGAGGAAGTTCTGAAAGTCAGGAACTACGACACGGTCAAGATTCTCGACGAAAAAGATCACGCGCAGTGCACGGCGCCGGGCTACGGCATGTACTACTCATGGGTCATCCGGCATCTTCCGGACAACCCCTACACGGTGCCGGATTTCACGGAGGAACACGCCTGGGTCATGAATCCGGAAAACCCCTTCTGGGATCCGGACAGGCAATAGCCCGACGTGTTCATGAATAAACTACTGCGGTCGTCACTACACTTGCCAACCTCGCTACGTTCTTTCATGAACAGGTCGGGCTAGCCGCAGCGCGCGCAACAGGTTCTCGTGGTGGCGCCTAAAACCGGAAAGACGACGGCAGCCGGCTGCAATGCCGGCCCGGCAGGTGAGAATTCCCCAGGGGCCAGAAGCCTGGATGTAATCTGCCTGGGCCGCGCGGCGGTCGACCTGTACGGGCAACAGGTTGGCGGACGGCTCGAAGACATGCAGAGTTTCGCGAAGTACCTGGGCGGCTCGTCAGGAAATCTCGCCGCCGGCCTGGCGCGGCTGGGCGTTCGCTCATCCATGCTGACCCGGGTCGGCGACGAACAGATGGGCCGGTTCGTTCGGGAGACGCTGGCCTCGGAAGGCGTGGACGTGAGCCACGTGGTTACCGACCCGAGGCGTCTGACCGCTCTCGTCATCCTCGGCATCAGCGGCCGGGATTCGTTCCCGCATATCTTTTACCGCGAGAATTGCGCCGATCTTGCCATCGAGCCCGGCGATTTCGACGAGGACTACATCGCCTCGAGCCGGTCGCTGGCCATAACGGGCACGCACCTGTCGACGGCGCAGAGCAGGAAGGTGGTCTCGCAGGCGGTTCGTTTCGCGAAAAGCAACGATGTAAGCGTCGTGCTGGACATCGACTATCGGCCGGTTCTCTGGGGACTGGTCGCGCCGGGCAGCGGCGAGGAGCGGTTCGTGGCCTCGGATGCGGCGACAACGGCGATCAGGGAGTTGCTGCCCGACTGCGACCTGATCGTGGGCACGGAAGAGGAAATCCGCATTGCCGGCGGGGCGGACGCCACCATCGATTCCCTGCGCACGATTCGCGAGCGATCGGCAGCCGCCATCGTCGTCAAGCGGGGGGCGATCGGTTGCAGCGTTTTCGACGGCGCCATTCCCGATGACATCGATTCAGGGATTTCGGCTGCAGGCGTGGAAGTCGCTGTATTCAACACACTGGGAGCCGGCGATGCCTTCCTGAGCGGCTTCCTCCTTGGCTGGCTCGATGGCGCCGACTGGCGCGAATGCGGCGCGCTCGGCAATGCCTGCGGGGCCCTGGTGGTATCGCGCCACGGGTGCACGCCCGCCATGCCGACGAAGGCGGAACTGGAGAACTATGTGTCCCGGGCGGCCGGGATTCGCCGGCCCGACCGGGATAGCGAACTCGCCTGGCTGCACCGGGTCAGCGTGCGCGCAAAACCGCCGCGGGAGATGTTCGTATTCGCATTCGACCAGCGCAGGCGCATGGAGGATCTCGCCTTCGAGTACGAGTCGACCGACGCCGACATCCGGCGTTTCAAGTCGATCGTCGGTCTGGCCGTGGAGCGAGTGGGCAGGAGCGACCCCGGCAACGCCGGCCTGGGCGTCGTTGTCGATGAGCGCTACGGCGAGGCCGTGTTGTCACGAATGACCAATGCCGGTTGGTGGGTCGCGCGCCCGGTGGAAATACCCGGTTCGCGGCCGGTTCGCTTCGAGCCGCGGGACAACATGGGATTGCCCCTTGCGGGTTGGCCCAAATCGCATGTCGTCAAGTGCCTGGTTCAGTATCGTCCCGACGACCCGATGGAATTGCGGCTCGAGCAGGAACGGCTCGTATGCCAACTGCACGCCGACTGCATCGATCTCGACCGGCAACTGCTTCTCGCGCTGGTCAGCCCCACCGGCGGTGGGGCCGACGGCGACTCCGGGGTTGCGAATGCCATCCGGCGTTTCTACAACCTCGGCGTGTTCCCGGCCTGGTGGCAACTCGAAGCCCAGAGTGCCGGTGACTGGCGGGAACTCGGTGAGATTGTTTTGGAACGGGATCCGTACTGTAACGGTATCCTGGTTCCCGATGCACCCGGAGTTGACCTGGCCGGGACGATTCGAGCCGCTGCCCCCAATCCGGTCTGCAAGGGTTTTGCCGCTGGCTGGAGCCTGTTCGACGGCGTGGCGGGCCGCTGGTTTGCGGGCGAATTGGATGACGACGAAGCAGCCGGGATCATCGCCGACAACTTCAGGCGCGCAATCGGGATGTGGCGGGATGCGGCTGCCGACGCATCGGGCGGGGCGCCTCGAACGGGTTGAATGGGTAAACGGGGGTTGATGTGTCCGAAAAAGTCAGGCTGACCATGGCCCAGGCACTGGTGCGCTATCTGCTGGCGCAGCGAACGGTGGTGGACGAACGCGAACAGGCGCTGTTCGCCGGCGTCTTCGCGATATTCGGTCACGGCAACGTCGCCGGTCTGGGGGAGGCCCTGGAGGCATCCCGGGACCGGCTGCCGGTACTTCGCGCGCACAACGAACAGGCCATGGCGCACGCGGCAATCGCCTTTGCGAAAACGATGCAGCGACGCAGGATGATGGCCTGCACCACTTCCGTCGGGCCGGGCGCCACCAACATGGTGACGGCGGCCGCCGTGGCGCATCTCAACCGGCTGCCGGTGCTGTTACTGCCGGGCGATGCCTTCGCTTCGCGGCTGCCGGACCCCGTGCTACAGCAGGTCGAGGACTTCTCTGATCCCACCGTTACCGCCAATGACTGTTTCAGGCCCGTGTCGCGCTACTGGGACCGGATCACGAGGCCGGAGCAACTGATGCAAAGCCTGCCGCAGGCGATCTCCGTGCTCACCGACCCCGTGGACTGCGGTCCGGTGACGCTTGCCCTGCCGCAGGATGTGCAGGCGGAGGCTTACGGCTACCCCGTTTCCTTTTTCCGGCCGTCGCTGCACCGGCCGCTACGGCAGCCACCGGATGCCCGGCAGTTGCAGGCTGCCGTCGGGCTGATCGCCGGGGCAGAGCGGCCGCTCATCGTTGCCGGCGGGGGCGTTCACTATTCAGCGGCTTGCGCGGCTCTCGGCGAATTCGCCGAACGCTTGCGCATTCCGGTAGCCGAGACCCAGGCGGGCAAAGGCGCCTTGCCCTGGGACCACCCCTCAAACGTCGGCGCGATGGGTGTGACCGGATCGACGGCGGCGAACGGGCTCGCGGACGGTGCCGATCTCATCATTGCCATCGGCACGCGCCTGCAGGACTTCACCACCGGATCGGGGCTCCTGATCGGGCGCCCGGATTGCAGCCTGCTGAGCATCAACGTCGCCCGCCACGACCTGGCCAAGCGGTCGGCCGTAGCGCTGCAGTCGGACGCGCGGTGCGCACTGGAACTGCTCGACCAAAGCCTGGACGACACGAACCTTGTGCCCGATTGGGTTGAACGGACGCAGCGTCTTCGCAATGAATGGGCCACTGCCATAACCGATGCGGTAACGAATCAGCCGGGCAACCTGCCGTCCGATGCCAACGTTCTCGGTGCGGTCAACCAGGCGTTCGCAGAAAACGCGGTGGTCGTCTGTGCTGCGGGCGGCCTTCCCGGCGAACTTCACAAGCTCTGGCGGGCCAGCGATCCGGACGCCTACCACGTTGAATACGGATACTCCTGCATGGGCTACGAGATAGCCGGCGGGCTGGGCGTGAAGCTGGCCCGGCCGGAAAAAGAGGTGGTCGTGCTGGTCGGCGACGGCAGTTACCTGATGCTGAACTCGGAAATCGCAACCTCGGTCGCCCTCGGCCGGAAACTGATCGTCGTGGTGCTCGACAACGGCGGATTCGGCTGTATCGACCGGTTGCAGGCATCCTGCGGCACTCATGGCTACAACAACCTTCTTGAGAGCAGCTATGCGACCCCGGACGCGGCCCCGGCCGTCGACTTCGCAGCGCACGCCCGCTCACTCGGGGCGTTGGCGGAAAAAGCCGACGGTATCGATGCCCTCACCGCGGCGCTCGAGCGCGCCCGCGATGCCGAGCGAACCTATGTGGTCGTGATCGACACCGACCCGCTGGCGTCTACCGAAGCAGGCGGCGCCTGGTGGGACGTGCCCGTCGCCGAGGTTTCGGGCAGCGCCTCGGTGGGCGCGGCATTCGAGGACTATCGGCGGAAACTGGGCGAGCGTTGAAGCACTCGATCAACGCCGCCATCCATTTCATCACCTTAACGTGTTGTTCAAAATTCCGGGGCCACTTCTGCCCGGAGAGCGGCCACAGGTCCGATTCGTGATTGCCCGACAAGTCGAGATCCCGGAGGCTCGCAAGGCGGGCCAGCGGCGACAGGTCGGACACCGCGTTGCCGGACAGGTCGAGGCGCTCAAGAGCCGTCAAGCGCGCCGCCGCCGCGGCACCATCCGGCGCCACGGGGCGCTCGTGGTGACACCGGCCAACGGACTCGCCGCTACCGCCTGAGCGCCTGGCCGCGGTGGCGCGGCTTTGTCCGCCAACTACCCTATAAATTGGCCTTGCCAATTTGGATAAAGTGGCCTTACCATATTGAGCAATCAAGGAAAAGGGTTTCCACAAATGTGGTCAATTCAATCAAGCCCACCCATGCCTCCGCGCACCATCAGCCAACGTCGCCCGTTTCGCTCCGCTGCCACAGCTCTCGTCGCGCTGCCGCTTTTCTTCACAGCCCATACGGCAGCGGAGGAAGGCGTCGATGTGATCGAGGAAGTCGTCGTCACAGGCACCCGGGAGTCCATTCAATCGTCCATTGCCGCCAAGCGCGCTTCGGACCTCGTGGTCGAGGTACTGACCGCCGATGACATTGGCGATATCCCATCGCTGTCAATCGGCGAAGCGCTCGAGACTCTCACCAGTGCCGCCGCCCACCGGGACCAAGGCACTGCCACCGAAGTATCGATACGGGGTATGGGTCCGTTCCTCGGCTCCACCACCTTCAATGGACGGGAGTCCACCAACGGCAGCGGCGACCGTTCAGTAAATTTCAGCATGTTTCCATCCGAACTCTTCAACAAGCTGCAGATTTACAAGTCGCAGCAGGCCAGCCTGATCGAGGGCGGCGTCTCGGGCCAGATCGCGCTCGGCACGGTGCGGCCGATCGACTACGGCAAGCGCCGTTTCCAGAGCGACATCAAGGCCAATTACAACCCGAACAACGATGACATCGCCAATGCCGAACACGACGTGGGCTACCGGATTTCGGGCAGCTACGTTGACCAGTTCGAGGGCGAAGGGTTCGGTGAGTTCGGCATCTCCATTGGCGCCCAGAAGAACCTGGTCTCCAATCCGGAGCAGGAGTACCGTACCAGCAGCGCCTGGCGGGACTGCCGCAACGATCCCGACGTGAGCGCCGGCATCTATTCCAGCGGCAACTGCGACAGCGGCCAAGGCGACCTGCGCATGGAAGTCGATCCGGCAACCGGCACAGCGCCCGATGCGGGCACTCCCGTGGTGTTCGTGCCCAGCCAGCGCTCATTCCGCCAGAACATCACGGAAGACGACCGTGAGTCGGTGTTCACCTCCATGCAGTGGCGACCAACCGACCGTTTCGAACTGAACTTCGACTACCAGTACTCCGACCGGGTATTCGACGAGGTGCGCAACGACCTTGTCTTCGCCGAACAGCGCCGAGTCAATCCGGAAGGGTTGGTCGTTTCGCCGGAGGGCTACATCGAGCGATACAACAACAACGGGCGCATCGAAACGCTCAGCACCTTCCAGGAGCGCCTCGAGGAGTACAATGGCGGCGGCATCGGCATGGTCATCCAAGTGAACGACCGCCTGGAACTCTCCTTCGATGCATCAATCTCCTCCACATCGCGCCGGGAGAACATCATTCACACGCGCTTGCAGTCGGAACCCAGGGACATCTACGGCAACGACGTGCCCGCGGGCACGGATCGACCGGACACATCGTACATCCTGTCCGGCGGCGAGTCCGATGTCGCCCAGATCACGGTGACCAATTTCGACGTCAACAACCACGACCTGTTCGCGGACAACGCGCGAACCCGGGTGGATCTCAACCAAGCGCGGGAAAACGACATCACCGCCATTCGCGGAGACATGCGACTGGAAACCGACTGGGGGCCCGTGCATAGCATCGAAGCTGGCGTTCGCGGCTCGCTGCTTGAGTTCAAGAGCTGGCCGCGGGTGCGCATCCAGGATTCGCACCCCGACGACGCCATTCCGGATGCCAGCGTGGCCTGTCGAAACGAGACCTTCCCCGAAAAGAGCTTCATGAAGGAGCCAGCCAACGGCCAGCCCCTGGTCACCAATGTTGACGAGAACGGCAACCTGATCCGGGAGGGCACGGGCAACACCTACGCCACCTTCGATCCGCTATGCCTCGCACGTGAACTGTACGGCGGCATGATCCCCGACATTCCGGAACCGCAGCGGACGGTAAGCAACGTGGACGTGGAAGAGCGGACTCTGGCCGGGTATGTCCAGGCCAATTATCGGACTGAGCTAGCCAGGCGGCCGGTACGCGGCAACTTCGGACTGCGCATCGTCTCCACGGATGTGGATTCCACGGGTCTGCGCACCACGTTCACCAGCGCACGCAACGAGGACGGGACCATCACCGTCAACGAGGAAGGCGACAACTTTTATTCCGTGACCGGGGGTGACAGCTATGTGGAACTGCTGCCGAGCTTCAACGCGGTCATGGACCTCAACGAGGATCTGCTGCTGCGCGCCGGCGTCTATCGCGGCCTGTCGAGGCCGGACCCTGCCGACATGGGCTTCGGACGGACGCTCACAGTGGATGACGATGATGCGACTTCGATCAGCGAAGTTGTGGGACGAGCCACCGCAAACGGCAACCCTGACCTTGAGCCTTTGACTTCCTGGAACGTCGACCTGGCTTTGGAATGGTATCCGAACCCGGACACAATCGTCGCCGTGGGCGGCTACTACAAGCGATTCCTGGGAGGGTTCGAGAACACCCAGCGCGTGGAGGAGTTCCTGATCGACGACCAGTCCTTCCAGGCCGACGTCACCACCACGAGAACCAAGGACGACCACAGCACCCTGAAGGGATTCGAAGTCACCTTGGCCCACGCATTCACGCACCTGCCGGGCTTCCTGAGCGGCCTTGGAACCAAGCTCTCCTACAACTGGGCGGATGCCGACTTCGAATTCGAAGATCAGACTTTCGGGGCCTCCCGAGTGCTAGACGAGTCTGGCAACGTGGTCTCCGAGCGCATCGGTTTGATCCCCGCGGCCAACCTGTTCGGCTTCTCCAAGGAGGTCCTGTCCGCCCAGGTCTACTACCAGATTGGCAAGCTCGACCTGCAGGCAATCTACAAGTACCGGAGCAAGTACTTCCAGCAGTTTGTCAGTTCCCCCGGAATCATCCGCTACATCGGCAACACCGGAGTCGTGGAAGCCAGGGCGACCTACGAAATCAGGCCCAATCTGACGGTCCGGATCGAGGTGCTGAACCTGTTCGACGAACCGCGCAGGAATTTCATTCCGACACCGAACAGCCTTTCCGAGCTGAACAGCTACGGCCCCCGGATATTCCTGGGGATACGGGCAAAGTTCTGAGGCCGCACTGGGCAGGAGACGAATCGAGTCCATGCTCGACAGCGCCGAGCAGCGGGCCTCGGCGAAGGTTCGCGAACGAGAGGGCGCCATCGCGGTGAAGGCGCCTCAAGGGCGCGGCTTGATGTCCGGCATGTCCGTCTGCGCAGGCCTTGCCCAGTTTCTGCTTTTCTCCTTGGCATTGCAGACGGCTGCCGTCACACAAGCGGCTGAGCATCTCGTCACCGATCAGGAAGCGTACCGAAGCGCCTTGGAACGGGTTGTTCCGGGCGATTCAATCATTCTTGCCGACGGCGATTGGCGGGATTTCGAAATCGTCTTCGTGGCAAAGGGCCTGCCCGGCAAGCCGGTCACCCTGACCGCCCAAACCCCCGGCGAGGTCGTCATCACGGGCCGGTCCAACCTGCGCCTCGCCGGAGAGCACTTGGTCGTTCGCGGCCTGACATTCCGCAACGGCCACACGCCCACCAACGAAGTCATCGCCTTCCGCAGGACCAAGGACCACTTGGCAAACCACTCGCGGGTCACTGAAGTCGTGATCGACCGCTTCAACAACCCGGAACGGCACGAGACCGATTTCTGGGTGATGATGTACGGTCGGAACAACCGCTTCGACCACTCGTTTCTGGCCGGCAAGAGCAATGCCGGAGTGACCATGGCCGTGCGCCTCGACTCCGACGCCAGCCAGGAAAACGGGCATCGCATCGATCACAACTATTTCGGGCCAAGGCCCATCCTGGGCTCAAACGGCGGCGAGACGCTGCGCATCGGCACCAGCAAGCACTCACTGACCAATTCGCGCACGCTTGTGGAGCGAAACTGGTTCGAGCGCTGCAACGGCGAGGTGGAAATCGTCTCCAACAAGTCCGGCAGCAACTCGTTCCTCGGCAACGTGTTTGTCGAATCCCGGGGCACGCTCACGCTGCGCCACGGCAACGGCAACCTCGTGGAGGGCAATGTCTTTTTCGGCAACCGCGCCGAACACACTGGTGGCATTCGCATCATCAACAAGCGCCAGACCATCCGCAACAACTACCTTTCAGGCCTGACCGGCCACCGCTTCGCCGGCGCCCTGGTGATCATGAACGGCGTGCCCGACTCGCCCATCAACCGCTACCACCAAGTCGAGGATGCGCTTATCGAGAACAACACCATCATCGACAGCGACCACATCGAATTAGCGGCCGGCAGCGATGCGGAGCGGTCGGCCGTCCCCATAAACACCCGGTTCCGCAACAACCTCATCGTCAATCCAACGAGCAGGGATTCCGTCAAGGTTCATGACGACATCAGCGGCATTGAGTTCGAGAACAACATCTACGATGGCGTTGCAGCGGTCCCCGACTCGGAAGGGTTCGACGAACGCCACCTGCCGCTGCACCGAGGAGCAAACGGCTTGGAATATCCCGCTGGCGAAGCCTATCCCCACCATGGCGTTCCCCTGGACCTGAACGTGCTGCGCCGGGAGGACGCGGGGCCCGCCTGGTATCCGAAGCCGTCGCGCGA
>CAZWZH010000214.1:0-5809 GCA_964638775.1 uncultured Pseudomonadales bacterium
TCCTGCTTTCATAAACGGACAAGGAACCAGGAGAATCCCCCATGGCGGCTGTCAAGCCATTTCGTATCGACATCGCAGAGAGCGAGCTGGAAGACCTGAAATCGCGCCTCGCCAACACCCGCTGGCCCGAGAAGGAAACGCCGGACGACTGGTCGCAGGGCATACCCCTGGCCTACGTGAAGGAGGTGGCCGACTACTGGCATGGCGCCTACGACTGGCGGCGCGCCGAAGCCCGCATCAACGCGCACGAACAGTTCACGACGGAAATCGGCGGGCTAAACATCCACTTTCTGCACATCCGTTCGCCCCACGAGCATGCCCTGCCCCTGGTGATGACCCACGGCTGGCCCGGCTCGATCGTGGAGTTCCTGAAGGTGATCGGGCCCCTCACCCGGCCGGAAGAGCACGGGGGCGACAGCGCGGACGCGTTCCATCTCGTCTGCCCCGCGTTGCCCGGCTACGGCTTCTCCGGCAAGCCCGCCGAACCCGGCTGGGGCGTCGAAAAAATCGCCGATACCTGGGCGGCGCTCATGGCGCGGCTCGGCTACGGCCGCTACGTCGCCCAGGGCGGTGACTGGGGCGCCGGGGTCACCATGCACATCGGGCCCCGGGACCCGGAGCACTGCGCCGCCATCCACCTGAACATGGTCATCGCGACGCCCGATCCAGACACCATGGGCGACCTGACGCCGCAGGAAAAACTCGCGCTGGAAGGCATGGCCAGCTACCAGCAATGGGACTCGGGATACTCGAAGCAACAGAGCACCCGGCCGCAGACCCTGGGTTACGGCCTGGTCGACTCCCCGGTCGGGCAGATGGCCTGGATCCTCGAGAAGTTCTGGCGCTGGACGGACTGCGACGGGCACCCGGAAAACGCCCTTACCCGGGACGAGATGCTCGACAACGTGATGCTGTACTGGCTCACCCGCTCAGGCGCCTCCTCGGCCCGCCTGTACTGGGAGAGCTTCGGCGGCGGGTTCGACGGATTCGAAATCGCCACGCCGGTGGGCTGCAGCATCTTCCCGAAAGAGATTTTCCGCTGTTCGCGGCGCTGGGCGGAAAAGCGGTACCCGAACATCATCCATTGGAACGAACTGGAGAAGGGCGGGCACTTCGCCGCTTTCGAACAGCCGGAGCTGTTCGTCACGGAGGTGCGCGACTGTTTCCGCGCTGTGCGCCAGTGAGCAAAACCATGGGCGAGCCGTTGTGGCGGCCATCGGCGGCGAACATCGCCGCCTCGAACATGACGCGGTTCACCCGCCAGGCCGAAGCCGCCACCGGCCGCGCATTCGACACCTACGGCAGTCTTCACGCCTGGTCCATTGAAGACCCCGGCGCATTCTGGAGCGAGGTCTGGAAATTCACCGGCGTGCGCGCGAGCAGGCCGGCGGATGCCGCGGTGAAGGATCTGCAGCGATTTCCCGGCGCGGCCTGGTTCGATGGCGCCAGGCTCAATTACGCGGAGAATCTCCTGCGGTTCCGCGACGAACGCATCGCCCTGGTGAGCTACCTGGAAACCGGCGAACGCGCTGAAATCACCTACGCCGAGCTTTACCGGCGGAGCACGGCGCTCGCCGCACGGCTCGCCGGGTTCGGCGTCGGCCCGGGCGAGGTGGTGGCGGGCTGGCTACCCAATACCATCGAGGCCGTTATCGCCATGCTGGCCACCGCAACGCTCGGCGCGGTCTGGTCGTCCTGTTCGCCGGATTTCGGCGCGGAAGGGGCGCTCGACCGCTTCGGGCAGATCGAACCCAGGGTGCTGTTCGCCTGCGACGGCTATTTCTATGGCGGCCGGCGCATCGATGTGCGCGAGAAGGTGGAGCAGGTCGTCCGTCAGGTTCCGTCGTTGGAGAAGGTCATCCGGGTTTCGATCATCGGCGCGGCGGACGACGCCCCGACATTCGACGAGCTGACGGAATCCCCGGCCTCATTCGCGCAGGTCGACTTCAACCATCCGCTCTACATCCTCTATTCGTCGGGCACCACAGGCAAGCCGAAGTGCATCGTGCACGGCGTCGGCGGCACGCTGCTCCAGCACCTGAAGGAACACCGGTTGCACGTGGGCCTTGCCCGCGACGACAGGCTCTTCTTCTTCACGACCTGCGGCTGGATGATGTGGAACTGGCTGGTCAGCGCATTGGCGAGCGGTTGCACCGTGGTGCTTTACGACGGCTCCCCCTTTCACCCCGGTCCGGGCGCGCTGTGGGACGTTGCGGAACGGGAAGGCGTCACCGTGCTCGGCGTGAGTGCCCGGTACATCGCCGCCATCGACAAGGCCGGATTGAAGCCCCGGACGAGCCACGACCTGTCCGCGTTGCGCGCGCTGCTTTCCACCGGCTCGACGTTGACCCACGAGGGATTCCGCTACGTCTATCGCGACGTCAAGAGCGATCTGCACCTGGTGTCCATGACCGGCGGCACCGACCTCGTCTCCTGCTTCGTACTCGGCAATCCCAATCTGCCGGTCTACGAGGGCGAACTGCAGTGCAGGGGGCTCGGCATGGCGGTGGATGTCTGGGACGACGCCGGCCGGCCGGTTCGCGGCGAAAAAGGGGAACTGGTCTGCACCGTGCCGTTCCCCTCCTGCCCCATCGGCTTCTGGCGCGATCCCGGCAATGCGAAGTTCCACGCCGCCTATTTCGACAAGTACCCCGATGTGTGGGCCCATGGCGACTTCGTGGAAATCACCGGAAACGGCGGTTTCATCCTGCACGGCCGCAGCGATGCCGTGCTCAATCCCGGCGGCGTGCGCATCGGCACCGCCGAGATCTATCGCCAGGTGGAGCGCGTCGAGGAGGTCGTCGATGCGGTTTGCGTGGGCCAGGACTGGGACGGCGATACCCGGGTGGTGCTATTCGTGGTGCTTCGAGCCGGTGTTTCCATGGATTCGGAGCTGGCCCGCAGGATCGCCGCCGAGATCCGCACCCACGCTTCGCCGCGCCACGTGCCCCGCAAGATCATCGCGGTAAAAGACATACCGAGAACGATGAGCGGCAAGATTGCGGAACTCGCGGTGCGCGACGTCATTCACGGGCGCCCGGTCGGGAACACCGCGGCCCTGGCCAATCCCGAAGCCCTGGACGAGTTTGCGGAGCTTGACGAACTGAAGGCCTGAAGCTGGGTGGGCTTTCGTGGAACAAATCTTCAACTCATTGTATTAATGGATGTTTTTTTCACTGGAATTTGAACAGCTCCTTCGATTCGGCTCCGAGAGCAGGTGTGCGGTACGGGGTCGCAACCGGTCGGGCGCAGCCCGAGCCGAAGCACCGCTTCGGCAGGTGGCGACGCCCCGCAACTGGTTGCGGGGCCGGGTGTCGAACGATTTGCGCCCTTGAATTCCAAGACAACGCGTCCGCTTGGCGTGCTGGATACCTGTACCGCGCACCCACTCTCTCCCAGCGGTCGTCTGTTCCTCGCGCGTCAGCGTCCCGGCGGGCCGGGTTGGGAACTTCCATGAAAAAACTTAATTCTTTGATTTTAAAGAAAAAGTTTTCTTACCTATCTTCGTCAGTCGCAATAGCGAGTTCGCATACGGCGCTTCCCTTTCGGCGCACGGCCACATCATCCAGCAAGACCCGAGGCGTTCGGACGAGCTTAACGCGCCGAAAGGGAAGCGCCGCATACGAACTCTTTCCCGAGATTCGGCGCTGTTCCTACCACGTCCGCGGCCCGGCGCGCCGGGATCCCGATTTGCATGGAAAAAACAACTGCCGCTGAGATCAGTCGTCGGCCGGAGCGGTCAATCCGTGCTTCCAGATGGAAATGCGGCCGAGCATTTCACGGCCGATCAGGTCCATCTTGCGGAGTTGTCTGAGGCGGGGCATGTTCCGCTCGATTTCCGCTTCTTCGAAGACTGTCCGCAGGACGCCGCAGGCATCGGCTAGCGAGACGAGCGCAACGTCGCGGGGATCGGGTATCTTCTCAGAGGAAAGCAGCTCAGAGATGTGCTGTTTCGCCGCCCGCATGCGTTTTCCGTCGACCGGGGGGTAGCGCCGGGAACGGAAAATTCCGAGCACCTTTGTCTCGCGCCGCTCGACGATGCCGCGCTCCACCAGGCTTGCCAGTGCCTGTTCGCGGATGGTCTCTGCCCCGTCGCCGCTCAGCGCCTTCAGCCAGTCGACCGCTGACCGGGCCTTGCCGCCGCTCACGATGCGTTCGAGCACCTCGTCGAGCATCGGGTTGTGTGTGGGCGTTGCGTCCGTGACCGTCAAACGCTCGGGGTCGGTGTCGATACGGTTCGCAAAAGCCAGGTCCATCAGAACGGCCCCCACCAGCGCGTGGCCCAGCGCATGCCGGGTTACCGGCAGGAACTTGCCCTGTTCGTCCTCAAGCAGCAGGAGCAGGATTTCTTCGGCAAACGTCAGCATCAGAACTCGACGCCGACGGCTGTGCACAGGAACGTCATCAGCGGGGTCGCCCTGGCAAAGCGCTCCGCCACTTCCTCGGGAAAGCCCGCGCTGGCCGCCCGCTCGATGGAGAAGTCGCTGACGCCGATGAAGTCCTTGCGCTTGATGTCTTCAAGGTGAGGCAGGTCGGGCGCAAAGCCCCGGGGCGGGCGCTTCAGGCTGTTGCCCGCGAACGTGAACTCGCTCTTGAATCGTCGCGACCGCAACACCTTGCGCCAGGCATCGGGATGCTCCGCAATGCGCTCGCGGATTGCCTTGAGGGCGGCCGGCTCGGGGTGCCACATGCCCGCGCCGAGGAAGCAGCCGGTGGTTTCTATGTGCAGGTAGTAGCCCGGCGCGTTTACGTCCCTGCCCTGCTCATGGCGGAACTGAATGCCGATGTTCGTCTTGTACGGCGTCTTGTCCCGGCTGAAGCGGGTGTCGCGGTAGACGCGCATGAGCGAGCCGCCCATGCGTTTCGGAATGGCGGTGAAGCACTCCGACACCCGCGCCAGCAACGGCCCCATGGCGCCGATGAAGGCGAGCGCCGGTTCCAGAACGTCGCTGTCGTAACGGTGCTTGTTCTCCTGAAACCAGGCGCGGTTGTTGTTGTCTTCCAGGTCCTCGAGGAACCGGACCGTGTCCGCGCCGAAACCGTTGAAACCGGAATTGCCGCTCATTGCGATACCTCTGAACCTCTCGTTCGCGGATCAGGCCGGCAAACGAGTTGAGTTCGTTCCCCATCACCGCATTCCTGTCGGGGCCGGGCTTGGCTCCGCCGGGCGAGTCCCGTCGGCTGGACCGGACCCTCGATGGCATCCGGACAGGCACGGGCCTCTCATCCGGCGTGCCGTCAGGAAGGCGGCATCCTAGTCGAGACACTCAACGCACGCCAGCAGTCGGGGGCGGTGCCGGCACTTGCGGACAGGGTTTTTCCAAAGCCACCCCGCTGTGCTCTACTACACCTTCAGTTGGCGGACAAGGCAGTCAAGTGAGTCAGGAACGCACCCGTTCACGCCTTTCCGGTCGAGCCGGGGCATCACCCGGCCAGACCTCGTACCGTTTCTCGTACAACGTCGCGGAGGTCTGAGCATGCGGGCACAACAGGTCTTCATGGAGAGCCTTCTTGCGCATGGGGTCGACAGCATCTTCGGCAACCCCGGCACTACCGAGAATTCCCTGCTCGACCGGCTGGGGGACTACCCGCAGATCAGCTATTACGTGGTGCTGCACGAAGGCGTCGCCGTGGGCGCCGCCAATTACTACGCGCAGGCCACGGGCAAGACACCCGTGGTGAACCTGCACGTCGCGCCAGGCCTCGGCAACGCCATCGGCATGATGTACGGGGCGCTGAAGGTGCGGGCGCCGATGCTGGTCACCGCCGGCCAGCAGGACACACGCCTGCAACTGCGCGAGCCGCTGCT
>CAZWZH010000215.1:0-24961 GCA_964638775.1 uncultured Pseudomonadales bacterium
AGGTATGCGGTACGGGTATCCAGCACGCCAAGCGGACGCGTTTTCGTGGAATTCGAGGGCGCAGGGGTGCTTTAAAGGTGCCGGATACCCGTACCGCACACCTACTCTCTCCCAGCGGGTTTCTGTTCCTTGCACCTCAGCGCTCCGACACACGGGGCAGGACCTGCTAGCGTAGAAACAATTCCACAGCGGGGTTGCCCGTTTCCTCCCAGTAGCGGTAGCCGATGCGGTCAAGGTAGGTCGCCAGGCGCGCCTTTTCGCCGGCCTGCGCCTCGAAGCCGGCGAATACGCGTCCCCAGGCGGAGCCGTGGTTGCGGTAGTGGAACATGGTGATGTTCCAGCGGCTGCCGAGGCCGTTGAGGAAGCGCAGCAGGGCGCCCGGGCGCTCCGGAAACTCGAAGCGGTAGAGCAGCTCCGGCTTGCTGCCGAACGCCCTGCCGCCGACCATGTGCCGCACATGCAGTTTGGCAGCCTCGTTGCCGGTCATGTCGGTCACCCGGTAGCCGGCGCGCGCGAGGCTGTCGGCGACGGCTTGGCGGTCTTCCCCCGGTTCGACCTCAAGCCCCACGTAGACATGCGCTTCGTCGCCGCCGGCGAAGCGGTAGTTGAATTCCGTGACCGACCGCTTGCCCAGGGTCCGGCAGAAACGGCGGAAGCTGCCCTGCTCTTCCGGGATGGTGACGCCGAAGATCGCCTCCCGGTGTTCGCCCAGTTCCGCGCGTTCGGAAATGTGCCGCAGCCGGTCGAAATTGACGTTGGCGCCGCTGACCACCGCCACGAACTGCCGCCCCCGGCGGCGCCGGTTCCGTTCCGCGTACTTCTTGAGCCCCGCCACGGCCAGGGCCCCGGCCGGTTCCGCCACCGCCCTGGTGTCGTCGAACACGTCCTTGATGGCGGCGCAGATCTCGTCGATGGATACGGTCACCACGCTGTCGACGCAGGTACGGGCGATTTTGAACGGCTCCCGGCCGACCTGTGCCACCGACACGCCGTCGGCGAAGAGGTCGAGGGAATCGTACGGCAGGCGCACCCGCCTGCCCGCCTCGAGCGCCGCCGCCAGGCATGCGGAACCTTCCGACTCCACCCCGACAATGCGGGTGCGCGGCCGCAGGTACTTCACATAGGCCGCAATTCCGGCGATCAGGCCGCCGCCGCCCACGGGCACGAATATGGCGTCCGGTCCGGGATGCTGGTTCATGATCTCCATGCCCACCGTGCCCTGACCGGCAATGACATCCACATCGTCGTAGGGGTGCACCCATACATAGCCGCGCCGGTCCGCCAGCTTCGCCGCGTGTTCCGCGGCATGCTGGTAGGTGTCGCCGTGCAGCACGACGCGCGCCCCGAGGTTGCGCACCGCATCGACCTTGATGCTCGGGGTGTTGCGCCCCATCACGATGTGGGCCTTGATGCCGAGCTTGCCCGCCGAGAGCGCCACGCCCTGGGCATGGTTGCCGGCGGACGCGGCGATGACACCCCTGGCCCGGTCCGCGTCGGAAAGCTGCGCCATCCTGTTGTAGGACCCACGCAGCTTGAACGAGTAGACCGGCTGCAGATCCTCCCGCTTCAGCGCCACCCGGTGGCCGAGCCGGGCCGAGATGTTGCGGGCGTCTTGCAACGGAGTCTCAACCGCGACATCGTAAACACGCGAGGCGAGAATCTTCTTGACGTAGTGTTCCAGTTTTCCCATGAGACGGCAGAGCGTAAGTACTTCCTGATCGCGGGGGAGAGGGTAACAAATGCGTCCGGCCCGCGTCCGCCCGACAGCAGCGCCCCGGCAACGGGCAATTCACGTTGAGGAGTACGACAGCATGTCGCAGGACACCTTGAAGCGAAGCGCGGCGGCCGCGGCGCTCGACTACATCGAAAGCAGGCTCACCCGGCAGTCGGTCGTCGGCATCGGCACGGGTTCCACCGCCAACTTCTTCATCGACGGCCTGGCGCGCATCAGGCACAAGTTCGACGCCGCAGTCGCCAGCAGCGAGGCGAGCGCGCAACGCTTGGCCGGCCACGGTATACCCGTGCTCGACCTGAACGCCGCGCCCTCCCTGTGCGTCTACGTCGACGGCGCCGACGAAGTCGACCCCGAGCGATGCCTGACCAAGGGCGGGGGCGGCGCCCTGACCCGGGAGAAAATCGTCGCCGCATCCTCGGAGGAGTTCGTCTGCATCGTGGACGAGTCAAAACTGGTGGAGCGTCTCGGCCGCTTCCCACTGCCCGTGGAGGTTGTTCCCATGGCTCGCGGGCTGGCCGCGCGCGCCCTGCTCCGCCTGGGCGGTTCGCCGGAATGGCGCCAGGGGTTCACCACCGACAACGGCAACATCATCCTGGACGTGCACGGCCTCCACATCGACGACCCGCTCACCCTCGAAGCCGAGATCAACAACATCGTCGGCGTGGTCTGCAACGGCGTCTTCGCCGCCAACCGTGCGGACCGAGTGCTGATCGCCGGCCCCGGCGGCGTGCGCAAAATGTGATTTGAGCTTCCTTCTACCCGCTACGCGCCTTCAATCTCGTAGCCGTTCATCGTCACCACGCATTTCCCCACCACTTCCCGGTTTTCCAACATGCGCATGGCGTCGACCGCGCGTTCGAGCGGGAAGCCCGCGCAGACGTACGGGTCGATGGCGCCCGATTGAGCCAGGTCCTGAACCGCGGCGCGGATGCGCCGGCCCAGGGCAGGGTCGCGGCGGCCGATTTCTCCCGCGCGCACGCCGATGACGGAAATGCTCTTGATGAGCACCAGGTTCACCGGGGCGGCGGGCCAGCGGCCGCCGACGAAGCCGATGCTCAGGATGCGCCCGCGCCAGTTGATGCAGCGCATCGACTCGTCGAATACATCACCGCCTACGGGGTCGTAGATCACGTCCGCACCGCCGGCGCCCGTTAACTCCTTCACCTTGTGGCGAAAACCACCCAGGGAGCCGTCCGGCAGGGTGTAGTTGATGACCGCATCTGCGCCCCGGGATTTCGCCACGGCGAGCTTGTCGTCCCGTCCGCCCGTGCCGATGACCCTGGCGCCGTAGTGCTTGCCCAACTCCACCGCCGCCAGGCCGACGCCACCGGCGGCGCCGTGAACGAGCAGCCACTCCCCCGGCTGAAGGTCGCCGCGCACCACCAGCGCGACATAGGCGGTGGTATAGGCGGTGCGATAGGAAGCCGCCTTGGCGTAGGTCATGTTGCGGGGCATGGGCTCCACGGCGTCGGCCGAAATGTTCAGCGCTTCGGCGAAACCGCCGCTCAACCTGCCAAAGCAGACGGCATCGCCTTCCCTGACATGGGTTACGCCCGTACCCACCGCAGCGACCTCGCCCGCTCCCTCGCCGCCCGGGGCAAACGGCAGGGGCGGCCTGTGCTGATGCGTACCCTGAATCATCATCAGGTCCGGGTAGTTGACGGCGCAGGCCCTGGGCCGCACCTGCACTACTCCCGGCCCCGGATCGGGCAGCTCGATCTCGTCGAGGCTGACCGAGGCGATGTCTTCGTTCGTTTCGTGACAGCGAACGGTTCTTATGCGCGTCAAACCTGTTCCATGCCTCCGGGCGTCGATGGGAATGCTGGCGCGACGATACAGGTTGCGACAGCCGTTTAGTAGCTGTCCCTCAGGCGTTGCACGCTGCGACTGCAATTGAGTAGTTGTCTCCCGGGCGTCGCAGCCCCTCGCCAATGGGCGGAGCCCCGGTTTTTACCTGTTCGGAATTCCCGTATTCTCCCGTTTCATGAACGGCGCCGACCCCAGTTTCATCCCGGATCCATACAGCGTACCGATCGAGGACTTCGATCTCTCCAATCCCCATCTCTTCCAGCAGGACGCCCACTGGGGCTATTTCGAGCGCCTGCGGCGCGAGGACCCGGTGCACTACTGCCGGGAGAGCCGGTTCGGGCCGTACTGGTCGGTCACCCGATTCAACGACATCCTGTACGTCGACCGGCACCACGAGATCTACTCGTCCCGGGGCAGCATCACGCTGGGGGTGCCCGTTCGCGTTCCCAGGGAAAAGCGCATGAACACGCCGATGTTCATCGCCATGGACCCGCCCAGGCACGACGTTCAGCGGGCTGCCGTGCAGCCGGTGGTGGAGCCGA
This sequence comes from uncultured Pseudomonadales bacterium, assembly GCA_964638775.1. Classification (GTDB taxonomy): domain Bacteria; phylum Pseudomonadota; class Gammaproteobacteria; order Pseudomonadales; family Azotimanducaceae; genus Azophilus. Next base: position 4,087 of record CAZWZH010000215.1, read on the forward strand.
GAAACCTCAGGGCCCTGGAGGGCACGATCCGTGAGCGTGCCGGGCGCATCCTCGATTCGCTGCCCGAGAACGAGACCTTCAACTGGGTGGATCTGGTGTCGATCGAACTGACGACGCAGATGCTGGCGACGCTCTTCGACTTCCCCTTCGAAGAACGCAAGAAGCTCACCCGCTGGTCCGATGTCGCCACCGGGTCGCCGCGCACCGGGGTTGTGGACACCCACGAGCAGCGGGTCGAGGAACTGCACGAATGCCTGGCCTACTTCACAAGGCTGTGGAACGAGCGGGTCAACCGGCCGCCGGCCAATGACCTCATCTCCATGCTCGCGCATGGCGAGGACACCCGCCACATGAAGCCGATGGAGTTTCTCGGCAACCTGCTGCTGTTGATCGTGGGGGGCAACGACACCACCCGCAATTCCATCTCCGGCGGCGTGCTGGCCCTGAACCTGTTTCCGGGCGAGTACGAGAAGCTGCGCGCCGACCCGGGCCTGATCCCCAACATGACCTCCGAGATCATCCGCTGGCAGACGCCGCTGGCCTACATGCGCCGCACCGCCGTCGAGGATACGGAGCTGGGCGGCAAACGCATCGCAGCCGGAGACGCGGTGCTCATGTGGTATGTCTCCGGCAACCGGGACGAGGAGGCGATCGAGAATCCCGACCGTTTTCTCATCGACCGCAGGAAGGCGCGGCACCACCTGTCATTCGGGTTCGGCATTCACCGCTGCATGGGCAACCGCCTGGCGGAAATGCAGTTGCGCGTGCTGTGGGAAGAAATCATGCAGCGCTTCCGGTTTATCGAGGTGGTCGGCGAGCCGGTGCGCACGCTTTCCGCGTTCGTCAAAGGCTATACGTCACTCCCCGTTCGCGTGCATCGCCTGCGTGGCCGGCGCCATGCGTGAGTGCGGGCCAGCGAGCACATTCCACCAAGGGCCGCAATGAGCGGCTTGGCGCAATACGCGGGGTTGGCGCCTGAACGGCTCGCTCCCTCGCGATGAACGCCGGCGAGCCATGCCGTTTCCTCAATTGACAGCCCCGATCTTCTTCAGCGCGCCGATCTCGTCCCAGCCGTAACCGAGCTCCAGGAGGACTTCCTCCGTGTGCTCCCCGAACTCGGGCGCACGTTTCAGCAACGCCGACTGCTCGTCGAATTGAACCGGGGCGGGAGCCAGTGTCACGGTACGCCCGCCGCCCCAGTCGACAGCTTGCAGGTATCCGTTTTCCAGCGCCTGACGATCGTCGTTCAACTCGGAGACGTTCTGTACAACCGTCCACTGGCCCCGTTGCCGGCCGAGGATTTCAACCCAATCCGACAACGGGCGTTTGGCGAACTCGGCGGCCAGTTCCTCGATACAGGCCCGCCGATTGGCGGCCCGGGCGCGCGCATCGGCGAATCGCGGGTCGTCGAGCAGGTCGTTGCGGCCGATGGCTTCGCAGAACCCCGGCCAGTAACGGTCGGAGTGCAGCATCACCAGCTTGATGAACCGGTGGTCGCTCGTTTCGTAGTGGACACCGATCGGATTGGCCTGCTCGTATTTGTCTATTGGAACAAGTTCCTCCCTGCCGGTCAGGTTGGCGCCGACCAGCCCGGCCTGCATCGCCCAGATTCCCGAACTCAGCAGCGATACATCCACCACCAGGGCTTCCCCGGTTCGCTCCCGGTGAAAGAGCGCGGCGGAGAGCCCGCCCGCAAAAGCCAGCCCCGTCTGGCCGTCTCCGAATCCGGGTGCGGGAATGGTCGCCAGTTCGCCGCCGGTGCCCGTGGCCGCCGATGCCGCCCCGGTTCGCAGCCAGTAGATGCTCTCAAAGCCCCCCACATCCGCCTCGCCGCCCCTGGGGCCGTGGGCGCTGCCCCTGCCGTATACGATATCCGGGTTGGCCGCCCGGATGTCCTCGACATCGATGCCGAGCTTGGCGCGTGCGGAAGGCAGGTAGTTGGTGATGAAGACATCCGCGCGCCGGGCAAGTTCGAGGACGACCCCGCGGCCTGCATCCAGGTTGAGATCGACACCCACCGAGCGCTTGCCGCGGTTGTAGGTGTCCCACAGGAAGTTGATGCCATCCACGTCCGCCGGAACGCCCCATCCGGACAGGCCGCGCATGAAATCGCCATGCTCCGCATGCTCCACCTTGACGACCTCCGCCCCCCAATCGCTCAGGATCGCGGCTGCGGAGGGCGCCAGTGCGAATTGGGCGACCTCCAGCACCCGCACACCATTCAGCACGCTGACCATTGCTCACTCCTAATCCGGCGGTCGGGCCGATATAGTAATCGGGCGCGAGGGACTGTCGATATGAAAATAGGGCTTGCAGCAGCATTCGGCGATTCGCCGCTTCGGGATGTCTCCTTCCTGAAGGAGTTCGCCCGGGCCGCGGAGGAGTGCGGGTTCAATTCGCTCTGGGTGCCCGAGCACATCGTGTTCTTTACCCGCTACACCGACCCTTACCCGCATACGCCCGACGGCGTTGCGCCGTGGAAAGGCCGGTTCGGGCTCTACGATCCGTTGCTGGTCTGCGCGGTGGCGGCCTGCGTCACCACACGCCTCAGGCTCGGCTCCGCCGTGCTCATCGTGCCGGAAAGGCCGCCGCTGCTGGTCGCCAAGGAAGTGATGACGCTCGATCACATCGCCGGGGGCCGCTTTGAATTCGGCGCCGGCCTCGGCTGGTCTTCGCAGGAATACGCGGCGCTCGGCGTGCCCTGGCCGGGGCGCGGCAAGCGCTTCGACGAATACCTCGAGGCGATCAGGGTCGTCTGGGCCGAGGAAGCCGCCGAGTACCGGGGTGAGTTCGTCCGCTTCGAGGACGCGGTGGTGCAACCCCAACCCCTTACCAGGGGCGGCCCGCCGATCCTTATCGGGGGCAACTCGGAGTTCGCGATCCGACGTGCGCTGCGGGTCGGCGACGGCTGGATCGGCGTGGGGACACGCTACGACGATCCGGAACCCCTGCTGGCACGGATGCACGCGGCGCTCGACAAGGCCGGACGCTCTCGCAACGACGGCTTTCAGATCAAGCTGAGCCTGCCCTATTCACCAAAAAACTCGGACGACGACCTGTTGAACATGGTTGGTACGGCGGCGAACCTCGGCCTGCACGAACTGGTCCTGCAGTTGCCGATTCGGGCAAAGTCGCTGGCGGGCGACATGGGACGCTGGAGCGGGTTGCTCGGCCTGGCTGGTTGACGCGTCGCCGGGGCGGGTGCTGTCAGGCGGCGCCCTCCAACTCATGCTTCCTTGCCGCCTTTCTGATGTTCTGGGCGGCTGCGGTAAAAGAGGTGCAGAGATAGAAGGGAAACGCATTGCCCCGTGACTCAGATACGGTAGCTGAGGGTAAACCAGAACTTGGTGATATCGGTGGCGTGTTCTTTTGCGGAGTAGTCCGCGAACTTGAGCTGGGCATCGAAGTGCTTGTTGATCTTCCAGCTTAGCGAGGCGCCGATCTCGTAGCCGTAGTCCGCGCCGCCCTTTTCCGCCTGGAAGTCGTGGTAGGCCAGGGTAACGACGACGGGGCCGGTACGGGAAGTCACCGTGACGTACGCGTCCGCAACACCGTTCAGCGGGGTCGCCAGGAAGCGGTCGGTCCATCCCTGGAACTTGTGCAGGGTGGCGAGGGGTGTCTTGAAAGCGGCCTCGCCGCCGTCGCTGCCGAGCACTGCGTAGCCTCCCGTGAAGGTCATCGCGTCCCGTTTCAGGCTGGCTTCCAGGGCGTAATAGGTGGCGTCGTAGGAAACGGGATTGGCGGCGTAATCCGATTGGCGGGCGAGGGTGCCGGTCATCGAGAACGGGCCGAGACTGGCGGTGTAGTCCACGCCGTAGGTCGAGTTCGAATTGGCCGGGCCGTTGTCGTTCTCGAAATCCATGAGATAGCCGAAGGCCCCGAACGTATGGCCCTCCGCCGGTTTCAGTTCGCCACGGAAGGCGTGGGTATCGCCTTTCCAGTCGCCGGGCTGCGCGCCGTCGCCCGGCCCGAATATGCGGTTGACGTTGATGATGTAGGTGTAGTCGAGGCTCGCCATGCCCCGGGAAACCTGCAGGCGCAGCCCGTCGTAGGTCTGTTCGTTCTGCCGGAAGGCGACCCCGCCGAGGAAGCGCTGCCCGGCGTGCAGGATGCGCTGGCGGCCGGCGGTCAGGATCAGGCCGTCGCCGCGGTAACGCAGGAAGACCTGGTTGAGGTCGAAGCCGAGCGGGTCGGCCACGACGGGATAGCTGGTCTTGCCGTTTTCCGTCGAGTTGAACGTCTGTTCGGTCCCGGGCGGGAACAACAGCACCTGGTCCACTTCGAAGCCAAACGAGAGGCCCTCGTCCGCGGGCATGATCCACGACAGTCGCGCTTTTGCCGTCGATGCGCGCGCCTTCTTCTCGATGCCGTCCTGGTCCACGTTCTCGAACCGGTAGCGGACATTGAAATCCGGTTTGGTGTCGCGCAACGACTCGGCGAATCCGGCGGATGCCGGTGGCGCCAGCAGGAGGGCAAGCAGGGCGACGGGGAAGAATCGATTCATGGAGTGTCGGGAAGCGCGCCTAGCCCGACTCATTCACATTGCCGCCAGCGGCGCGTTTCGTCTGATCCATGTGCAACCCGGTCCGTGAGGCCCGGTGACGATTTTCCGGCAACACCGGCCAAATTGGAAGGGGACGCCGGATTGATCGTACCGCCGATACTGGGCACAATCGCCGATCCTCCACGGTGCGCCGGAGCAGCTTCTCCCATGGAACGCATGGAACATTTCGATGTGGTCATCGTCGGAGCCGGGGTATCCGGCATCGGCGCCGCCTGCCATCTGCGCAAGAAATGCCCGGGCCGCAGTTTCGTCATCCTCGAGAACCGGGATGCCATCGGCGGCACCTGGGACTTGTTCCGCTATCCGGGGATCCGCTCCGACAGCGACATGCATACCTTCGGCTACATCTTCAAGCCGTGGCTCAGCAACAAGGCCATCGCCGACGGGCCGTCCATCCGGGCCTACGTCCGGGAGGCGGCGACGGAATATGACGTGAACTCCCGCATCCGCTTCAGGCACGAGGTGGCGAGCGCCTCCTGGTCGACCCCGGATGCCCGCTGGACCGTTCGCGCCACAAACCGTGACTCCGGATCAACGGTGGAAATCACCTGCAGCTTCCTCTTCATGTGCAGCGGCTACTACAACTACAACGAAGGCCACCTGCCGGAGCTTCCGGGTCTCGAGCGCTTCGCAGGCCCCGTATTGCACCCCCAGGCCTGGCCCGACGACCTCGACTACGCCGGCAAACGCATCGCCGTGATCGGCAGCGGGGCAACGGCCATGACGCTGGTGCCCGCCATGGCCGAGACGGCCGAGCGGGTCACCATGATCCAGCGCTCCCCCACGTACGTGATCTCCCGCCCGGAGCGCGATGCCATCAACAGGCGCCTGCGGCGTTTCCTGCCCGAGAAACTGGCCTACGCGCTGACCCGCTGGAAGAACATCCTCTGGCAGATGTATGTGTATCGCCGTACCCGCGTGGCCCCGGATTCAATCAGATCCAGGCTCTTGAACGAGGCCAGCGAGCAACTGGGCCGGGATTACGTCGAAAAACACTTCACGCCGAGCTACAACCCCTGGGACCAGCGCCTGTGCCTCATTCCCGACGGCGACCTGTTCAAGGCCATCCAGCGCGGAACGGCCGCCGTGGCCACCGGCACGATCGCCGAAATCACCGAGACGGGCGTCGATCTCACCTCGGGGGAGCAAGTCGAGGCGGACATCCTAGTCACCGCCACCGGCCTGCAACTCGCCATATTCGGCGGCGTCGAATTCAGCATGGACGGCAGCCCGGTCCACTTCCCCGACAGGATCAACTACAAGGGCATCATGCTCTCCGACCTGCCCAACCTGGCCTACGTCTTCGGCTACGTGAACGCATCCTGGACCCTGCGCGCCGACCTGACCTGCGCCTACGTGTGCCGGCTCCTGAACCGCATGGAGGAACTGGGCATGCGTCAATGCACGCCGCGCCTGCGCGAGGAAGACCGCGACATGGCGATCCAGCCCTGGATCGTCGACTTCTCCTCCGGCTACTTCGCCCGGTCGATGCACCTGTTCCCCAAACAGGGCGACCGCGACCCCTGGCGCAACACCCAGAACTACCTGCAGGACCGCAAGATCGTGTTCCGCGACCCGCTCGAGGACGGCGCGCTAACGTTCAGCAACCCGGAAACCGCATCACAGGCAGCGGATTCAGGCAAGCACACCACGGCCCAGGAAACGCGCAGCGCCGCCTGACCGCGTACCCACTCCTATCGCCCGGGTTGCAGGCGAAGTGTCAAGTGGGTCTTCCTTTAAAATCAATGGGTTGCTGATTGTTCCACGCGACGAGGGACAGTGCGAGCCGGTCAGCCATGGCGATGGCCCATCACCGGCGCCCTGATTCCGACGGCAGGCCGGAGCCGGCCTCTTCCGGCAAGGTATCCAGGAACCGCTGCCAGTCGGCAAGCGTATCGACATCCCAGGTCATCGGCAGATCGCCGATGCTCAAGCCAAGGCGGTCAGCCTTGTTCCGGGTTTGACGGTAAACCCGATCGGTTCCCCAGTCGATGCCGCTGAAGAGCGCTGCAACCGGAGTTTTCATTCCGATCAGCGCATAGCCACCATCTTCCGCAGGGCCCAGAACCAGATCCCGTTCGTTGAGCAGCAGGGCGGCCTGTTCGACATAGGACGCATCGACCGCCGGCAGATCGCTGCCGACGACGATCCCGGCGCGACCCGCCGCACAGCAACGGCTTATCGCTTCAAGCATTTTCCGGCCAAGGTCACCTGACGACTGGCGCCGGACGGGCAGGGAGTAGCGCCCCGACCAGTGCTTGACCGTGTCATTGTCACTATCGCCGTTGACCCACAGTTCCACAGGAAATTCGACCTGCGCGATCGCATCCAGTTCCCGCTCCACCAAGAGCCGGTACGCCGCGAGCGCCGCACCCGGGCCGAGGTCTCTGGCGAGGCGCGTTTTCACCCGGCCGGGAACGGGCGCCTTGACGAAAACGCACAGGCAGGGCGTGCAACGCTCAGCCATAGTACCGCCGATCGAGGTCTTCCGGAGAGGCGCCGCAGAGGTAGCGGAATCTCACCCACCACATCAAGGTCATGGTCCTGACCACGCCGTGGGTCAACCAGCGCCGCGGCGATGCCCCGAGGGGCGTTCGTATACGCACCGGCCGCCCGAGACCGCGCAGCTTTCTGCTCAATTCGATATCCTCCATCAACGGCTGCCTCGGCACCCCGCCGACGGCTTCCAGCAGGGAACGATGGACGAAAATACCCTGATCCCCGGTGCAGATGCCGGTGATGGCGGAACGCCAGTTCATCGCTCTTGCGGTCAGGCTCAGGAGCGGCGCTTTCGCCAGCCTGACATCGAAACGTCCCCAGCACGGGGAGCGTCCGGAAAGCCGGCCGATCTCGTCGAGGACGTCCCGGGAGATTCCGCTGTCCGCGTGCAGAAACCAGAGCCAGCGCCCGGACGCTGCCCGGACACCCTCGTCGAGTTGCAGGCCGCGCCCCCGCCGGCGTTCCAGCACGCGGACGCCGGCGCCCCTCGCCACGTCGACACTGTCGTCCCGACTGCCGCCGTCGACGACGATGATTTCCGGGGCGGGCCTCGTTCCGGCTTCACCCGGACTCCCGGGCCCCGAATCCGGCCCGGGCCCGGTCGGCCAGTACCGCTCAAGATCCCGCAACAACCGCTGCAACTGTATCCCGTCATCGAGCACCGGAATGACGATACTGACTGTCAACGATATCCGTCCGCCATCTGATCGTTGAGAATATACGCCCGATCAACCAGCGACACGAGGGACGAGGTTCAACCGGAAGGGGCTCGGAGACCGGCCCGTTCGCTTGCCGGGAATCGAGCGCTGCGGGCCAGTCCGTGGCCGAAGAGTCCGAGTCAGCACGGATGTATTCATGTTCCTGTTTAATCGCGCGGTAGTCTGTACCGGGAAAAGGCTTGCCGGCAGCAAAAACCGGGGGCCGACTTATAATACCTGCGGGATGCGCGCATCCTCCTGGAATTGGTGAGCGTAGTGCCACACCAGAGCAAACCGGCCAATACAGAACGCACCCGGCAGTTTCCGTTGCACGAATGAGCATAAACCGAATCGGCATGATGGGCTTCGGCCCGGTGGGCCGGTTGCCGATCGCCGCGCTCGCCCTCGGCTGTGTCGCGCTCTGCCTGGCCCGGGCCGCGGCCGGCGCCGGGGATGCCGCCGGCGACGGCGCCTGGCCCGAACCCAAGCAGATTCTCGTCTGGAGTCAGGAACGGCGCCTGCGGGCATTCAGCGACTACGCCGGCATTTTCCCCACCAGGGCGGTCCGGTCCGGCGGCCGCGCCTACCCCCTGCCCCGGGCACCGCGCGACCTGTCGGCGCTCTACTACGAGCTGGACGGAAGGCGCTACGGCCTGGACGATTTCGTCCGCGAGACCCGGGTCGCCGGGCTGATCGTCGTGCACCGCGGGCAGGTTCTCCACGAGCGCTACGAACTCGGCAACGGCCCATCGACCCTGTGGGTGGGTTATTCCGTGGCCAAGTCGGTGGTGAGCCTGCTTTACGGCGCGGCCGTTGCCGAGGGTTACATCGAGCGGCTGAGCGACCCGGTCGTGCGCTATCTGCCCAGGCTGGCCGGGGGCGCCTACGACCGGGTGACCGTCGAACAGCTCCTCAAGATGTCCTCGGGCGTCGGATGGGACGAGGATTACGAAGACCCGCAAGCGGACGTGTCGCAGAGCCCCATCGCCATCCTGCCCTTTCTCGACTACATGCGCGCCCTGCCCACGGCTGCGCCCCCCGGGGCCCGTTTCAACTACTCCACCGGCGAGACCAGCCTGGCCGGCGCCGTGCTGCGCGCCGCCATCGGCAACAACCTGGCAACCTACCTGACCCACAGGATCTGGCGGCCGTTCGGCATGGAAGCGGATGCCAACTGGATGATCGGCGCCCCCGGCGGCGCCGAATACGGAGGATGCTGCATCAGCGCGACGCTGCGTGACTACGCGCGCATCGGGCTGTTCGCCCTCAACGGCGGAAGCGCCCCGGACGGCCGCCGGCTGTTGCCGGAAGGCTGGATGGCGCGCTCGACCGCACCGGCGGACACCAACCCGGGATACGGTTATTTCTGGTGGCTGCGGCCGGACGGCGCCTACGCCGCCCTCGGCATCTTCGGGCAGGCCATCTGGATCGATCCCCGCTCGGAGACCGTGATCGCCATCCAAAGCGCCTGGCCCCGGGCGACGGATGCGCGCCTGTCGGCCCACCGCTGGGGCCTGGTGGAAGCCATCGGCGCCGCCCTGGCTGCCGCAGATTCGTAACACTTTGATGTCATAATCGGCGGCGTATTCCGGATCGCCGCAGACGAAACCCGGGCACGTGACACCCAATTCTGACGAATATCTCCGATGGACCGTCCTGGTGTCGGTCGCCGCGCTGGCCGGCTGGCTGCTGTCCAGCGTCGCCTGGGGCCTCGCCACGGGGCTTGCGGGGCTTGTCACTCTCAACTGGCTCGACTATCGCGAGTTCCTCCGCTGGTCGGGCGCGCCGCTGACGCGGCCGGCGGCGCGCAGCATCTTCTGGCAGACGCCGCTCGACCGGCTGTTCCGAACCATCCACAGCGGGCGGCAGCGCAGCCGCTCCCTGGCATCGCGGCTGAGGTTTCTGGAAGCCACGGCCGACGGCTTGCCGGACGCCTGGGTACTGGTGCGCGGCATGGGGGAAATCGAGCAGGCCAACAGCACGGCACAACGCCTGCTGGGGCTCGGGAACGACGATCAGGGCCAGAACCTGCTCGGCCTCGTCAGGGACCCCGCCCTGGTGGCCCTGATGAATGGCGAGGTCGAGGAGGAACTGGTCGAGATCGCATCCCCCGTGAACGACCGGATGCGCCTGGAGATACGGCGCATTCCCCTCGATGAGCGAACGCTGTTCATTGCCCGGGACGTGACCGAGCTGAACCGCCTGCTGTCCATGCGCCAGGATTTCATCGCCAATGTCTCCCACGAACTGAGGACGCCCCTGACGGTCATTCTGGGCTACCTGGAATCCATCGCCGACGAACCGCTTGACCCGAGGCTCGTCGGCGAACTGACGCGGCGCATGAGCCCACCTGCGGAGCGCATGAAATCACTGGTGGAGGATCTCCTCACCCTGACCCGCCTCGAATCCGCACCGCTGCCCAACGCCGACACCATCGAGGCTGTCGACGGCGGCAAGCTGCTGCAGTCTTTGCGCCCGGAGGCTGAGCAGCTCTCCGGCGGCGAACACGAACTGGTCTTCGACATCGAAGCCCATCTCGTCGTCGAATGCGTGCCGGGCGAGGTGCAGAGCGCCTTTTTGAACCTGATCGCCAACGCGATCCGCTACAGTCCGGACGGCGGGCGCATCACCGTACGCTGGTTCGGGAGCAGCGGGGGCGCCCGGTTCGAGGTGGAGGATCACGGGATCGGCATCGCGCCTGAACACCTGTCGCGAATCACCGAGCGTTTCTACCGCATCGATCTCGCCGGTGCGCGGGTGCGCGGCGGCACCGGCCTCGGGCTGGCGATCGTCAAGCACATTCTGCGCAGGCACAACACACGGCTGCAGGTCGAGAGTGAACTCGGCAAGGGCAGCCTGTTTTTCTGTGTCTTCGCGCCGCAGTATCAGCCGGCAACATGATGCGCCCGCCCCGCCTCGACGCCCTCGCGACCAAAATTGGCGAGATAGGCGGGCTTGTCCCCGGGGCAATCTGCGCCCTGTTCCTGTCAGTTTCGGTACCCGGCGGCCCGGCCGTGGCGGCCGCCGGCGAACTGCCCACCTATAAGCGGGTCAGCGGCGTCTCCGGAAACCTGTCGAGTGTGGGCTCGGACACTCTGGCCAACCTGATGACGAGATGGACGGCGGATTTCAGAGGTGCCTATCCGGATGTCTACACACAGGTACAGGCCGCCGGCTCGTCAACCGCGCCGCCCGCGCTGATACAGGGAACCTCGAACCTGGGGCCGATGAGCCGCCCCATGAAAGCGAGCGAACTCGAAGCCTTCGAGAAGAATTACGGGTACCGGCCCACCGGGATTCGCGTCGCCCTGGACGCACTGGCCATCTACGTGCACAAGGACAATCCGCTCCAGGCCATGAGCATCGAGCAGCTCGACGCGGTTTTCTCCGCTACCCGGCGCTGCGGCGGCGCCAGGGACATCTTCACCTGGGGCGAACTCGGCCTCGCCGGCTCCTGGGCAGACCGGCCCATTCAGCTTTACGGGCGCAACTCGGTGTCCGGAACCTACGGTTACTTCAAGACCGCGGCGCTGTGCGCCGGCGACTTCAGGAACACCGTCAGCGAACAGCCCGGTTCCGCCTCCGTCGTACAGGCGGTCGCATCCTCGTTGAGCGGAATCGGCTACTCGGGAATCGGGTACGAGACCCACGGGGTGCGCACGGTCTCGATATCCCGGCGCAGCGACGAGCTGGCGGTGGACGCTTCTTTCGAAAACGCCGTGAACCGTACCTACCCCCTGGCCCGGTTTCTCTACATTTACGTGAACAAGCGCCCCGGAACCGCCCTCGCTCCCCTGGAAGCGGAATTCCTGAAGCTCGTGCTGTCGAAGGACGGGCAGGAAGTCGTGGCAAAGGACGGTTACATCCCGCTTCCGGTAGAAATTGCCGAACTGGAACTCGACAGACTGCGCTGATGCGGACTGACCGCCATCGCCTGTTCGACACGCTGACAAGAAGACTGGTCGCACTCGGCGGCTGGAGCGTACTGGCCGCGATCGCGCTCATTTTCTTTTTCCTGGTGTGGGTGGTCGCGCCCATCTTCGCCCCGGTGAGCGTAGAACGCCTGTCCGGCGTGGATACGCAACGCGGCAACCTTCTCGCGGTATCGACCGACGACACCTTTGCTGTCGCATCGCTGATCACCCGGGGCGGCGAACTCGTCTTTCTGGACATGGCGTCCGCACGCGGCGCACCGCCCGATACCCCGCGACATTCCCTGGCCGAAGCGCCCGTGAAAGCCGTCAAACCCGTGTATCCGTCCGCAAACACCGTCGCACTGCTCACCGCGGACAACCGGATTCACTTCTACCGCATCGTCCATGAACCGCGTTTCAACGAAAATTCCAGGTTCGTGACAAGCCGCGTCGATGCGCTGTTCGACGCTACGCCCCTGCACCTGGACTCCTACGTCGACAATGAAGTGGCCGCCCATGATGTCTTCCGGGAGGGCAGCCGCATGCAGGTCGCAATCCTGGACGAGACCGGGGCAACGGTGCTGCTGGAGTTTCCGCACGCGGACGATGCCCGGCCCTTGCGCGATGCGCGCATCGAGCGGCTCGAGCCCGCCGGCGACGCCGCGGACGTCATGTTCGGCCCCGGTGGGCGCTGGCTGTATCGTTTCTCGGGGAACGGCGCATACCGGCTGACCGACATAGCCCGTCCCGGCGTCCCTGTCGAGCAGGGCGCCGGGCAACTGGTGGGGGCGGCCGGCCAACTGACGGCCCTGGAAATGCTGCTCGGCCGCTATTCCGTGCTTGTGGCGGATGAGCGCGGCGTCGTTACCCAGTGGTCACTGCGACGCGCCGGCTCGATGACGGACCTGGCGCCGGTGCGGCAATTCCGGTTCCCGAGCCCCATCGACGCCATGCAGGCGGAACCGAGGCGCAAGGGTTTCGTGGCCTTCGCGCGCAACCGCCAGGCGCACCTGGTGCACACCACCTCGCACCGGGTACTGGAATCGTTCCGGTTCGAATCCGGGCCGGCTCCGCCACTGGCCGCCTTTTCGCCGGCTGCCGACCGGCTGGTCCTCGCCGGGCCGGGCCGCCTAGCCTCGTACGCGATTCACAACAACCATCCCGAGATTTCCTGGTCGACCCTGTGGCGCCGGGTCTTCTACGAGGGCTACGACGAGCCGGTCCACACCTGGCAGAGTTCCTCCGCCGATACCGATTTCGAGCCCAAGTTCTCGCTCACTCCGCTCCTGTTCGGAACGCTGAAGGCAGCCTTCTACGCCATGCTGTTCGCCATGCCCCTGGCGGTTATGGGCGCCGTGTACACGGCCTGTTTCATGAACCCGGGCATGCGGCGCTGGATCAGGCCCGGAATCGAAACGATGGCCGGACTGCCCACCGTCGTGCTCGGATTTCTCGCCGGGCTCTGGCTGGCGCCGCTGGTCGAGAACATGCTGGGCGCGGTGATCCTGTGCCTGGCCGCGCTGCCGATGAGTGTGCTGGCCTGCGCCTTCGCCTGGCAGTGGCTGCCCGGCCGGGCGCGGGCGCGCCTGGAGGGCTGGCTGGCCCTGGTGACGGTCCCCGTGCTGGCCGCGACCGCCTGGCTCGTCTTCTCCTTCGATGCCGAACTGGAAGCGGCGCTGTTCGGCGGCGATGCCCGTGCCTGGATGCACAACGTACTCGGCCTCGGTTACGACCAGCGCAATGCCCTGGTCGTCGGCATCGCCATGGGCCTGGCGGTGATCCCGGTGATCTTTTCCGTTGCCGAACAGGCCATCGCCGATGTACCCGCGCACCTCGTCCAGGGTTCCCTGGCCCTGGGCGCGAGCCGCTGGCAGACCGTCAGCCGCATCGTGATGCTGACCGCCGCACCTGGAATTTTCTCCGCCGTCATGATCGGGCTCGGACGCGCCGTCGGCGAGACGATGATTGTTCTCATGGCGTCCGGAAACACGCCGATCCTGGATTTGAACGTCTTCCAGGGCATGCGTACCTTCGCCGCGACCATCGTCGTGGAACTGCCGACGACCGAGGTTGCTTCCTCGCACTACCGCCTTCTCTTCCTGATCGCACTGCTGCTCTTCGTGATGACCTTTGCCTTCAACACGGCCGCGGAAGTCGTGCGCGAGCGCTTGAGAGACCGCTATGCCAGGCTCTGACCCGTCGCGCCGCTACGGAGCCTGGTGGCAGTCGGGCGCGCCGTGGATCTGGCTGAACGCCGCGGCCATCGGCACCGGCATACTGGCCGTGGCCGGCCTGTTCGTACTGCTGGCCGTGCGCGGGCTCGGCCACTTCTGGCCGGGCGAAGTCATCTCCTTCGACTATCGAACCGATGCCGGCGGGCTGCACATTGTCGGCGCACGCGCCGGACGGGAGGCGATTGCCAGGAATCAGTACCTCGAAGCGGTGGCTGACGATCCCGGCGCGGTTCCGGACCCCGTCGAACGCTGGCTCGTCAAGACGGGCAACCGGCGTGAGGCGGCGCCCGACTTTCGCTGGGTATTCGCGCACCGGGCAACGAACCTGGCCGCGCCGCCCGATGTCGTCGTCTTCGAGCGCACCGAATGGGGGAATGCCTACGGGTTCCTGGTCGGGCTCGCCGAGAACGGGGTGTCCGTTTCAGGCGGACCGACCTGGGCCGCACTGACCGAGCGCATCGAGCGCGCCGGGCGGCTGCGCTCCGAGATAGACAGGCTCAGGGACTCGGAAATCTACGAAATCGACCGTCAGCTCGAACGCCTGCGCTTCGAGCGCCGCCGGCGGGCCCTGGACGGCGTCGAAAGGGTCGGCGACATCGAAACGGACGAAGCGCGGCTCCGGGCGGCGTACTGCGCCGCGGCTATCCGTCGGGCCGAACTGTCCGAGGCACTCGGCCGCGACGAGGTGTCGATCCGCTTGATGGACGGCGGCGAAGCGACGTTCCCGCTCGGCACGATCATCCGTGCCTGGCAGCCGAATCGCATGACCGTCCGGGCCAAGTTCGGCCACTATCTGGAAGGTCTCTGGAGCTTCCTGAGCGAGCCTCCCCGGGAAGCCAACACCGAGGGCGGCGTCTTTCCCGCGATATTCGGAACCGTGATGATGGTTCTGGTGATGTCCGTACTCGTCACGCCGTTCGGGGTGATTGCGGCCCTCTACCTGCGCGAGTACGCTCCCCAGGGCGGCGTGGTGCGCACGATCCGCATCGCGGTGCACAATCTCGCCGGGGTGCCCTCCATCGTCTACGGCGTCTTCGGCCTGGGATTCTTCGTCTATGCGGTGGGCGGCACCCTCGACGACCTGTTCTTCCGGGAGGCGCAGCCCGCACCGACGTTCGGGACCCCGGGCCTGTTATGGGCTTCCCTGACCCTGGCGCTGCTCACCCTGCCCGTAGTCATCGTTTCCGTCGAGGAAGGGCTTGCGCGGGTGCCGCAGCGAATTCGCGAAGGCAGTCTCGCGCTCGGCGCCACCAAGGCCGAGACGCTGTTCCGAATGGTGCTGCCCATGGCCAGCCCTTCGATTCTCACGGGGGTGATCCTCGCGGTGGCCAGGGCGGCAGGCGAGGTCGCCCCGCTCATGCTCGTCGGTGTGGTGAAGCTCGCGCCCGCCCTGCCCGTGGACGGCAACTTTCCGTTCGTTCACCTGGAGCGGAAGTTCATGCACCTGGGATTCCATATCTACGACCTGGGCTTCCAGAGCCCCAACCCGGTGGCCGCCCGTCCCCTGGTGTTTGCCACCGCGCTCCTGCTCATCGTGATCGTGGTGGTGCTCAATTCGACCGCCACGCTGCTGCGCAGCCGCCTGGAAGCCCGTTACCGAACCGTGGAGAATTGACCGCAGCATGGACGCGACCTGCATCGAAGTCGACGATGTCTCCGTCTTCTACGGCGAGCGGCAGGCGCTGTCCGGCATCAGCATGCGTATTCCGCGCCGGCAGGTCACCGCCTTCATCGGCCCCTCCGGGTGTGGAAAGTCGACGCTGTTGCGGTGTTTCAACCGCATGACCGACCTGACCGACGACGCCAGGGTGACCGGGCGAATACTGTTGAACGGCCACGACATCCATGACCCGGAGACCGATGTCGCAAGCCTGCGCCGGCAGGTCGGCATGGTCTTCCAGAAGCCCAATCCCTTTCCGAAGTCCATCTACGAGAACGTGGCCTACGGGCTCCGGCTGCAGGGCGGCCTGTCAAAGACGGAACTCGACGATCGGGTCGAGCGGGCGCTCACCAGCGTCGGGCTCTGGGGCGAGGTGCTCGACCGGCTGCAGGCGTCGGCGCTGGAGCTCTCCGGTGGGCAGCAGCAGCGCCTGGTGATCGCCCGGGCGCTCGCCGTGCAGCCCGACGTGCTGCTCCTCGACGAGCCCGCCTCGGCCCTCGACCCCATCTCCACCGCCCGCATCGAGGAACTGATCGAAGCCCTCAAATCCGACTACACCATCGTCATCGTCACGCCCAACATGCAGCAGGCTGCCCGGGTGTCCGACTGCACGGCGTTCCTGAACCTCGGAAAACTCGTAGAATTCGATGCCACACAGACGGTATTCACGAACCCGTCAGACAAACAGACGGAGGATTACATCACCGGACGCTACGGTTGATCCGCGCTCATGAACCGCCACATATCGGAACAGTACGGTGCCGCGCTCGAAAACCTGCGCCTGCGCCTGCTGGCCATGGGCGGGCTGGTGGAACGGCAGTTGCAGAAAGCCGTGCGCGCCTTCACCACCCACGACAGCGCACTCGCTGAAGAAGTGCGGGCAGGCGACGACGAGGTCAACCGGTTCGAGGTCGAGATCGACGACGAGTGCATCGCCATCATCGCGCTCAGGCAGCCGGCGGCCGCCGACCTGCGCCTGCTGGTGTGCATCATGAAGGCCGGCACCGACCTCGAGCGGGTCGGCGACGAAGCCGACCGCATCGCCAAGGCGGCCATCGCCGCTGCGGCGCTTCCCCAGCCCGCCAACCAGCATGCGGAGATCGCGCACCTGTCGGAACTGGTCGCGGTGATGCTGCGCCGGGCGCTCGATGCCTTCGCCCGGCTGGACGTGGATGCGGCCTACGATGTCATCGCCGCCGATGCCGAGGCGGATGACGCCTACGATGCGGTCGTGCGCAATGCCGGGGAGGCAACGGCCCGGGAACCAGAGCTGTGGCTCAATACCCTGTGGACGGCCAGGGCGCTGGAGCGCATCGGCGACCACGCGAAGAACCTCTGCGAGCACGTGGTGTACATGGTCAAGGGCACCGATGTCCGGCACCCGGGGTCGATGGAGGCCGGTTGATCCGGCGCACCGCCGCGGCCATGGCGCCCCGCCGCGTATTCGCCAACTTCCGGCTGCTGTTCAGCGGCCGGCTGGTTGCCGTGCTGCTCAACCTGGGCGCGGTGGCTACCCTTGCCCGCGCCCTGGAACTCGCCGAGTTCGGGACGGTGGTGCTGGTGCATGTGTACGCCCTGACCGTCCGCGGCCTGGTGAACGTCAAGCCCTCCCTGACCATCGTGCGCTGGGGCGTGCCCTTCGTCGAAGGCGGCGAAGCCGAAAAACTGCAGCAGCTCCTGGAACTCACCCGGCGAATCGACCGTTGCATAGCGTTCGGCGCAACGACCCTGGCCGCGTCGCTCGCTCCCGTGGCCGGCATGCTGCTCGACTGGGATGCGTCCACCGTAGGCTACTGCATGCTGTTCAGCGGCGCGCTGCTCTTCTCCGGCATCGGCAGCGCCCGGGGCTACCTGCAGGCGACCAACCGTTTCGACCTGCTCGCCCAGCAGATGGCGGTGGGCCCCGCAATCCGCTTCGCAGGCGCGCTTGCCGCCAGCTTCGCATCGCCCCGTATCGAGACCTTCCTCGCCATCTGGGGTTTTTCCCTGGCAACCGAGTACCTGTTCCTGATCTGGCAGGGCCGCCGCAAGGTCCGCGAGGCGGGGCTGCGCATCTCCTGGTTCGGCGGCGGGTCTTTCGCCGCCTTCCAGGGGCTGCCGCACTTTCTTTCCGTGACCTATGTGCAGGCGCTTCTGGAACTGGTGCCGAATCGCCTGGCGACGTTAATGGTTGGCGCAACGCTCGGTGCGGAGAGCGCGGGGTTGTTCAAGGCAGCCAGGGATTGTTCCACGGCGCTGACGCGGCCCGCCATATTGCTGAGCCAGGCGGTTTTCCCGGACCTGACGCGCCTCTGGCACCAGGACTACGGCAAGTTCCGCCGCCTGATCGTGAGGGTCTGCCTGATCGCCGGGAGCATCGGGCTGGGCCTGACGGCCGTGTCGCTACTGGTCGGCGACTGGTTGCTCGGCGCCCTGTTCGGACCCGCGTTTCCAGCCGCGGCGGTTCTCCTGGTGTGGCTGATCTTCGGCGCCGCGTTCGACCTGGGCGGCGCGGCGCTGACACCGGCGGGCTATGCCATGGACCGCGCGGGCAGGATCATGGCCGGGCGCATACTCGGCACCCTGGTTTTCCTTACCGGTTACTTCTCCATGCAGGGCCAATTCGGGCTCGACGGGGTGGGATTGGCCGTTGCCGCCGGTTCCATGGTCACCTGGCTGGCCCTGGTCGCCATCGTGAGCCGCAATCCACCGGGCGGAACCGGTGCAGAGACGACGCCGGCGTCTCAGAGCATGCTGCCGAGGTAGCCGACCTCCCAGGGCGTAATCCAACCGCCGAAATTCCGCAGTTCGCCACGCTTGACGGCAACGAAACCACCCACGAAATCCTCCGTCAGCAAGCGGCGCAGCTTTTTGTGCGCGGCAAGTACCCGCAGCGCGTTCTCGAGGTCGCCGGGCAGGTCGGCCGGCCGCCCATAGGTGTCGCCCTTCGCGGGAGCCGTGGGCTCGAGTTTCTCTTCGAGCCCGAGGAGCCCGCAGGCCAGGGTTGCCGCGACGAACAGGTACGGGTTGGCATCGGCGCCGGCCACCCGGTTTTCCACCCGGCCGGCCGCGTCATCGGAAAACGGCACCCGGAACCCGGCCGTGCGGTTGTCGTAGCCCCACTCCAGGTTGATGGGGGCGGACCATCCCGGCTCGAATCGCCTGAAGCTGTTGACGTTGGGCGCGATCAAGGCGAAGGCCAGCGGCAGGTACGTCTGCAGACCCGCGATGAAGTGGCGCAGCGGTGGCGGCGCCTTGCCGTCGGCCAGTGCAAAAAGGTTGGTGCCGTTCCCGGCGAGCAGGCTCATGTGCAAGTGCAGGCCGCTTCCCGGAAGGCCCTTGACGGGCTTGGCCATGAAACTGGCCAGGTAGCCGTGCTGGAGTGCGCAGGCCTTCACCAGGCGCTTGACGAGAAACAGCCGGTCGGCCTGAAGGAGCGCTTCGTCATGGGCGATGTTCAGTTCGATCTGTCCCGGCCCCAACTCGTGCGACATGGCCTGCATGGGCATGTCGAGATCCGCGCTCATGGTGCGCACGGCGTCCAGGAAGGGAGCGTACTTGTCCAGGGCATCGCTGCTGTACGCCTCGCCGCCGAACTCCGCCCTTTCGTTCACGCCCGGGGCGGGAACGAGTGTCCTGTCCTGGCGCTTGGGCGGCTGCAACAGGTAGAACTCGATCTCCGGCGCGACCACCGGCGTCCAGCCCTTCTCCGCATACAGGCCGAGAATCCGTTTCAACAGGTTGCGCGGATCGAAAGGGACAGGATCTCCGGCCCTGTCGATGGTGTCGCAAATGACCTGGCGGCATGCTCCGGACTTCCATGGCACATCTCGGCAGGTGGCCCAGTCGGGGACGAGCAGCATGTCGCCGTCTTCAGGATAGTGGGCTGCCATCGATTCCTCGGCATAGTCGCCCGTTATGCACTGGAAGAAGACGGCGGCCGCCAGGTGCGCCGAGTCGCCGGGAGCGAACGCGGCGCCGTCCACCGTCTTGCCGCGTGGCACGCCGTTCGTGTCGCAAACCAGCAACTCCAGATCCTGCACGGGAACCTCCGTTTCCTGGCCCGACCCATTCACGAACAAACCACCGCGGCCGTCAATAGCAACGAAATCACGCTTGCCGACCTCGCTGCGCTCATTCGTGAACAGGTCGGGCCAGCCGCGAATCAGCGCCGCCTCAGGTCTCCCTGACGATCAGGTTGGTCGGCAGCATAACGGATTTGGGAGCCAAACCTTCGAGAATCTGCATGAGTTTTTCAACCAGGAGCGCCCCGGCTTGGAGCGTATCCTGGCGAACGGTGGTAATTGCCGGCGAGAAGTAGGCTGCCGCCGGAATGTCGTTGTAACCGACGATCGGGACATCCTTGCCCGCGGCGAGCCCGGCCTCCCTCAGGGCGACGGTGAAGGCGATCGCCGAGATGTCGCTGACCGCAAACACGCCGTCGGGGCGGTTTTTCCCATCTGCCAGGAATCGTTGCGCCGCCGGCAGGCAGGTCTCGTAAGTGAAATCCTGCACGAGTAGCTCGGATATCGTGGCCTGATCTCCCGCGTCCTTCAGTCCCGCTTCCAGTCCCTCCCTCCGCAATCGACTTTCCAGGTGCAGGTGATTGCCCAAATACAGGATATTCGTGCATCCGAGGCTGGCGAGCCGGGCGCCGGCCAGGTATCCGCCATGGCGGTTGTCGCTGCCCACCGTGCAATAAGCGGCATCGTCCACCACACCGCCCCAGACGACGATCGGCGCCTTGCGCCCTGCCAGTTCGCCCAGGACGCCCTCCCGGTCGCCCTGTCCAAGAAAGATGATGCCATCGGCGCTCTTGGCCGCCAGCAGTTGCTGATAGGAGAACGTGTCGGTCGCATTGGGCGAACAGAGGATCACGTCCTTTTCGCGTATGGCCAGCGCGTTGACGATGTCCGAGAGCAGTTCGAACACGAACGGATCAGCGACTCGCTGACCGGGATATGAAGGGAAATCCAGCGCGATTGCAATCGTGTTGGTACGCTTGTCTCTCAGTTTTCGAGCGTTTTTGTTGACGACGTAGCCGCTATTGCGCGCCGCCTCGAGCACGATTGACTTCGTGGCTTCGTTAACAAGCGGACTGTTGCGCAACGCCCGGGATACCGTCGCCTTTGAGACGTTTGCAAGCTCGGCAATATGATCCATCGTTACTGCACTGGAAATATCGCGACCCCCGGACTTCGATTTAGGCGGTTTCCTGCCTGTCCTGGTCATGATGAAGTTTATTCGTCAGTCGTTTTTCCAAGCAATGCCACCCCGTCAGGTGGCGCAGCACACCTCCATTGCCGTTCGGGTTACTTCGTTTCGAC
>CAZWZH010000216.1:0-6009 GCA_964638775.1 uncultured Pseudomonadales bacterium
TTCGGTATCGACGAGGCGGAGATGGCGCGCCACCCGCACATGCTCGCCGGTGGCGTCGATGCGATCTGCGATGAACTCGAGCGGCGCCGTGAACGGTTCGGCATTTCCTATTTCACCGTGGGGGCCGACACCATGGACGCCTTCGCCCCGGTTGTCGCCCGACTGGCTGGGAACTAGGAAAACGCCCCCATCGCTCGGCGCCGGCTAGAGCCCCAGCACCACCTTGGCGATGATGTTCTTCTGTACCTCCCTGGCGCCGCCGAATATGGAGGCAGCGCGGGAATTGAGATACCGTGGCGTCACGGTCTCGGCGTAGTCGGGCCCCACCCGGGGCTCGTTGAAACCGTTCATGGAGATGAGGTTGGCATGGGGCAGGCCGTAGTGCTGCACGGCCTCCAGTTTCAGCTCGTCGATGCCCTGGCCGATGTCCACCGAGACGTTCTTCGCGAGCGACGAGCCGGGGCCGGGCGATTCGCCCCTGGAAAGGCGCGCCAGGGTCTGGTGCTCGGTGAGCAGCAATGCCTCGGTGCGGATCTCGAGCGTACTGATGCGGGCCCTGAATGAGGGAATCTCCCACAGCGGCATCCCGTTGTGGGATTCGGCCCGGGCGATCGCTTTCAGGTGGTCAAGGGAAACCTGCAGGCGGGCCGCGGCGCCGCCTCCGCCCCTTTCGAATTCCAGCAGGTATTTTGCGACCGTCCAGCCCTGGTGTTCGGGACCCACCCGATTGGCCTGCGGAACCCGAACGTCGTCGAAGAACACCTGGTTCACCTCGTGGTCCGCGGCCAGCGTGATGATGGGTTCGACCTTGATGCCCGGCGTCGCCATGGGCACCAGCAGGAAGGTAATGCCGTGCTGGGGCTTGCCCGATGAGTCGGTACGCACAAGGCAGAAGATGTGGTCGGCGAACTGGGCGTGGGTGGTCCAGATTTTGGAGCCGTTCAGGATGTAGTCGTCGCCGTCGCTGACGGCCGCCATCTTCAGGCTGGAAAGGTCCGAACCGGAGCCGGGTTCCGAGTATCCCTGGCACCAGTAGTGCTCGCCGGTAAGCATTCTGGGCAGATAGTGCGCTTTCTGCTCCTCGGTACCGTACTTGAAGAGCACCGGCGCGAGCATCCGCAGGCCCAGCGGTATCAGGCCGGGCGCGCTGGCCCGCGCCGTTTCCTCCCCGAAAATGTACTTCTGCGTCGGCGACCAGCCGGTGCCGCCGTGCTCGACTGGCCAGGAGGGAACCGCCCAGCCTTTCTCCACCAGGATTTTCTGCCAGGCCATGGCCAGGTCCCTGTCGGCGAAGACCGTGGTGGTGCGCGCCGCGGCCTCGCGCATCGACGGCGTCAGTTTCTCGTCCAGAAACGCCCGCACTTCGTCGCGGAACGCCTCGTCTTCCCTGCTGAACGCAAAATCCATCCCGAATCGCCGTTGTCCGAATCAATCCTGGAACGGGTTTGATAACCGTTTGTCATCAAACCGTCAAATTTGCTGGTTTCGAGATCGGGTCTTCGCCGGTCACCGGCTGCTGTTTCCCCATGTGCGGCCGCCTCGCGCAAATCCAGCCGATTGGCGAGTCTTGCCGTCTGCCTTTGCCGGTATACTTGCGCGTTTTTCCAGGGGGTGCCGCATGACGGACCGGGTGCTGAGAGGCGGCTTGAAGGTCGCCCGGGAAATCGACCTCCTGGTACGCAAGGAGATGGTGCCCGGCACGGGCGTGAATCTCGATGCCTTCTGGGCGGGGGTGGAAGCGGCGCTCGACGAACTCGGCCCGGTCAACCGGGAACTGCTTGCGAAACGCGATCGACTTCAGGAAGCCATCGACGCCTGGCACCTGGAACGGCGCGGCCGGCAGCACGATGCGGATGCCTACAAGGCGTTTCTGCGCGAGATCGGCTATCTGCTCCCGGAACCCCCGGATTTCGCCATCGACACCGACAGGGTCGATCCGGAAATCGCCTCCCTGGCCGGGCCGCAACTGGTCGTTCCGGTCATGAACGCCCGTTATGCGCTGAATGCCGCCAACGCACGCTGGGGCAGCCTCTACGATGCCCTCTACGGCACCGACGTGCTGCCGGAAGAGCCGGGCCGGGAGAAGGGGTCGAGCTACAACCCGGCGCGCGGCGAGCTGGTGATCGCCAGGGCCGCTGCCTTCCTGGACGAGGCGGTGCCTCTCGACAACGCAAGCCACAACGATGTGGTTGGATACCTGATCGGCAGCGGCCGGGACGGCAACGCATTGCGCGCGGTGCTGGCGGACGGCGGCGATACCGGCCTTGCGGATCCGGCGCAGTTTCGGGGGCACGTCGGCGGCGATAAGCCGAATGCCGTGCTGCTCTGGAACAACGGGCTGCACATCGAATTGCAGATCGACCGCACCCACGATGTGGGCGCCGCGCATCCGGCGGGCATCAAGGATGTCGTCCTCGAGTCCGCGGTCACCACCATCCAGGACTGCGAGGATTCCGTTGCCGCCGTGGACGCCGGGGACAAGTGCCTCGTCTACCGCAACTGGCTGGGGCTCATGAAGGGCGACCTCGAGGAATCGCTGGAGAAAGGCGGGCGGACCATCGTGCGCCGGCTCGACGGAGACCGGAGCTATGCAGGGGCGGACGGCGAGCCGCTGGTGTTGCCCGGGCGCAGCCTCATGCTGGTGCGCAACGTGGGTCACCTGATGACCACCGATGCGGTGCTCGACAGCGAAGGCCGGGAGATACCCGAGGGCTTTCTCGATGCGTTCCTGACGAGCCTCGCGGCCCTGCACGACATCAACGGCAACGGCGGGCTCAGGAATTCCCGTACCGGCAGCGTCTACATCGTCAAGCCCAAGATGCACGGCCCGGAGGAGGTGGGGCTCACGGTGCGGTTGTTCGAGCGTGTCGAGGCGACGCTGGGCCTGCCCGCGAACACGCTCAAGGTCGGCATCATGGATGAGGAGCGCCGCACCTCGGTCAATCTCAAGGCCTGTGTCTACGAGGCGCGGGAGCGCATCGTGTTCATCAATACCGGGTTTCTCGACCGCACGGGCGATGAGATCCACACCAGCATGCAGGCGGGCCCGGTGCTGCCCAAGGAGGCGATCAAGGCCGAGCCCTGGATCGCCGCCTATGAGGACGCCAACGTCGATGCGGGCCTCGCCGCCGGTTTCCGCGGCCGTGCCCAGATCGGCAAGGGCATGTGGCCCAAGCCCGACGAGATGGCGGAGATGCTCGCCGTGAAATCTGGGCACCCGGATGCCGGCGCCAACACGGCCTGGGTGCCGTCGCCGACGGCGGCGACGCTGCACGCCATCCACTACCACGAGGTCGATGTGGCGGCCCGCCAGAAACAGCTCGAGTCCCGCACGCCGGCCAGCGTCGACGACATTCTGAGCATACCCCTGCTTGCGGGCAGGAATCTGTCCCCCGAAGACGTGCAGGCGGAACTCGACAACAACGCCCAGGGCATACTCGGCTACGTCGTGCGCTGGGTGGACCAGGGGGTCGGCTGCTCCAAGGTGCCCGACATCGACGATGTGGGCCTGATGGAAGACCGGGCGACCCTGCGCATCTCGAGCCAGCACATCGCCAACTGGCTGCACCACGGCATCTGCAGCGAAGCCCAGGTGAACGAGACGCTCGAGCGCATGGCCGGCATCGTCGATGAACAGAACCGGGGAGATCCGTCCTATCGAAACATGGCCCCAGACTTCGATGCGAGCGTGGCGTTCCAGGCCGCCCGTGACCTGATTTTCAAGGGCCTCGCGCAGCCCAGCGGCTATACGGAACCGATCCTGCACGCCCGGCGCCGGGAAGCGAAGGCCAGGAGCTAATCCTCCAGACGCCTGTAGACCAGCCACTCGGCAACCAGTGCCGGCGCGATTTCGTCGCCTTCGATCTCGATGGCCGCATCGAGGTGCACGAGCACGCCGTGGTGGCCCTTGGCTACCACCTTTTTCAGTTCGAACCGCCCGCGCACCCGGCTGCCCACCGGCACCGGCTGCACGATGCGCAGCCGGTCGAAGCCATAGATGGTGCGCCAGGCGACACCGTTGGTGGGCAGTGTCGTGGCCTGGGCCATGTCTGTCAGCAGGGATATCAGGAGGAAGTTCTGGGCGATCGTGCAGCCGAACGGCGCCTCGGTTGCTGCGCGCTCCGGGTCGGTGTGAATCCAGAGATCGTCGCCGGTGTTCTTGGCGTGGGCGTCGATGCGCCGCTGGTCGATCAGTACCCATGGCGACAGGCCGACTTCGTGGCCGATGTAGGCCCTGAGCATGTCGAGATGGGCATCGATTGCGACCATGGGCGCTTTTCCTCAATGCATGTGGGGTCGTTCGACCCCGGCGGGAATCCGGATCGACTCCACCAGTGACTGTACGGCAGCCGGCACACCGGGCGTGAACCGGCTGACGATGAGGGCGGTGGCGAAGTTCAGGGCGGCGCCGACCACGCCGATGCCCTCGGGCGAGATGCCGAACCACCAGTGCCCGGCGTTGTTCGCTTCGGGGGCGACGAACTTGAAGTACACGATATAGCCGAACGTGAAGACGAGCCCGGCGACCATGCCAGCGATGGCGCCTTCCTTGTTGGCGTTCCTGTGGAAAATGCCGAGCAGGATCGCGGGGAACAGCGATGCCGCCGCCAGCCCGAACGCGAAGGCGACCACTTGCGCGACGAACGCCGGTGGATTGATTCCCAGGTAGCCGGCGATCAGGATTGCCGTCGCGGCGGCGATTCGGGCGTAGAGCAGTTCCTGCCGGTCGCTGATGCCCCGGGCCAGGGTCTTCTTGATGAGGTCATGTGAAACCGAGGCCGAGATCACCAGCAGGAGGCCCGCGGCTGTGGACAGCGCCGCCGCCAGTCCGCCGGCGGCCACCAGCGCGATCACCCAGCCGGGCAGGGCGGCGATCTCCGGGTTGGCGAGCACCATGATGTCGCGGTCGACATAGACTTCGTTGGCGGCCTGCGTGGGCGCGTTCGCCAATTCCCGTTGGCCCGCCGGCCCGCGCTCGCCGGTGAATTCCGGCGTGCCCGCGAAGGCGGTGCCGGGCGCGTACTGAATGGCGCCGTCCGCGTTCTTGTCGACCCAGCCGATCAGGCCGATTTCCTCCCAGCGCTTGAACCAGCCAGCCACGTCCCCGTAGGCGGTCTGGTGCACGGTATCGATGAAGTTCAGGCGGGCGAAGGCTCCGACGGCGGGCGCTGTCGTATACAGAAGGGCGATGAACAGCAGCGCGTAGCCGGCCGAGAGGCGCGCATCGGACACCCTGGGCACCGTGAAGAATCGGACGATCACGTGCGGCAGGCCGGCCGTGCCGATCATCAGCGCCAGGGTGATCGCCAGCACGTCCACCATCCCCTTGCTGCCGTCGGTGTACGGCCCGAACCCCAGTTCGACGAGGCTTCTGTCCAGCTTTTCCAGAACGGTCAGTCCGCTGCCGTCGCTCACTTCCGCCCCCAAGCCGAACTGCGGAACCGGAATCCCGGTGATCAGCAGCGAAATGAAGATGGCCGGCACCAGGTAGGCGAAGATCAGCACGCAGTACTGGGCGACCTGGGTGTAGGTAATTCCCTTCATGCCGCCGAGCACCGCGTAGAAGAACACCACCGCCATGCCGATCACCACGCCCCACAGGATCGGCACGTTCAGGAACTGGCTGAAAACGATGCCGACGCCGCGCATCTGCCCCGCCACGTACGTGAACGAGATGACGACCAGGCAGACCACGGCCACCACCCGGGCCGCGTTCGAGTAGTAGCGCGCCCCGATGAAGTCCGGCACCGTGAACTCGCCGAACTTGCGCAAGTAGGGTGCGAGCAAGAGCGCCAGCATCACGTAGCCGCCGGTCCAGCCCATGAGGTACACCGTGCCGTCGTAGCCCATGAAGGCGATGATGCCGGCCATGGAGATGAACGATGCCGCACTCATCCAGTCGGCGGCGGTGGCCATGCCGTTGGCGACCGGATGCACGCCGCCCTCGGCGACGTAGAACTCCCCGGTGGAGGCCGCGCGGGACCAGACGGCGATGCCGATGTAGAGGGC
>CAZWZH010000217.1:0-37402 GCA_964638775.1 uncultured Pseudomonadales bacterium
GCGATGTCGTAGACGTAGTCCACGGGGTCGTAGCTGCCGCCGAGCAGCCACTGGGAGTCGCCGTGGCCGCGCAGGTCCGGCGCGATGATGTGGTAGTCGTTCCGAAATGCCTCCGCCACCCAGTCCCAGTTGCGGCAGTGGTCCCTCCCCCCGTGAATCAGCAGCATGGGCGGAGCGTCGTCGTTGCCCCAGTCAACGTAGTGGAGGCGCAACCGTTGCGAGAAGTAGATGTTCGATGTCGGACCTTGCATGCGCATTTGTTATCCAGGTATTCGAGCGGTGCGCGGAGCGGAAATGGTACTTGTCATTCCCGCCCGCCGTCGAGCCGCAACGTCATCGAGGCGCGGCTGCGACGAGGCGAGGCGAGGTCGAACGGCCTGGCGCCCGCGAAAGACCCATGACGCGAATTTTGATAGCATGCCGCGATCAGGCCGGTTGTATCAGGCCACTGCGTTTGCGGGGAGATTCCCCGGACACTTGAGAGGAAAATTGCATGCGGGACGTGGTCGTCATCGACAGCGTGCGAACCGGCTTGGCGAAGTCGTTTCGCGGAAGTTTCAATCTCACCCGGTCGGACGACATGCTGGCGCATTGCATCGATGCGCTGCTCGACCGGAATCCGGAAATTTCGCCGGACGAAGTCGAAGACGTGATCGTCGGCGCCGCCAATCACGTCGGCGAGCAGGACGGCAACCTTGCGCGTCTCGCGGTTGTGCTGTCCAGGCTGCCGATCACCGTTGCCGGCTCGACCATCAACCGGTTCTGTTCCTCAGGACTGCAGTCGATCGCCTTTGCGGCCAACCAGATCGCCTCCGGGCAGACCCAGGTGGCAATTGCGGGGGGCGTCGATTCCATTTCCATGCGCAACCGCCAGGATGCCGGCAAGGCCGAACTCAACAAGACCCTGCTGGAAGAAAAGCCCGACATTTTCATGGCCATGGGCAACACCGCCGAGGTGGTCGCACGCCGCTACCAGGTGACGCGCGAGGTTCAGGACGAGTACGCGCTGCAGAGCCAGCAGCGGTACGCCAGGGCCCAGCAGGCCGGATGGGTCGACGAGGAGATCGTTCCCATGAGCACGACCATGCTCAAGGTCGACAGGCAGACCGGGGAGCAGAGCAAGGCGGAAGTGGTTGTCGAGCGGGACGAGTGCAACCGCCCCACCACCACGCTGGAAGGGCTGGCCGGGTTGCCGCCAGCGTTCGAGGAGGACGGCACGGTGACCGCCGGCAACGCCTCCCAGCTCTCCGACGGGGCTTCCATGACCCTGTTGATGAGCGCCGAGCGCGCGGGCCAGTTGGGCGTGGAACCCATGGGCATCTACCGGGGTTTCACGGTGGCCGCCTGCGAGCCGGACGAAATGGGCATCGGGCCGGTGTTCGCCGTGCCGCGCCTGCTGCACAATGCCGGCCTCGAACAGGACGATATCGATCTCTGGGAACTGAACGAAGCGTTCGCGTCGCAGTGCGTCTATTGCCGGGACGCGCTGGGGCTCGACAACGAAATTTACAACGTCAACGGCGGCAGCATCAGCATCGGCCATCCGTTCGGCATGACCGGTTCGCGAATGACCGGGCTGATCCTGCGGGAACTGAAGCGCCGCAACAGCAAGTATGGCGTTGTCACCATGTGTATCGGCGGTGGCCAGGGCGCGGCCGGCCTCTTCGAGGCGGCTTGAGGCGCGGCGTGGGGATACATTTTGAAACGTGGTGGAAATCGGCAGGAAACACCCGCGCAGGACAATGAGCGATTACTCTGCGGATTTGAAAACGACACGTAGAATGGTTGTTGAAACGGGCTGGAATCGCGCATTGCGCGTATTGGTTCTGGCCGCAATTCTGCCTTTGGCGGCAGGGGCTCACGCGGCGTTGAACGAGGAGTTCCGGGCCGAGCCGGCGCGCGTCAGCTACGCCTCGGTTAGCGACGAAGACCTGACGGCCATCGCCGCCCGCTGGGACGATCTCGACGCACAGCAGCGCCGTGCGCTCCTCTCGGAAGTCAAGATGCGGATGAAGCGCAACGGCACTGCCGAAGGGGTTCTGCAGGTCAACGTCAGGCGCCGTTACGGCAAGGTGGTGCGCCATCCCAACGGAGCGACGGCGACGCTGCGCGTGGAGGTTCGCTCCGTCAAGAAGCAGGGCAGCCGGGAATTCGGAGTCGGCTTCGAGAAGCGGGCCGGTCAGGACGATGTCCCAACCGACCGGAAAGAACCCGACCCGCCGGTACTCAGGGTGGCCGACCCGGATTAGGGCCCGATGGAAGCCGAAGGCGCGAGGCTCCTGGTTGTCGATGACGACCCGGAGATTCGGGAACTCACCCAGGCATACCTCTCCAGGCAGGGATTCGAAGTCGACTGTGTCGATGGCGGCGCGGCGATGGACGAGTACCTCGCCGCCCGGCGGCCTGACCTGATCGTGCTCGACCTCATGCTTCCCGGGGAGCATGGTTTGTCGATCGCCCGGCGCCTGAAGGGCGAGCGGGACATCCCCATCATCATCGTCTCCGCCCAGGGCGAGGATGTCGACCGCATCGTCGGCCTGGAGGTGGGCGCCGACGACTACATCGGCAAGCCGTTCAATCCGAGGGAACTGCTGGCTCGCATCCGGGCCGTGCTGCGCCGCATCGACCGCCCCCAGGAAACCGGCGGAGACAAACGGGTTCGCTTCGGTCTTTTCGAGCTCGACCCGGCCGCCTACCGGCTGACTCGGGAAGGCGTGCCGGTGCCTTTGACATCGGGAGAATTCGACCTCCTGTGCGTGCTCACGGCGCATCCCAACAAGGTCCTGGACCGTGATCGGATACTTGATCTCCTGACCGGCGCGGAACGGTCTCCGTTCGATCGCAGCATCGATGTGCGCGTGACCAGGCTGCGCGGCAAGATCGAGCCCGATCCGGCGGAACCGGTCTACATCAAGACCGTGTGGGGCAAGGGCTACATGTTCTGCCCGGACGGGTGAGGCTTCGGTGGCCGGGGCAAAACTGCAACTCAGGGCCGCGGAGGTCGCGAAACGGCTCCGCAACCTCTGGGCCAACTCGCTGCTGTTCCGAACCAACCTGACCCTGGGGATCAGTTCGCTGGTCATCGTGGCGATTGCGGTGGCCGCGGTGCAATACTTCGTCGTGCAGCCCATCGCGGAGCGCTCCGCCGACGACGAGGCCGCCCTGCTGGTGCTCTCCGCCCAGACCTGGGTGGAGCTTCCTCCGGAAGCGCGGCGCTATTTCGAGCTGGAACTGGCCGAAAACCACGACCTCATCATCAGTGCGGTGCCGGAGCGTTACGACCCGGTGGAGTACGGCGACGCGCCCTTCCTGGCCCTGGTGGAGGAGAAACTCAGCGAACGGTTCGACGGGCCGGTGCAAATGTCGCGCACGGAGGAGTTGACCTGGGCGACGCTGCCCATTGCCGGTTACGAGTTGCAGATCGGCTTCTCACCGACACGGCGGGACGTCCAGACCACCTACGTGGGCATTGTCATTGCCGGCGCCGGTGCGGCGGTGGTATTCATTACATCCCTGTTCATCGCCTTGCGCATTACCCGCCCGCTGGTGCAGGCCGCGGAGCGGGCCGAGACGTTCCGCGGCGGCCTGAATTTCGATCCATTGCCCGAGGAAGGCCCCCGGGAACTGGTGGTGCTGGCCCGGAACTTCAATACCATGGCCCGGGAGATATCGGCGCTGCTGTCTAACCGGACCACGCTGCTCGCGGGCATTTCGCACGATCTGAAAACCCCGCTGACCCGCATGCGGCTGGCGGTGGAACTGCTGCCCGACGACGTTGACCCGGGCCTGATCGAGCGATTCGAACACAACCTGGAGTCGATGGACGAACTGATCACCGATGCGCTGAAGCTCTCGAGCGGCACCCACGAGGCGGAACAGGAAATCGACCTGCAACCCTTCGTCGAATCGGTTCTGGCGAGTTACGCCACACCCATGCCTCTGGAATGCCGCGATTGCCCCACGCAACCGGTGCGGCTCGCGCCGGGCGCCCTGCGCCGGGTGCTGACCAACCTGCTCACCAATGCCCGGCAGCACGGCAAGGAGGTGCGGGTAGAGGTGCACGGGCGGGAGATACACGTCCTGGATTCCGGCCCGGGCATACCGCCGGAACACCGGGAGGCGGTGTTTCAGCCCTTCTTCCGGCTGGACAGTTCACGCAGTGCCGCCACAGGAGGCAGCGGGCTGGGCCTCGCCATCGTTCACCAACTTTGCCAGACGCACGGCTGGCGCATTGAAATCGGCGCGGGTCGGGGCGGCGGCACCGATGTCTGCCTGGAAGTTTGAGGCGCCAGGACGCTCATGCAACCACTGCGGCGGTATAACGCGTGGTAACAAAATGACACAATTTTCCCATGGCCGGAAATTCTCTGGAAACACCTTTCGGCCATAGTAAATCGCGTGAAGTGGCCCAAGAAGCTGCTTCCCCATGAGGCAATCTCTATCCCCTTAGACCTTAATTGGTCTACTCCAGCCGCCGGCTTCCTCTCCAGGCCGGCGGCTTTCTTCTTTGGGACGCAAAGCCCGCGCTGTATCGAATCACAGTCCTGTGACCGCGTTCATGCTGTACATCGATCTCTGAAACCGGGGAAACTATCGGTGCTGGACACGGGAAGACATCGTGACGGAATTCGTCGAAGTACTGTACGAGGAGCGGGGCCCCATGGCCCTGATCACCATCAATCGGCCAGCGAAGCACAACGCGATCTCGCTGGATACGCTGGAAGAACTGCACGCGGCGGTGGGCCGGGCGGCGGAATCCGATGCCGTACGCGCCATCACGATCACCGGAGCGGGGGAGAAGGCCTTCGCCTCCGGTTCGGATCTCTCGGAGGTGCTGCACAGGGATTTCAGAAAGGCGCTGGAACCGATTGTGCAGGGGCTGGCGGACCGGCTGGAACGGACGCCCAAGCCGACCATCGCGGCCATAAACGGCATCTGCATGGGTGGCGGGCTCGAGGTCGCCCTGGGTTGCGATCTGCGCATCGCCACGCCCGGGGCCCGTTTCGCCACGCCGGAGGGCAAGCTGGGCATCATTCCGGGCGGGGGTGCGACGGCGCGCCTGCCGCGCATTGTGGGCCGGGGCTGGGGCATGGAGATGCTGCTGATGGGCGAGCCGATCGATGCCGAGCGGGCACTCTCAATCGGCCTGGTCACCCGCATCGTCCCCGCCGATGAATTGCTGGCCGAGGCGCAGCGCATCGCCGAGCACCTCGCCGGATTCGCGCCTTTCGTTCCCCGAACAATGAAGGCAATGGTGAACTTCGGCATGGAGGCGAGTCTCTCTGGTGCGCTCATGCTCGAAAAGTACGCCCAGGGGGCGCTGGTGCAGACAGACGACAAGACCGAGGGCATCAGCGCCTTCCTCGAGAAGAGGAAACCGGAATTCAAGGGCCGTTGATCCGCGGCGGGCGCTGTTGGATACTCGCGCCCTTCGATATTTCCGCAGCAGACCATTCATACAGGGGGAAAGATGGCTATCGAGAAGTTTCCGGTGGAAGCAAGCCACATCATGATGTTCGCCCGCTCCGTGGCCGACGACAATCCGATCTACTACGACGAGGAATACGCGGCGACCACGGAGCCCGGCCGTGTCATCGCGCCGCCCACCTTTGCCCAGTCGAGCGCCCAGTTCGACCCGGATTACTTTCTGCGCCCGAAGATCGGCAAGCCCTGGTTCGGCTCGGGGAAAGAGGCGACGGGCATCAAGCGGGAAGGGTCCGGCGGCGGTGGTGGCGGCGGGGGCGGCGGCCTGCACGCCGAGCAGCACTTCGAGTACCACCGGCACATCGGCCCGGGCGACGTGCTGACCGCCACGGTGAAGCCTGGCAAGACCTGGGAACGGGAGAGCAAGCGGGCCGGCAAGCTTACGTTCTCGGAGACCATCACCGAGTACCGCGACCAGAACGGCGAACTCGCCATCACCGCGCGCGGCGTGGGCGTTCAAACCGAGCGCCCGGTCGAGCAATAGGAGGCGAACGGGAGCCATGCTCCATCCCGACGGGAAGGCAGTCATAGGGTGGGGACCCGAAGGGCTTGAAAACGTGATCCGCGACTATTGAGGAAAGAAAATGGCATTGAAAGCAAGTGAACTGAACGTGGGCGACACCTATTCGGAATGCCTGGTCGAAGACCTCAAGCGCACGCAGCTCGTCCAGTACGCGGGCGCTTCGGGCGATTACAACCCGTTGCACACCGATGAGCCGTTCACCAGGGAGGTCGCCGGCTACCCCACGGTGTTCGCCCACGGCATGCTCACCATGGGCATGACCGGCCGCATGCTGACCAACTACGTGGGCGACGGCCGGCTGAAGAAGTACGGCGTGCGCTTCACCAACCAGGTGTGGCCGGGCGATACACTGAATTCCACGGCCACGGTCGAGGACGTCGGCGAGGAAGACGGCGAACCGGTCGTGAACCTCAAGGTGGAAACCACCAATCAGGACGGCCTGGTGGTCGTACGGGGGTACGCCTCCGCCCTGGTCGATTCCTGAACAGCACCGATGTCGGCCGGTTAAACGGCCCCGGCCGGCTACCAGTTCTCGACAGAGGTCCTCAGGTCCAGTTCGAAGGTCCAGGCCGTGGGCGGCTGCCGATACAGGTGCACATAACCGTCGACGATTCCCTCGAGTGAAATCAGCCTTCCGCCGCTGGAGTCCTTTGCCAAATCGGGGAAGCGCCTGAAAATCTTCTCGCCGGCAATGCCGCCGTCGATGACCACATGGCCGACGTGCACCCCTTCCGGCCCGACCTCCTTGGCCATGGCCTGCGCGAGATTGCGCAATGCCCCCTTGGCCGAGTTGAACGCGCCGAAATTCTCCCGCCCACGCAGGGATGCGCTCGCGCCGGTGAACAGCAGCGTACCGCGTGTGCCGCTCGATGCGGGTGTGGTTTCCGGCCCGGAGCCGCCCGCTGCCGGGGAAGCGCCGGCGAGAAACCGCCGCACCGCTTCCCGGCCGACCAGGAAACCGCCGAAACAGCCGGTGCGCCAGGCAGCCTCGAAATAGCCGGCATCCATTTCGGCGATGCGTCCGGGCGTGTTGTTGCCGACGTTGTAGATGGCCAGCTTGAGCCCGTCTCCGGCGGCATCGAACAGCGATGCGACTTCGCCTTCGTCGGTGGCATCGGTGACCACGGCCTCGGCAACGCCGCCGTCGGCTTCGATGTTGGCCACCACGGCATCCAGGGATTCCCGGGTGCGCCCGGCGACGAAGACCTTGAGACCGAGCCCGGCGAAGCGCCGGCAGAGTTGCGCGCCGAGCCCCCGGTCGGGGCCGACGCCAATGACGATGGCGGTGTCCATAGTTGCTCCCTTATCTTCTTTGTTCGCAGTTCGTTCGCAGTTCGTTCGCAGTTCGTTCGCGGATCGGAATGTCAATTCTGTCGAGTTCGCACCCGTTCGCCGCTTTCGAGTGGGGGCATTGCGCCGGCAGTGCCTGACGCCCCCGTCCACACTCATGTAGAATCTCGCGCCCAGTCTATACAAGACCGGCCCGATCGCCAGGCACAGGCCCTCATGTTCTCCGGTTCCAACCTCCCGGAGCGCAGGACGGGGCACCGAAGCCGGGGCGGGGACCGGAACGAAACCAGAGGAGCGAGTATGGCCAGGCTCGACGGCGAGCAGGACATCATGGAAGCGGCGAAGCAGTTCAACATGCTCGAGAGCACGCTGTTCAAGCATCGCACGCTCACGCTGTTCGGCGAGATCACCAAGGATGTGGCCCAGCGCACGGCGGAGCGGCTCTTGAGCCTGTCGTTCGAATCCGACGAACCCATCACCATGTTCATCGGCTCCCCCGGCGGCCACGTGGAGGCGGGCGACACCATTTTCGACATGATCGGCTACGTCAAGCCCACGGTCCGGGTGGTGGGCACCGGCTGGGTGGGCAGCATCGCGACCCATATCTTTCTGGCGCCGGAGCGGGAACACCGCTACTGCCTGCCGAACACCCGTTTCTTGATCCACCAGCCCGCAGGCGGGTTCGGCGGGGACGCCACCGACATCGAGATCCATGCCCGTGAGATCGTCAAGACCCGGGAGCGCATCAACCGCATCATTGCCGAGCGCACCGGCCAGCCTCTGGAGAAGGTGGCCGAAGATACCGACCGCGATTACTGGATGAGCGCCGAGGAATCGCTGGAATACGGGCTGGTGGGCAAGATCGTTGCCAGCGCCGGGGAAATCGGCTGAATTGCCATTGCCCCGGAAGCTAGCCGGCGGCTCCAGGCGCCGGGCGCACGGGGCGAATTAGTGCTCCTTCCAACTGATACGGCATTGTCAGTTGGAAGGAGCACTAGAGGCCGAGCACCAGCTTGGCGACAATGTTTTTCTGCACTTCGTTGCTGCCGCCGGCGATCGAACCGGCCCGCTGGTTGAAATAGCGCGGAAAGGCGTTCACGCCGTCGGCCGGCCCCACCGGCTGGAGGTTTTGCCCGGGGGCGATGGCGTCCTGCTGGTCCGGCGCAATGTAGTAGGCCAGCGCTTCCACGGCCAGTTCGGTCAAGCGCTGGCCGATCTCCGCTCCGCCGGTCTTGAGTACGGACGACTCCGGCCCGGGGTTCTCTCCCTTGGACAGCGCCGCCATGATGCGCAGTTCCGTGTACTGGATGGCCTTTACCCTGACCGCGGTTTCGTCGAGCCTGCGCTTGAATGCGGGATCGTCAAGCAGGGTTCGGCCGGAGGCGTCCTGATTGGCAGCCAGCCGGCGAATGCGTTCGAGGCCGGCTTCGTAGCCGCCGGAACCGCCGCCGCCGCGCTCGAATTCCAGGAGGTACTTGGCCACCGTCCAGCCCTGGTGCTCCTTCCCGACCGTGTTGGCTTTCGGAACGCGCACCGCATCGAAAAACACCTGGTTCACTTCGTGGGTGCCCGAGGCGAACAGGATGGGTTGCACGGTGATGCCGGGGGTGTCCATGTCCAGCAACAGAAAGGTGATGCCTTCCTGGGGCTTGCCGGTATCCCTGGTGCGCACCAGGCAGAACATCCGGTTGGCGTAGTGGGCGTGGGAGGTCCAGATCTTGGTGCCGCGGAGCACGTAGTCGTCGCCGTCGGTCTCGGCCTTCAGCTTCAGGGAAGCCAGGTCGGACCCGGAGCCCGGCTCCGAGTAGCCCTGGCACCAGTAGTCCTCGCCGGACAGGATGCGCGGCAGGTACGCGCTTTTCTGTTCGGCGGTGCCGTGACCGATCAGCATGGGGCCGACCATGCCGATCCCCGTGGGGAACAGGCTCGGCGCGTGGGCCCGGGACGTTTCCACCGACCAGAGGTAGCGCCGCGCCAGATCCCAGCCGGTGCCGCCGTATTCCTCCGGCCAGTCGGGCGCCGCCCAGCCCTTCTCGTAGAGAATCCGGTGCCAGCGGTTGTTGTATTCGTAGTCCAGGAAAAAGCTCGGCCGGTCCCGCTCGGCGGCGCGCAGGTCTTCCGGCAGCGATGTGGCCAGGAACGCCTTCACTTCCTCCCGGAAGGCTTCGTGCTCGTCGCTGAACGCAATGTTCATCGGTCGTTTGCGGCCATTGCGTCGGGAATCAAGCAGTGTGATTGGCTGGATTGCAGCGGAAGGGGCGCCAAACGGACCGGCGCGCGCGGTTGACGCCTTCGGGCTCGACCTCTTTTTCGCGGATGGAGATTGCCGGATGAGACAAGTTCGCTTTCGGTCACTGTTGATTCGTTGTGCCGGGAGATGGCCCCGTCAGCCCCTTGGCGATACGGAATGCCTGAGCGCTGGCATCGCGCAGGTCCCCGTCCAGAAGGAAATCCGAAGCCGTCATTGCCAGCAGCTTGGCGCCGTCGATGGCGGCGGCATCGCCCATGCCGGAGCGCGCCCACCGGGCAAACTCGGGGTTGTGAATGACGACGTCCCGGGGCGCGGCTGCCAGCATGGGATGGATCGAGGGCACCCGGTGGCTGACGTTGCCCATGTCGGTGCTGCCGGCGCCGCCGAGCTCCTGCCAGTCGAGGAATTCCCGGCCGAGGCTCTCGCCGTGGGCCTGGAACGCCGCGGCCAGTGGCCAGTTGGTGTTCAGGTCGAGGTAGTCGACGTTGGCCCAGTTGATTTCCACCTCGCTGCCGCTGCCCCGGGCCCCCGCCTCGAAACAGGCCTGCACCCGCGGCTTGAGCGCGGCCAGGGCCTCTTCGTCGGCGGCGCGCACGTAGAAGTCGCCGCTGGCCCGGTCGGGCACGATGTTGGGCGCTTCGCCGCCCTCGGTGATGACGCCGTGAATGCGCTCGTCTTTCCTGATGTGCTGGCGGAGGTTGGAGATGGCCTGGTAGGCGAGCAGCAGGCCGTCGAGGGCGTTGATGCCCTTGTGCGGCGAAACCGAGGCATGGGCGGAGCGGCCGTGGTAGGTAACTTCCACCTCCGCGACACAGATACAGGGCATGGTCGCTAGGTTGACGCCGGCGGGATGGATCATCATCGCCGCGTCCACGCCGTCGAACGCGCCAGCGCGCGCCATCAGTTCCTTGCCGCCGCCCTTTTCCTCGGCGGGCGTGCCGATCAGGCGCACGCGCCCGGGGAGTTGCTCGCTTACCGCCTCGAGCCCGATCGCCGCGCCGAGCGCCGCCGTGGCGATCAGGTTGTGGCCGCAGGCGTGGCCGATTCCGGGCAGGGCATCGTATTCCGCGAGCACGGCGACCGTGGGGCCTGTGCTGTCCGGGTTGATCTGCGCCTCGAAGGCCGTCTCCAGGGTGAATACGCCCTTCTCCGCCGCCAGACCCTGCTGCTCGAGGGTGCGGGTCAGCAACT
Organism: uncultured Pseudomonadales bacterium; assembly: GCA_964638775.1. Lineage (GTDB taxonomy): Bacteria > Pseudomonadota > Gammaproteobacteria > Pseudomonadales > Azotimanducaceae > Azophilus. The sequence goes on from CAZWZH010000217.1 coordinate 10,740, forward strand.
CGCAGGCGTGGAATTCATGAAAGGCGAGTTCGGGGCGGGCGTGAATCTCGTGGGATACACCCAGCAGCACCTCGGCGAGCGCATCGATTCGATCGACGATGGACTTGTGCAGCGCTTGCATGCTCTAAAGCGATTCCCCCAGTGCGGCTGGCCATTATGCACAAAAGCGGCGGAGGATTGAGCGTTCGCATCGCTGTTTGTTGCTTTTTCAAGATGTTGGTATAGATTGGCGCGATACCCCCCTTTGACGTTTCGATGATCCCGATTCTTCTCTTGGCGCTTGCGTTGATTCCGGTTGGCGCCGCGGTGGCTGCCGAACAGGCTGTTGACGGCGGCGGGGCGGAAATTGTCGAGGAAGTGGTGAGCATCGGCACGCGCCGCCGGGCCCGGGCCGCGGTGGACACGGCGGTACCGGTGGACGTGTTCGGGCCCGAGCAGGTGGCGAGCGTCAACTCGTCCGACCTCATCGAAGTGCTCAATGCGATCGTGCCTTCGTTTTCCGTGCGGAGGCAGCCGATTTCCGACGGCGCCTCGTTCATTCGCCCGACGCACATGCGGGGCCTGGATTCCCACCACACGCTGGTGCTCATCAACGGCAAGCGCCGCCACCGGGCCGCGCTGATGCAGATCGGCGGCTTCGGTTCGCACGGCCCGGACATGGGCAGCATTCCATCCATTGCCATCGAGTCCATGGAAGTACTGCGTGACGGGGCGGCCGCCCAGTACGGTTCGGACGCCATTGCCGGGGTTGTCAATTTCAACCTGCGGCGCGCGGACTCAGGGGCCGAGTTGCGCCTGCGTGCCGGAGGTTACGACGAAGGGGACGGCGAGGAGATCACCGTCGAAGGTAACGCGGGGTTTCCGTTGCCGAACGGGGGTTTCGTCAATGTCAGCGGCCAGTATTCCGATTCGGCGCCTACCAGCCGCTCGGAACCCTATGACCTGACCATTGCGGGGTCCGGCCAGTCGCCGCTGGCCGCGACGAGGAGCCGCTTGACGGTGGGCGGCGTCACCTACTACGGGCCGGATGCGCTCACCTATGAGTATTCCCCAAGCGGTGAGATTCTGCAGGCAGCGCTCGGCAGCGACGGCGTCCCGGACGATCTCGACGACCGCTATGCGGAAAATTTCCACACCGTGGGCGGCAACCGGCCGTTCGGGAGCCCCGCCCAGATCTGGGGCCAGCCGGACCGGGAGCAGGCGCTGGCCCTGGTGAACGCGGTGCTGCCCCTGACCGCGGGTCTGGAGATGTATGGCTTTGCGTCCTACGCCGGCAAGGACCAGACCGGCGGTTTCTTCTACCGCCGCCCCGGCGTCAGCCAGCTTCTGCCGGTTCGCCTGGCGGACGGTTCCATCCACGACCCCAGGGCCAGCCTGTACCCCTCCGGATTCACGCCGCAGTTCTCCGGTGACGTCACCGACTACGCGGTTGCCGGCGGCCTCTCGGGCAGCCATGGTTCCGGTCTGACCTTCGATGTCTCGGCGAGCTACGGTTTCGACGAGATTCGCTATCGCATCGAGAACACCCTGAATCCGTCGCTCGGGCCCGACACGCCGACCCGGTTCCAGCCGGGGACGCTGTCCAACGAAGAACTGGCGCTGAACGCGGATCTCGCCTGGCCACTGTTAGTTGGGCTGGCCAGCCCCCTGAACCTGGCCTTCGGCTTCGAGTACCGCGAGGAGGGCTACCGCATCAAGGCCGGAGATCCGCCGTCCTACCGGGTCGGCCCGTTCGGCGTGGCGGATCCGTTCAATTTCGAGATTACCCAAGCCGAAGTCGATGCGGACCCGGACGACGGATTGGCCGTCATCGAATGCCGTATACCGGGTTTCGAGGCTGTCGGTGCGCTCTGCCCCGCGGGCGATCCGGTGAACAATGCCGTTCCCATCGGTTCGAACGGTTTCCCCGGCTATCCGCCCACCTTCGCTTCCAACCGGACGCGCCAGAGCTACGCGGGCTATATCGATCTCGAAGTCGACCTGACCGACAAGTGGCTGGCCAACGCCGCCGCGCGCTACGAGCACTTCGACGACTTCGGCAGCGTTGCCATCTGGAAGCGCGCCACCCGCTACCGGCTCACTGACCGGGTCAATCTGCGCGGCTCGGTCGGCACCGGGTTCCGGGCGCCGACGCCCGGCCAGATTTCGACGAGCGTGGTATCGACCCGGATCGACGCCGCCGGAATTCCGCGGGCGGAGGGCGTCTTTCCGCCCACCCACGCTGCCGCGGGGCTGTTTGGCGCCCGGCCGCTCGACCCCGAGCGGTCGGATTCGTTCACACTGGGCCTGGCTGCCCAACCGTTTTCCGGCGGGACGCTCACCCTCGACTACTACCGCATCCGCCTGGATGACCGCATCGTCATGTCGTCCCAGTTCATCGTCGATGCGGATGCGGCCCTGCGTCTTATCGAACTCGGCGTTCCCGGCGCCAACGACATCGCCCGGGTGCGCTTTTTCACCAACGATGTGGTGACGGTAACCAGCGGTGTCGACCTGGTGGCCGCGGGCAGTTTCGACTGGTCCTTGGGTACGACGTCCGTACAGGCCGCGTTCAATTTCAACCGGACCGAGGTCGTGGACCTGGGGCGCTTCGTGGATGAAGAGGCCAGGCACGACATCGAGAAGGGCAGCCCCGAAACCCGGGGTGTGGTCAGCCTGAGTCACGCCTGGACGTTCCTCGACCTGCTGTTGCGCGCCCGCTATTTCGGAAAGTACAGGAACGCGAGCGATGCGAGCCTTGCCGATGTCCAGCAGTTTGGCCGGGAAGTGCTGGTCGACCTGGAAGCGAACGCCGCGTTCCGGGGGCGTTACGCACTCAAACTGGGTGTCGAGAACCTGTTCGACAACTATCCCGACCCGGGCGAGTTCGAGGTCTGTTGCGGCCGCATCTACCGCAGCGACTCCATCGTGCCCTGGCAGGGGAGGCTGTTCTACGCTCAACTGGGGGTGTCGATTTATTGAGCCGCCGAGCGAGATTTATCAGGAGAAAACATGGCATACGAATACGACCTGCTGGATGTGGACATTGCGGATTCGATCGCCCGGGTGACCGTCAGCAACCCACCGATCAATCTCATGACGCGTGACTTGTATATCGAGTTGCTGAAGCTTTCCGAGGAGTTGGAATTGGACCGGAACCTGGCGGTCGTTGTGTTGAAGAGTGCGGACCCGGATTTCTTCATCGCCCATTTCGACGTGTCGCTCATCCTGGACTTCCCCACGGAGGGCGAGGCCCGCCGCGAAGAGGAACTCAATCCGTTCCACGTCATGTGTGAGCGTTTTCGGATCATGGACAAGGTGACCATCGCCCAGATCGAGGGCCGTGTAGGCGGTGGAGGCAGCGAGCTGGCGGCGAGCTTCGACATGCGTTTCGGCGTTCGCGGGAAGGCCGTCGTCAATCAGATGGAGGTGCCGCTGGGCATCCTGCCGGGCGGCACGGGAACGCAACGGCTGCCGAGACTGGTCGGGCGCGGCGGGGCCATGGAGATCATCCTGGGCGGCGACGACATCGATGCGGAAACCGCCGAGCGCTGGGGCTATCTCAACCGCATCTTCGAACCGGAAGAAATCGGGCCCTTTGTCGACAGGCTCGCCGGCCGGATCGCCTCGTTCCCCATCGAGGCCGTGCGCCTGGCCAAGGCCGCGGTGAACCAGGCGGAGCGCCCGCTTGCCGAGGGGCTGCGCGAAGAAGCGTTCCTGTTCCAGCAACTGCTGCGCAACAGCGGCTCCCGAACCGCCATGCGGCGGTTTCTCGAGATCGGCGGACAAACCCGTGAGGGAGAACTGCGCGTCGGGGAACTCAATGCGGAAATCGCGATCGGCGAGTAGTTGCAGGATTCCCTCCGAGACCAAACAAGGACACCTCCGCATACTCGCGTCGAACAGTCTCCAGCACCGGGCAGCGAGTTCGCATGCGGCGCTTCCCTTTCGGCGCACGGCCACATCATCCTGCGGTACTTAAGGCTTTCGGACGAGCTTAACGCGCCGAAAGGGAAGCGCCGCATACAAACTCTTTCCCGAGATCAGGCTTTGTTCCTTCAACGTCAGCGTCCGGGTGGGCCGGAGGGAGCCAAACCCGGAAATCCGCTCGATCCCCGACAGGGCCAGGTCAGACGATTCTTGATCCCGAACGGCCCCAATACTTGTCCTTGAGCAGCCGCTTGTAGAGCTTGCCCGTGGGCAGCCTCGGCAACTCGTCGATGAAATCGATGCTCTTCGGGCACTTGTAGTGGGCGATGCGGTCGCGGGTGTAGGCGAGCAGCTCGACCGCCAGCTCATCGCTTTCGGGGACGCCGCCGGCGAGCTGTACCACGGCCTTTACGGCTTCGCCCATCTCCTCGTCGGGCACGCCGACCACGGCAACATCGAGCACCTTGTCGTGCATGATCATGGCGTCCTCGATTTCCTGGGGATAGATGTTCACGCCGCCGCTGATGATCATGAAGGTCGCGCGGTCGGTGAGGTACAGGAATCCGTCCGCGTCCACGTAACCCACGTCGCCGAGGGCCGTCCAGGTGGGATGCTCCGGATGCTGGGCGGAACGGGTCTTTTCGGAGTCCTTGTAGTACTCGAACGGCAATTGCGGCATCTCGAAATAGACGATTCCCGCTTCGCCCACCGGCAGTTCCTCGCCGTCCTCGTCGCAGATGTGGATGACCCCCACAAGCGGCTTGCCGACCGTGCCCGGATGCTCGAGCCACTCCTGGGGGGTAACGTGGGTCAGGCCGTTGAACTCGGTGCCGGCGTAGTATTCGTAGAGGATCGGCCCCCACCAGTCCAGCATCTGCCGTTTCACGGCTTCGGGGCAGGGCGCGGCGGCGTGGATCGCCACCGTGTGCGAGGAGAGGTCGAATCCGAGGCGGTCTTCGTCGGTGAGCTTCAACATCCGGCTGAACATGGTCGGCACCCACTGGCTGTGGGTGACGCGATGTTCCTCGATGGCCCTGAGGGCCCCGACGGCATCGAATCGGGGCATCATCACCACCGTGCCCCCCAGTGTCTGTACCGCAATGCAGAACGATATCGGAGCGGAGTGATACAGGGGTGCGGGGGACAGGTACACGCTGGACTCGTCGAGCGCCCACAGCATCTTCAGCACCGCGGTCAGCGGGCCAGGGTCTTCATGAATCATCTGGTCGGGCGGGGGCCGCACGATTCCCTTGGGCCGCCCGGTGGTGCCGGAGCTGTAGAGCATGAAGGCGCCCGCCGGCTCTTCCGCCAGATTTGTTGCCGGAAACCCCGCGATCGATTCCTCGTAGGGTTCGTAGCCATCGACGACGCCATCGACCATCAGCCAGGTGTGGCAACGGGACGCAAAGGGCGGAATCTCCGCGGCGACACTGCCGAGGTGAGCGGATGCGATGAGCGCCTGTGCCTCGCAGTTGTCGACGATATAACCCGCCTCCTCGGCGGTGAGATAGCGATTGACGGTGGTGATGTAGAGCCCGGAACGGAGCGCGGCCCAGACCACTTCGAAGAAGCGGAGGTTGTTTTCCATGAACACGGCGATGTGGTCGCCGCGGCGGAGGCCTTGGTCCCACAGAAGTTGCGCCAAGCGGTTGGACCGTTCGTTGAGTTGGCCGTGCGTGACCGCCGCGCCGGTGACGGCGTGCACGACTGCCGGCTTGTCCGGAAATTCAATGCCCCACTTGCCCGGATACATGTTGCCCCCGTTGCCGCGAAAAGAGCGCATGGTGGCAGATGCGGCGTTTTTTGGGAACGGCGTCCGGTTAAACTTGCGTAACGAGGACACTACCCGGCGGCAACAGGCGGATATGGACAGAGACGAATGGCTGGCCCAGGTACGGGAACCTATCATCGAGCCCGATCGCCCGATCTGCGACCCCCATCATCACCTGTGGGACAACGAGCGCAGCCGCTACCTGCTCGATGAACTGCTGGAGGACACCGATAGCGGCCACAACATTGTCAGCACCGTATTCGTCGAATGCATGGCCATGTACCGGGCTGACGGGCCGGAATCCCTCAGGCCCGTTGGCGAGACCGAGTTTGTCAACCGTATGGCGGCCATGTCCGCCAGCGGCGGATACGGAAACATGCGCGCCTGCGCCGGCATCGTCAGCTTCGCAGACCTGACCCTCCGCGCGGCCGTGGGCGAAGTACTCGATGCCCACATGGCGGCCAGTGGCCGGTTTCGCGGCATCCGTCACGCTGCAGGGTGGGACGCCAGTGAAGAGGTTCGCAATTCCCACACAAACCCATCGGAACACCTGCTGCTCGAGCCGGCATTTCGGGAGGGCTTCGCAGAACTAGGGCGGCGCGGGCTGTCTTTCGATGCCTGGCTGTACCATGCGCAAATTCCGGAACTGACCGACCTGGCCCGGGCTTTTCCGGATACCACCATCGTCTTCGATCATTTCGGCGGCCCCCTCGGCATCGGCCCGTATGAAGGCAGGCGCGAGGAGATTTTCCGCAAGTGGCAGTCCGACATTGCGGATCTGGGACGTTGCGAAAACGTCTACGCCAAGCTGGGGGGTATCTTCATGCCGATCAACGGTTTCGGCTTCCACAAGCGCGCCGTCCCCGCGAACTCGGACGAACTGGTCGCCGCCGCCGGCCGCTACTACCGACACGCCATCGACTGTTTCGGCGTCGAGCGCTGCATGTTCGAGAGCAACTTTCCGGTGGACAAGGCGAGCTGTTCGTATGCGGTGCTCTGGAACGCCTTCAAGAAGCTGGTGATCGACGCCTCCGACGACGAAAAAACCTGGCTCTTTCGCGACGCGGCGGCCACCGCATACCGGCTTGATTAAGCGGCGCGGGACAGGACACTAGCCGCTGGCGAGCATCTCCAGTTGCCTTACCAGCACCCCGACCAGTTGAAACACATGCGAGGGGAACACTCGGTTCGGACGGGGGTACTCGGGAGTGGGTACGTCTTCAGCCCCCATTTCATAAGTCAGCTCGGCAAGGTCGGACAGTACTATGGTCGCCACGTCCAGCACCTCGATGACCGTGGGCCCGACCTCGGTGCGCCTGATGGGTTCGACTCTCAACACGGCCACGCCGTGCTCTGCCGCCGGCTCCCTCGACAACTCCATGCATTGCTGAAGGCGGCCGATGACGTCCTGTGGGAACTTGCCGGGCTCGAACGGGGAAAGGGGCGGAAACCGGTCGGATTCCGGCAGGGCGCCCCCGACATAGGTGATTGCCAGGAGTACCCGATCGTACACGGTGGTCCAGGCTACGGTGCGCCCGCTGATGAAGTTGATGACGCGTCCTGCTTCAATGAGGTCGTACAACACGTCCGAAGGCCGCGCACGACGGTCGAGCTTTGCCTCCGCCACCGGCGCATCGATCCCCAAAGCCGCTTTCACCAGGCCGATCTGCCCGCGGGTGTCGTCCAGAACACCCAGCACGTCCGCGGAGCCGATGTCTCCCTCCGGCGCCAGTCTCGGCGGCTGTCGTGAAACGCCCGCCATCTGTTGCGCAAACTGGTTCGATTTCCTGAACAGCGTCTGTGCCTGGTAGAAAACGTGCCGCGGCACGGCATCGTGAATGCGCACCTCCCGGCTGGGCGGCAGCGGCTCGCCCATGACCTCGCGGATCTGCTCGATTTCGGCGCGCAGTTCGGCCACCGATTTGAACAGTTGGGCCGTGTCGATCTCGGCCGTCCTGGCGTTTGCCGAAAAGCAGGTGACGGCGAGGCAAAGAAGGAACGAAAACAGGCTCTTGGTCATGACGGCGAACCGGTACTTCGACAACAGGATGATGTTGCCGCACATCGGGCATGTCAACGGTTGGTGTGCGGAGCGGCCTCCGGCTCAGGTGTATTCGACTTGAACGCCATGCGCAGCCATCTCCAGGTTGAGAATCGTAAATCCAAGCGCCTCTGCCGAGGCTGCGAATCGGGGCAGCGGTTCGGGGGAGTCGGCAACGGCTACGCCTACATCTCCGCCGCCTGCGCCGCACGGTTTGTAAACCAGGCCGGACGCGTTGGCCAGGCGCTCGGCGGCAAGATGAGGCGGTGAGTAGACACCTAATCCGGCGGCGCTGTCCAGCGCTTTCAGGGCGTTGGCGTAGGCGTCCAGCGCATCGCGCGACAGGTCGTTGAAGAGCTGCTCGGAGCGGCTCGCCAGCGCCTTCAGCGCCGTTCGGTCGCCATGCGCGAGGTAGTCGGCGAAGAAGTCGAGTTTGCGGCGGGTTCGGGCCGATTCGCCAACCCAGACGAAGCAGCGATGGGGCAAGGCGTCCGGAATAGATTCCGCCTTGCCGTTCTGAAAGCGCAGGCAACCGCCGAGGAAGCTGGCGGCAATATCGATTCCGCTGCCGCGTCCTGCCTGGAGGCTCCGGTGGGCGGCCAGGGCTTGTCCGCGGTCGGGCCTGTTGCCCGCGAGCGCGGCGAACGCGGCTTGCGCGGAAACGCAGAGGGCCGCGCTGGAACCCAGTCCCAGCTTCGCCCCGCCACTGAAAAATCCGTGGGTGTTCATGTTCACCGAAACGGGGGTTGACGGCGCCTCGGGAATCTCCTGAAGCACCTGCCAGGGCAGGATGGCCGCGGCGTCGGCCGGCGTCCTGGACGGCAGGCGCGCGAATTCGGTTGCCGGCGCCTCGAAACCGCCCGTTGAGAAGCGCCATGTCCGGCTGGTCTCGAGTACACATCCGGCGAATCGGTCCACGGCCAGTACGGCTGCCGGAGCTCCCTCCAGCACCGCGTACTCGCCCCACAGTACCACCTTGCCGGGTGCGGTGGCCGATATCATCCGTCCACCACGACGGCGCCGCCGCCCAATCCCACCGTCAGGATGTCCTGAACACCCGGCTGTGCGCGCAGCAGCTCTTGAACCGCCCGGGCATCGGGGGATGTGCAAACAGCCTTGACCTGGGGACCCGCATCCACCGTGAAGAAGACGCTGCGCCCAGCCTGGCGCAGGCCGCGCAGGGCCTCGATGCAGCTCAGCGTACCGGCGTTCCAGTAGAGCAGTGCCGGGTCGCCGCTCATCATGAGGCCGTGCATTCTGAGGCAGCTCGCTTCCGACAGTTCCGCAAGGCGCGCGAAGTCGCGGCGCAACACGGCGTCGCGCATCGAACCGAAGTCACCCGCCGTGGCGGACACCCAGGCGTCGAAGTAGGGCGAGGAACGCCTGGAGATCGCCATGCCTTCGCGGGAAGAGACGGCTTTCGGGGCCGACGAGGTGATTGCGACCACCACCTTCAACGGCCAGGAATCCGCACTCATCAATTGCGACGCCTGCCAATTCGGCCCACAGAGCGTAGCGAAGCCCCCGTGGATGGACCGGGCCGCGGATGCCGAGCCGCGCCGCGCCAGCGCAGACCGCCCGCCTGCCGACAGGCCCAGCCGGCAATGTCCGTCGATTGCCGTTGCCAGAGCCGCGAATCCGGATGCGGAGGAGGCGAGGCCCGCGGCGGTGGGGAAGCTGTTTCGGGTCTCGATGGCGAGCGGCGGAATGTCGTAATCGCGACGCCAGTCGGCGAGTGCCGCATCGATTCCGCGGTCTTCGAGCGCATCGCCGTTGAGGGATATCGAGTCGGTGCGCGCATGGCGCACGGTGGTGGTCGTGGTCAGCGTGTCCAGGGTGATCGACAGTGACGGCGTTGCGGGGAGGTTTCCCGGCCTGTCCTGTTTGCCCCAGTATTTGAGGAGCGCGATGTTTGGGTGGGCCTGGGCGGTTGTTGAATGGGCGGACATGATTCGGTGCGATCGGTGTGGGTCGGTTACCGGTTTTTCGGAGCTAATGATACTGCGGTAGCGGCCACCGGCTCTCATCCTGGTACCAACGGTTCCTTGCACATCAACGCTGCGGGGCGCCGGAGAAGAATCTCGCATGGAACAAATCTTCAACTCATTGTTTTGAATGGATATTTTTTTTCACCGGATTTTTAACAGTTCCTTCGATTCGGCTCCGAGAGCAGGTATGCGGTACGGGTATCCGGCACGCCAAGCGGACGCGTTGTCTTGGAATTCAACGGCGCAGGGGTGCTTTAAAGGTGCCGGATACCCGCACCGCACACCTACTCCCTCCCAGCGGGTTTCTGTTCCTTGCGCGTCAGCGCCCCGGCGCGCCGGGGTGGAAACTTTCATGAAACAATTTCATCCAAAGGCGTTAAACTTGCGCGCTTTTGGACGGTCCGACCGAATTCGAGATGGCGGAGATCACTTCCGTTCGCGAACGCATCAGGCAACTCACTGAGCGCACGGCGGCGCTGAGGGGGTATCTTTGACTTCGATGCGCGTCGTGCGCGGCTCGAGGAAGTCGAGCGCGCGCTAGCCGATCCGGGGCTCTGGGACGATCCGGACGAAGCGCGGCGATTGTCCACGGAGCGTGCCCGGCTGGAGGAAACCGTGGCTGCGCTCGGGCCGTTGCCGGAAAGCCTTGCCGAATTCGGTGAACTGCTGGAACTGGCGGCGGACGAGGGCGACCAGGATGCCCTCGACGAGATCGACGGCGAGCTTGACCCGCTCGAGAAGCAGATCGGCGAGCTGGAATTCCGGCGGATGTTCCGGGGTGAGCGGGATCCGTCCAACGCGTTCGTTGACATTCAGTCGGGGTCCGGCGGCACGGAGGCACAGGACTGGGCGGAGATGCTGCTGCGCATGTACCTGCGCTGGGGCGAGACGCGGGATTTCGACATGCAGATCGTGGAACTCTCTCCCGGGGAGGTGGCCGGTATCAAGAGCGCGACCGTGCAGGTCTCGGGCAGCTACGCTTTTGGATGGCTGCGCACCGAGACGGGGGTGCACCGGCTGGTACGCAAGTCGCCTTTCGACTCGGGTAATCGGAGGCATACCTCGTTCGCGTCGGTGTTCGTGTCGTCGGAGGTGGAGGACGATATCGATATCGAGATCAATCCGGCCGATGTTCGGGTGGATACGTACCGGGCGAGCGGGGCCGGCGGTCAGCATGTGAATACCACGGACTCGGCCATACGACTCACCCACCTGCCCACCAATACGGTGGTGCAGTGCCAGAGCGAGCGGTCCCAGCACCAGAACCGGGACAACGCCTACAAGCAGCTCCGGGCGAAGCTCTATGAACTGGAGGTGCAGGCCCGGCGGGCGGAGCAGGCGGCCATCGAGGAACAGAAGGCGGATATCGGCTGGGGGAGCCAGATACGCTCCTACGTGCTCGACCAGTCCCGGGTCAAGGATCTGCGGACGAGCGTGGAGCGGTCGGACCCAACCGCGGTGTTGAACGGCGATATCGACGGTTTCATGGAAGCGAGCCTGAAAGCGGGATTCTGAGGGTGAGCGACGAGCGTAATGTCATAGAGAGCCGCCGCGCCAAGCATCGGCGCTGGCTGGCCGCGGGTGGCGCCTATGCCAACGGGTTTCGCCGCGAGGCCGAGGCGGAAACGCTGCAGAAAGTCCATGCGGGCTCCGACAAGGCGGCCCTGGAAGCGGAACCGGTTTCCACGGCGGTTGCCGGGCGGGTGATGCTGCGCCGGGTGATGGGCAAGGCCAGCTTCGTGACGCTTCAGGACCTGAGCGGCCGCATTCAGTGTTACCTGACCCGGGACGACCTTGGCGCGGAGGCTTACGACGAGGTCAAGTCGCTATGGGATATCGGCGATATCGTGGGGGTGCGCGGCCGGCTCATGCGGACCAACCGGGGCGAACTGACCGTCCGTGCCTCGGAAGCGCTGCTGCTCAACAAGACGCTCAGGGCGTTGCCGGAAAAATTCCACGGCCTCACCGACCAGGAGACCCGCTACCGCCAGCGATACGTCGATCTCATCGTCAACGAGGATTCCCGCCGCATGTTCGAGGTGCGTTCCCGGGTGGTGCGGGAGATCCGAAAATTCTTCGAGGAACGGGATTTCCTGGAGGTGGAAACCCCGATGATGCACTCCATCCCAGGCGGCGCCCTGGCGCGGCCGTTCGTGACTCATCACAACAGCCTGGACATGGACCTCTACCTGCGCGTGGCCCCGGAGCTGTTCCTGAAGCGGCTCGTCGTGGGGGGCTTCGAGCGGGTCTTTGAGATTAACCGCAACTTCCGCAACGAGGGCCTGTCCACCCGCCACAATCCCGAATTCACCATGCTCGAGTTTTACTGGGCCTATCAGGATTATCGGGCACTGATGAGTTTGACGGAGGAGATGTTGCGCCGGGTGAGGGACGAGGTTAGCGGCAAGAACAAAGTAGTTCGCTATCAGGGTGAAGACATCGATTTCGAAAATGACTTCGAGAAAATGACCCTGAAAGAGTCACTTGTAGAGCATACGAGTCTGACCTGGGAAGATTTGAAGGACGAAAGCGCACTTCGCGCACTCCTCCCCAGGGAGGGGCTAAAAGAAAAGATTCAGGACGAGAACCAGCGGGCTGCGGACTCGTTTGAGGAAAACGTGAATGCGTTGATTAGGAAAGAACACCGGGGCATAGGCAAGCTGCAAATGGAGGTGTTCGAGGCCTGCGTCGAAAAGCGCCTGATCCAGCCCACCTTCATCACCCACTACCCGGCGGAAGTCTCCCCGCTGTCCCGCCGCAACGATGCGGACCCGGGGGTGACGGACCGGTTCGAGCTGTTCATCGCCGGCCGGGAGATCGCTAACGGCTTCAGCGAGCTGAACGACCCGGCCGACCAGGCCGGGCGCTTCCGCGAGCAGGCCGCCCGGGGCGACACCGGCGACCACGAGGCCATGCGCTTTGATGCGGACTACATCACGGCCCTGGAGTACGGGCTGCCGCCGACCGCCGGCGAAGGTGTGGGCATCGACCGCCTCGTCATGCTGCTGACCGATTCCGCCTCCATTCGGGACGTGCTGCTGTTTCCCCTCCTGCGCCCGCGTGCCGAAGCCGCCGGGAAGCACGGGGACGACGATGACTGAAGGCGCCGCGGCCCAGGACCGGGTCAGGCTGGAAGCGTCCTGGAAGGCGGCGCTGACGGCCGAGTTCGGCAAGCCCTACATGCAGCGGCTGCGGGAGTTCCTCAAGCGGGAGAAGCAGGCGCGCAAGGTGATCTACCCGCGAGGGAGCAACATCTTCCATGCCCTGGACCTCACGCCGCTGCCCGACGTGAAAGTGGTCATCATCGGCCAGGACCCGTATCACGGGCCGCGCCAGGCGCACGGCCTGTGCTTCTCGGTACAGCCCGGCGTGCCCCTGCCGCCCTCGCTGGAAAACATCTTCAAGGAGATCAACGACGATCTCGGCGCCCCCGGCAGGCGCCTGGACGGCAGCCGCGGCTGCCTGGATGCCTGGGCCCGGCAGGGCGTGCTGCTGCTGAACGCGGTGCTGACCGTGGAACGGGGCAGGGCCGCCTCCCACCAGGGCAAGGGTTGGGAGACGTTCACCGATGAGATCGTCAACGTCCTCAATACCGGGCGCGAGGGGCTGGTGTTCATGCTGTGGGGGAGCTATGCCCAGCGCAAGGGGGACATCGTCGACCGCTCCCGCCACTGCGTGCTGGCCGCGCCGCACCCGTCGCCGCTCTCCGCGCACCGCGGGTTTTTCGGCTGCCGCCATTTCTCCCGCGCCGATGCCTACCTCGAGACCCGGGGGCTCGCTCCCATCGACTGGTTCGACGTAGGATAAACCGCGATGGATTTCGAACTGACAGACCAGCAGGCTGCCTTCCGGGATGCGGCGCGCCAGTTCTCCGACAACGAACTGGCCCCCCGGGCCGCGCACTGGGACGAGCACCAGGAGTTTCCGCGGGACGCCATCGAAGGGGCCGGCGAACTGGGCTTCTGCGGGCTCTATACGCCGGAGGAAGCGGGCGGGCTGGGCCTCTCGCGCCTCGACGCCAGCATCGTGCTGGAGGAACTGGCGCGGGGCTGCACGTCCACCACGGCGTTCATCAGCATCCACAACATGGCCACCTGGATGGTCGGCGCCTACGCGAACCCACAGACCCGGGATGCGCTCTGCCCGGCACTCGCCGCCGGTGAGTCGCTGGCATCCTACTGCCTCACCGAACCGGGGGCCGGCAGCGATGCCGCGGCCCTGAAAACCTCCGCCACGAAAGCCGAAGGCGGGTACGTGCTGAACGGCACCAAGGCGTTCATCTCCGGGGCGGGGGATACCGACGTGCTCGTGGTCATGGCCAGGGTTGCCGACGGTTCCGGCCCGCGGCCCGGCGCATCCGGCATCAGCGCCTTCGCCGTCGACGCCGGCGCGCCCGGCATTTCGTACGGCCGCAAGGAAGCGAAGCTCGGCTGGAACAGCCAGGCGACCCGGCAGGTGGTTTTCGAGAATGCGATGGTGCCCGCGGCGCGTCTCCTGGGCAAAGAGGGCGAGGGCTTCAGAATCGCCATGCGCGGGCTGGACGGCGGCCGGGTCAACATCGCCGCCTGCTCGGTGGGCACCGCGGCGGCGGCCGTGGAGCAGTGCCGGGCCTACATGGGCGAACGCCGCGCCTTCGGCCGCACCATCGGCAGTTTCCAGGGGCTGCGGTTCAAGCTGGCCGACATGGCCACAAACCTGGTGGCGTCGCGGCAGATGGTGCGCCTGGCCGCCTCCAAGCTCGACCGGGGCGATGCGGATGCGACGGTCTATTGCGCCATGGCCAAGCGCTTCGCCACAGACCTCTGTTTCGATATCTGCAACGACGCGCTGCAGATACACGGCGGCTACGGCTACATCAAGGAATATCCCCTGGAGCGTTACCTGCGCGACTCGCGGGTGCACCAGATACTGGAAGGCACGAGCGAGATCATGCGCGTGATCGTCGCGCGCCGGCTGCTGCTCGAGGGGGACAGCGAGATTCTCTGAACATTCTCTGCAATCGGAAGCATGACATGACGAGTTCCCCATCAGACCTGCTGCTCGTGGAGCGCCGCGATCACACCCTGCTGATCACCATCGCCAACCCGCCGGCCAATACCTGGAACGGCGAGAACCTGGGCGCGCTGAAAGCCGTGGTGGAGCAGTGCAACGACGACCGGGAGGTCTACGCGCTGGTGATCACCGGCCAGGGCGGCAAGTTCTTCTCGGCGGGCGCCGATTTGAACCTGTTCGCCGACGGCGACAAGGAAGTGGCCGGCGCCATGGCCGGAAATTTCGGCGCCGCCTTCGAGGCGCTGGCCAACTTCCGCGGCGTGAGCATTGCCGCGATCAACGGCTACGCCATGGGCGGCGGGCTCGAATGCGCCCTGGCCTGCGACATCCGCATCGCCGAGACGCATGCGCAGATGGCCCTGCCGGAAGCCACGGTGGGGCTCCTGCCCTGCGGCGGCGGCACTCAGAATTTGGCCTGGACCGTGGGGGAAGGCTGGGCCAAGCGCATCATCCTGTGCGGAGAGCGGGTGAACGCCGAGCGGGCCGCGGCAATCGGCCTGGTGGAGGAAGTGGTGGAATCGGGCCAGTCGCTGCAACGGGCCCTGGCGCTCGCGGAGTCTGTCGGACGCCAGAGCCCGCCGTCGGTCTCGGCCTGCAAGGGGCTGATACAGCATGCCCGCGCCGGCAACATCGCGGCGGCCTACCAGACCGAACGCGATGCCTTCGTGGGCCTGTTCGACACCCGTGACCAGAAGGAAGGGGTCAACGCCTTCCTGGAGAAGCGGCCGGCACAGTGGGTCAACGGTTGATGGCGGCTGCCGTGCAGCACGCCGCGGATGTGCTGATCGCGGAGCACGCCGCCTCCGGCGGCCGGGCGGTCGCCGAAATCACGCTCAATGTCGAGGCAACGCTGAATTCGCTGAGCCTGGGCATGGCGCACACCATTGCGGCCGCCCTGCGCGGCTGGCGCAACGACGGGCGCATCGCCTGCGTGCTCATCCGGGGCGCCGGCAACCGGGCGTTCTGTGCCGGCGGCGACATCCAGGCGCTGTACGCCGCCATGGTGAAGAACCACGCGGCCGGCCGGGTGGTGGACGACTACCCCTTCCAGTTCTTCGAGCACGAATACCGGCTCGACTACCTCATTCACACCTATCCGAAGCCGGTGGTGGCGCTGGGCCATGGCGTGGTCATGGGCGGGGGCCTCGGCATCTACTCCGCATCGCGTTTCCGGCTGGTGACGGAAGGCTCGCGCATCGCCTGCCCGGAAGTGACCATCGGCCTCTTCCCGGACGCGGGCGCCACCTGGCTGCTGCGCAACCTGAATCCGGCGGTTGCCCTGTTCCTGGGCTGCACCGGCAGCCATGTCAATTGTGCGGATGCCCTGTCGTCCGGAATCGCCACCCACAGCGTTGCCGGCGCATCCCGCCCGCAGGTGCTCGCTGCACTGAACGCCGTCGACTATTCGGGGGATGCCTCCGATTTCGACCGGGTGGGCGAGGCCCTGTCGGCACTGCCCGGGCCGGAGTTGCCGGAAGCCCAGCTCGGGGCTATGCCGGATAGCCTGAGCCTGGAGGGCGGCTATGCCGATGTGGCGGACCGCATCGGCGGCCTGGCCGGCGCCAGCGGGTGGGTGGACAAGGGCATCGCCACGATGCGCCGGGGCTGCCCCACGTCGGTGGGCATCCTGATCGAGCAACTTCGGCGCGCCCCGGGCCTCGATCTTGCGGACTGTTTCCGGCTGGAAATGACGGTGGGCACGCACTGCGCCCATAACGGGGACTTCGCCGAGGGCGTTCGGGCGCTGATTATCGAAAAGGACAACCGGCCGCGCTGGCGATACGGCGATCTCGACGGCCTGGACGCGGCGCATGTGCTGGGGCACTTCGAAGCGCCCTGGCCCCGGAATCCCCTGCATGACCTGGAGAACGACGGATGACGAAGGTTGGATTCGCGGGTTTGGGCAACATGGGCGGGCCCATGGCCAGAAACCTGGTGGCGGCGGGCCATGAGGTGCGGGTTTACGACCTGGTGCCGGAACTGGCGCGGGCGGTGGAGGGCGGCGTTCCCGAAGACTCGGCGGCCGCCGCGGCGGAGGGCGTCGACGTATTCATCAGCATGCTGCCGGCGGGCCGCCACGTGGCGGGCCTCTATCTCGGCGACGGGAACGAGGGCGGCGTGCTGGAGCGGCTCTCGCCGGAGGCGCTCGTCATCGACTGCAGCACCATCGACCCGGCTACCGCCCGGCAGGTGGCGGCGGCCGCGTCCGGGAAGGGGCTCGACATGCTCGACGCACCGGTTTCCGGGGGTACGGCGGGCGCCGAGAACGGCACCCTCACCTTCATCGTCGGCGGGCCGGAACCGGCCCTGGAGCGGGCGCGGCCCCTGTTCGACGCGATGGGCGCCAACGTGTTCCACGCCGGCGGCAACGGTGCGGGCCAGATCGCGAAAGTCTGCAACAACATGCTGCTCGCCGTGCAGATGGCGGGTACGGCGGAGGCCTTGTCGCTGGGCGTCGACAACGGCCTCGATCCCGCGGTGCTCTCGGAGATCATCAAGCGTTCGTCCGGGGGCAACTGGGCGCTGAATGTCTACAACCCGTGGCCGGGGGTCATGGAGGGTGTGCCCGCGGGCCGGGGTTACGAGGGCGGCTTTCTGGTCGACCTCATGACGAAAGACCTGGGGCTTGCCATGGAAGCCGCCGAGCAGTCCAGGAGTTCCGTGCCCATGGGCAGCCTGGCGCAAAACCTCTACCGGGTACACGAGCAGGTCAACGCCGCCGGCCGGCTGGACTTCTCGAGCATCCAGTGGCTGTACAGACCGGAGATGGCCGCGAAGCGCTAATTAGGCCCGCAGGCGAAAGTGGGTGTCGGATCGATCCGAGGAGAAGGGTCCGGAACGGTCATGGACCAGTACGGCCAGCGCCTGGCCTGCGGTAGTTGCGCCTGCCGCGGCGACCACGACTCCCACCTCCCGGTCGCCGGTCTGAATGGAAGCTCCGGGAGCCGGGGCGGCGCCTGACCAGTTGAGGGCGGTGAGCCTGCGCTTTACCTTGCCGCGATGCTGGGCTCGGGCGACCACTTCCTGGCCGAGGTAACAGCCCTTGGAGAAACTGACCGCGCCCCGTTCTTCGAGGCCGAGCATTTGCGGCAGGAAGCGTCCGCTCGTGGCGGCTTGAAGCCATACTTCGTGACGCTCGATCAGCAGCCTGTCCCAATGGCCCGGGTCGAGTTCAGGCAAACCCTCCAGGATGGTTTCCGGCGCCGGTTTCCGCAGAGCGTACAGGTATCGCCCGTCGTCGAGGCGTCCGCCGGGCAGCGCATCGAATTGGGCGGGCGGCGATTCGGCATGCACGAGACCGATCACGCGGGACGGCACTTCCGATGCATTGGTTTTCGAGAAGGCGAGGTAGGGGCGGAGGAACTCCAGCACGGCCGGGCACAGGGACCGGTGCAGCACGAGGGTGACGCTTCCGTTGTCGAGCCAGGCGTATCCCGTGCACACCACCCGGCCCTTGATGTTGCACATCGCGGTGAACTGGGGGGCGCTGCCGAGTTCCGCCGTATCGGTTGTGAGATAGCCCTGCAGGAAGCCGGCCGCGTCGGCGCCTTCGAAACGCAGCGTGCCGAGGTTTTCCAATGGGATCCGCCCGGCCGGGGGGGCGGTGTCCGCTGTGCGAGATCGATGCTGGTTTTTCGGGTGCATTTCGGTCGCTGCCGTCCGTTGCCGCCGGGTGATTGTTGCCCGCATTGTTGCTAGTGTCGAGCGATGGACGAGGAACGAACACGGGGCGCGGCCGGCAAGGCCCGTTGGCGCAGCCGGCGCGGCATGCTCGAGGTGGAGAACGAACTGGTGCCCTTTTTCCGCGAGTGTTTCGACGGTCTTGGAACCGCGGACAAGAAAGCCTATGCGCGGCTGCTGGAGGAGGACGACTGGACCGTTCACGACTGGCTGCGCGGCGCATCGCAACCGGCGGATGCGGCCCTCGGGCGCATTGTGGCGATTATCCGGCAGGCTCGCGGCAAAGATGGTGCCCGGAACGATCAGCGTTGAGGCCGGTCGCCTGCGCCGCCTTGAATGGCTCCTCCACCTCGGGGTCGCGGTGGCGGGCGGCTGGGTCTGGTACGGCAATGCGGGGGCTGCGCTGCTCGGCTTGTGGGTGTGGGGATGGAGGCCGCCCCGCACGGTACGGGTGAGCGTTCCAGGCCGGCCGCGGCGTATCAAGCTGTCCCGGTTCGCGGTGACGGTGTATTGGGGATTGCGATGCGCCCGGATCTATCGCGACGAGCTGGGTGAAGACGAATACGCGCGCCTGCGCCGCGATTTGAGAGCTGCGCGGGAGGCCTCATTCACGGACGAGATTGCCAAATGAGCCACGTTCGCACCCGTTTACCGTTTTCTGTCCGGGCTCACGCATTGCCCCTCAAACTGGCTCGTCCGGGCAGTTGACGCTCAGGGCGCCGCCGGCCGAACCAGGTCCAGGCGCTTTTCCGCTCCCGGGAAGAGGATCGTGTCTTCGGCCCGTTCCAGGGTTTGCGGCGTGTCCAGGTTGAAGTGCAGCCCGCGGCTCTCCCGGCGCTTGAGCGCGGAGTGGATGATCAGTTCGGCGACATCGATGAGGTTGCGCAGCTCGATCAGGTCGTTGCTCACCCGGTAGTGGCGGTAGAACTCGTTGATTTCCTGTTTCAGGAGGTCGACCCGGTGCAGGGCGCGGGTCAGGCGCTTGTCGGTGCGCACGATGCCGACGTAGTCCCACATGAAGCGGCGCAGTTCGTCCCAGTTGTGGGCGATGATGACGTCCTCGTCGGAATTGGTGACCTGGCTTTCGTCCCAGTGGGGCAGGTTGACCGCCGTAAACGGCTCTTCCAGTTCACCGCGAATCCGTTCCGCCGCGACGCCTGCGAACACCAGGCACTCGAGCAGTGAGTTGCTGGCCAGGCGGTTGGCGCCGTGCAGCCCGGTGCAGCTCGCCTCGCCGATGGCGTACAGCCCGGGCACGTCGGTCTGGCCGTTCCTGTCCACGAGTACGCCGCCGCAGGTGTAATGGGCCGCCGGCACCACCGGTATGGGCTGGCTGGTCATGTCGATGCCGAACTCGCGGCAGCGGCCCGAGATGGTCGGGAAATGCTCCAGCACGAACCGTTCCGGGCGGTGGCTGATGTCCAGGTAGATGCAATCGGCGCCCAGGCGCTTCATCTCGTGGTCGATGGCGCGCGCCACGATGTCCCTGGGCGCAAGTTCGGCCCGCGCATCGAAACGGTCCATGAACCGCTGGCCGTCCGGCAGCCTGAGAATGCCGCCTTCGCCGCGCACCGCCTCGGAGATCAAAAAAGATTTCGCGTGGGGATGATAGAGGCAGGTCGGGTGAAACTGGTTGAACTCCATGTTGGCGATGCGGCAGCCGGCCCGCCAGGCCATGGCGATGCCGTCGCCCGTGGAACTGTCCGGATTGCTGGTATAGAGGTAAACCTTGCTGGCGCCGCCGGTGGCGAGAATGACGCATCGCGCCTGGAAGACCTCGACGTGCCCGGTGGTGCGATTCAGCACATAGGCGCCCGCGCAGCGGTTCGCGTAGCGCCCGAGCCGGCTGAGGTTGACAAGGTCGATGGCGACGCGGTCGTCGAACAGTTCGATGCGCGGTGAGTCCAGCACCTGCTCGGTCAACTTCGAGACGATGGCCTTGCCGGTGGCATCCGCGACATGCAGCACCCGCCGGAACCGGTGTCCACCCTCGCGGGTGAGGTGGTATTCGTTGTCGGCCGTATCGAAGTCGACGCCCTGCCCGGTGAGGCGCCGGATCGCGGCGGGCGCCTGGGAGACCGTGAATTCGACGATCTCCCGGTCGCAGAGCCCGGCTCCGGCGTTCAGTGTGTCTTCGATATGGGACTCGAAGCTGTCGTGCGGGTCGGTGACCGCGGCAACGCCGCCCTGTGCCCAGTGGGAGGAACCGGTATCGGCGCTGCCCTTGCAGAGCACCGTGACGCGTGCGTGGGGCGCCAGGTGCAGGGCCGCCGACAGGCCCGCGGCACCGCCGCCGATGATGAGAATGTCGGTCGAGAAGCGTTGAGTCATGATCGCCGTCGCCGTTCCCTTCAGCGCCGGATTATAAGACGACTCGTATAGCGGCCGACTTGTCGGCACAATACCCGGCTTTTCGATACGCGAGCGTCCGGCAATTGGCCAAGGATAACGACCGGGAACTGGTGCGCCGATTCAAGCGGGGTGACCAGGCGGCGTTCGAACTGCTGTTCACGCGCTACCAGCACAAGGTACTCGGGCTGATCGGACGGCACCTGAACGATCCGGACGAGGTCCAGGACGTCGCCCAGGAAGCGTTCGTTCGGGCGTTCCGCGCGTTGCCGAGATTTCGCGGGGAGAGCAACTTCTATACCTGGCTTTACCGCATCGCCCTCAATACCACCAGAAACCATGTCGCTGCCCGAAACCGCCGCCCGCCGCCGACGGACATCGATGTGACGGACGCCCAGTTCATGGACGGCGTGGATACGCTACGCGATGACGAGGACCCGCTGGCGGCCCTGTCCCGGGACGAATTGTCGAGCGAGATCGGGCAGGCCATCGGCGCACTGCCGGACCACCTGAGAAGCGCCGTTACCCTGCGCGAGATGGACGGTTTGAGCTACGACCAGATCGCCGAGGTGATGCATTGCCCCGTGGGTACGGTGCGGTCGCGGATTTTTCGTGCGCGGGAAGCCATCGATGAGCGTATACGGCCGCTGCTCGAGTAGCAGCCGTGAGAATCCGGTGAATCCGGTGCATCCGGTGCATCCGGTGTAAAGAGGAGGGCGCGCGACGCTGTGAACGCGCCGGCGGGCGATTGCGCGGAACAAATCAACAAAGCGGATGTCCATAGCCTGCGGGGAAGGCAATACGATGTCGAACAACATGATTGAATCTCTATCTGCGACGATGGACAACGAAGCCGGTGCGTTCGAAATGCGCCGCGTGCTCGACGAGGCCGGCCGCGATCCGCAGTTGCGCGATACCTGGATGCGTTACCACCTCATCGGCGCGGTCCTGCGCGGCGAGTGGCAAGCCGGCGGCTTCGAACTGCACGAACGACTCTGCAATGCCCCGCACCAGGGGCGGACGGGCGTTGCGGTGCGGCGCAAGCGCCTGCGCGATGCGTGGAAGCATTGGCGGGGGCAAGCGGTCGCCGCATCGCTTGCGGTCGCCGCAACCATGGCCGTGGTGCTGTCGATGAATCTGGCCGGCGTACAGGTTGGCGAACCGGGCGGCCAGACCGCCGCGCGGCCGGTGTTTGACGAGTTCGGGAGCCGAACGCCCGAGGGCGGGCTGTCGCAAGCCGAATTCGAACGCCTGAACGCCTACATGATGCGCCATATCCAGCAACGGGCGATTCACCAGCCGGGAGTGTCCTCGCTCACCAAGATCGTCACCTACACCGCGGCGGATACGCCATGGCAATAGGGTGGCTCCGCAGCCGGCGTGGGAAAGCCGCGCCCGTCCGGATTGCGGGCGCATGGGGTGTGGCGGCTCATGCACGGCGGGCGCTGTTGCTGGTTTGCGCCTGGGCCGCGTCGGCCGGCGCGACGGAACCGAAGGCGTGGCTCGACGACATGAACCGGGCTTTTTCCGAACTCGACTACGAGGGCGTGTTCACCTACCACACCGGTGGCGACGTGGCGGCCCTGCGGGTCGTGCACATGGTGGTCGATGGCGAACGCCGCGAACGGCTGACCTATCTCGACGGCCCTTTCCGGGAAATCATCCGCACGGGCGATACCGCGGTGCGCGTTCTTTCTCAAGACGACGAACTCGCGGAACTGGCGGGCGGCATCCCCACCGGGCCCTTCACATACGCCTATGCGGGTGCTTTCGACCGTGTTTCGGACCAGTACGTGGTTTCGCGCTCGGGCACCGGCCGCATCGCCGGTCGCAAAGCGGTGCGGATCTCGGTAACGCCCAGGGACGGGAACCGTTACGGTTACAGGCTGTGGCTCGACCGGGAACACAGGCTGATGCTCAGGTCGGAGCTGATCGGGTCGAAGGGCGAAAAGCTCGAGGTCTTTCAATTCACGTCCATTGCGTTCGGTGAAGACGTCGATCCCGCAGACCTGCGCCCGCGCGACGACGCGGGCCTGCACACCATGCACTTCGAAATCGCCGCCGCGGTGCCTGCGAAGTTGCCCGTGCCGCGGTTGCAATGGCGCGCAGGGTGGGTTCCGGCCGGTTTCCTGATCGCGGCGGCCGAAGTTCTGCGTTCCCCGGCCAAGCCTGTGGAAACGGTAATGTACACGGACGGCCTGGCTTCTTTTTCCGTGTTCGTGGAAGGCCGGCCCGAAGCGGTGGAGATCGGCAGGGTCGTTCAGCGCGGCGCCACCGTGGCGGTGAGTGACCAGGTGCCCGCGCCCGGCGGGGAATCGTTGCTGGTCACCCTGGTGGGGGAGGTGCCGGAGGCGACCGCCCGGCGGGTTGCGGCTTCGGTTACATACGGAGCGGATTTCTGAAGGCGGAGGCGGACGATGCGCGGCGTTGCGCCGCTTGCCGCGGCTGCGCGATCGGGTTTGCCCCACAGCCCGTGACCGTGTCGGGTCGCGGCCTGAATCTGGCTTCCGGCGTCTGCCTGGGCATTCCTCTCGCGGTACTGGTTGCCGGCGGCTGGCTTGCCGATACACTGTCGAGTGGCCGGGCGTGGTGGGCCATCCTGTTTTTCCTGGTTGCTTCCGCCGCTGTCACGCGGGTGGGTTCCCGCGTGGATGCCTGGCTGCTGGAACGTTCGACATGAGGGCAATGGCATGAAAGCGCCTTGGGTTGTGATTCTGGGTGTAGCGCTGGCTGGCACGGTGGCCCGGGCGGCGGAGCTGCCCGACTTCACGGGCCTGGTGGAAGCGCACTCCGCCTCGGTGGTGAACATCAGTTCGGAACGGCGCGTACAGCGGCAGTCCCGGCGTCCCGAGGAACTCGATGACCTGTTCCGGCGTTTCTTTCCGGGTCCAGGGACTCCCGCGCCCAACGTGCCGCGCCAGTCGCAGGGTTCCGGTTTCATCATCTCCAGCGACGGGTACATATTGACGAACAATCACGTCGTGGGCCAGGCCGACGAGGTTGTGGTGCGCTTGAGCGACCGCCGCGAACTCGACGCCACCGTGGTCGGCGCCGACGCCGGTTCGGACCTGGCGCTACTGAAGGTGGAAGCCGAAGACCTCAAGCCCGTGACCATCGGCAGTTCCGCGGGCCTCAAGGTGGGCGAATGGGTCCTCGCCATCGGTTCGCCGTTCGGATTCGAGTACTCGGTGACCGCGGGAATCGTCAGCGGCAAGGGCCGCAGCCTGCGCAACGAGAACTATGTTCCGTTCATTCAGTCGGACGTTGCGATCAACCCCGGCAATTCCGGGGGCCCCCTGTTCAATCTCGACGGCGATGTGGTGGGCATCAACTCGCAGATCTATTCCAACTCGGGCGGATACATGGGCATGTCGTTTGCCGTTCCCATCGACGTGGCCATGGAGGTCGCCGATCAGCTCAAGGCCTCCGGAAGGGTTTCCAGAGGCTGGCTGGGCGTGGAGATCCAGCAGGTCAATCGCGAACTGGCCGAAAGCTTCGGCCTCGAACAGCCCCAGGGAGCGCTGATCACCCGCGTTTTCCCCGACAGCCCGGGGGAAGAGGGCGGTTTGCTGGCGGGCGACATCATCACGGATTTCAACGGCCAGGGCATCGACCGCTGGGAGGAACTGCCGCACTATGTGGGACGCACCGCCCCGGGCAGCGAAGCGCGCATCGGCCTGGTGCGGGAAGGCGAGAAGATGAGCCTGGAACTCGAAATCGGCGAATTGCCCGACGACTCCCTGGCGCAACGGGGCCAGCCCGGGTCTGAGCCTTCCGAGCTGGGGCTGGTGGTAAAGGCGCTTCCGGAAGCGGCGCGCGATCGCCTCGAACTGGATGGCGGCGTGGTGGTGGTGCGCTCCGAAGGCCCGGCGGCAGAGGCCGGCATACGGGAGCGGGACATCATCACAAGGCTCCACAACAAACCCGTCGACAGCCTCGCCGGCTTCCACGAAATCGCGAATTCGCTACCCGGGGGACGCAGCGTCTCGGTATTGCTCGTCCGGGGCGAACGCCCTCTTTTCGTGGGCCTGAAGGTCCCGGAGTAGTCACGTTCCACCATAACGCGTCCGCCTGGTGTGCCGGATGCCCGTGCCGCATGCCCGCTCTCGGAGTCCGATCAAAGGCCCGTGCCTTTGGTTCGGCGTTGGCTTGATTCGGGCCCATCATCTAAACTCGCCGCCGCTTTTCCACCGGGACTCCCCGTGTTGCAGAGCCTCGACCACATTCGCAACTTTTCCATCATCGCCCACATCGATCATGGCAAGTCGAC
Organism: uncultured Pseudomonadales bacterium; assembly: GCA_964638775.1. Classification (GTDB taxonomy): domain Bacteria; phylum Pseudomonadota; class Gammaproteobacteria; order Pseudomonadales; family Azotimanducaceae; genus Azophilus. The sequence continues at coordinate 35,801 of CAZWZH010000217.1, forward strand.
CCTTTCCGACCGCCTCATCCAGCATTGCGGCGCGCTGAGCGAACGGGAGATGGCCGATCAGGTGCTGGATTCCATGGACCTGGAGCGGGAGCGGGGCATCACCATCAAGGCGCAGTGCGTCACGCTGGATTTCGAGGCTGGAAACGGCGAGTCGTATCTGCTCAATCTCATCGACACCCCCGGGCACGTGGACTTCAGCTACGAGGTTTCCCGGTCGCTGGCCGCCTGCGAAGGCGCCCTCTTGGTCGTCGATGCCGCCCAGGGCGTGGAGGCGCAATCCGTCGCCAACTGCTATACGGCGATCGACTACGGCCTGGAGGTGCTGCCCGTTCTCAACAAGATCGACCTGCCCCAGGCCGAGCCCGAACGGGTCACGCGGGAGATCGAGGACATCATCGGGCTGCCGGCGGACGCCGCGGTGCGGGTCAGCGCCAAGACGGGGGAGGGCGTTCCTGCCCTTCTGGAGCAACTCGTGGAGCGGATTCCGCCACCCCGGACGCTTCCCGGGGCGCCCCTGCAGGCGCTGATCGTCGACTCCTGGTTCGACAACTACCTGGGCATCGTTTCCCTGGTGCGGGTCGTGACCGGCACCGTGGCCAGGGGCGAGCGCATCGTCGTGAAATCCACGGGCAGAACCCACGTTGTCGACGAGGTGGGGTGTTTCCGCCCGAAACGGGCGGCCACCGACGCGCTCGGCGCCGGTGAAGTGGGCTATGTCATCGCCGGCATCAAGGACATACGCGGCGCGCCGGTGGGAGACACCCTGGTTCTGGCGAGCCACAGCGATTCGCCGGCGCTGCCGGGTTTCGCCAAGGTCAAACCGCAGGTGTACGCCGGCCTCTTTCCGGTGAACTCCGAGCGTTTCGAGGACTTCCGGGCGGCGCTGGAAAAGTTGACGCTGAACGATGCGTCCCTGTTCTACGAGCCCGAGACCTCCGATGCCCTCGGTTTCGGGTTCCGCTGCGGTTTCCTGGGGCTCCTGCACATGGAGATCGTCCAGCAACGGCTCGAGCGGGAATACGATCTCGACCTGATCACCTCCGCGCCCACGGTGATCTACGAGGCGGAGCTGGCGGACGGCACGGTGGTGGAGGTCGACAATCCGTCCGGGCTGCCGGAACGGTACGTGGCGCTGAAGGAACCGATCGCCGAGGTGAACATACTGGTGCCCCAGGAGTTCGTCGGCAACGTGATCAACCTCTGCGTGGAGCGCCGCGGCACCCAGAAGAACATGCAGTTTTCCGCCGGCCAGGTGTCGATGACCTGGGAAATGCCCATGAACGAGGTGGTCATGGACTTCTTCGACCGCCTGAAATCGGTGAGCCGCGGTTTCGGCTCGCTCGACTACGGCTTCCTGCGCTTTGCGGTGTCGAGCCTGGTCAAGCTGGATATACTGATCAACGGCGAACGGGTGGACGCGCTTGCGGTGATCGTGCACCGGGATCAGGCCCAAAGCCGGGGCAGGCAACTCGTGGAGAAGATGCGGGAACTGATTCCCAGGCAGATGTTCGCCGTGGCCATACAGGCGGCCATCGGCGGGCAGATCATCGCGCGCCGGACGGTGAAGGCGTTGCGCAAGAACGTGACGGCGAAGTGCTACGG
>CAZWZH010000218.1:0-6048 GCA_964638775.1 uncultured Pseudomonadales bacterium
CATGGCGGCGAATACCGATTCCTCGAGCTTGAAGGCGAGCCGCGCCATGATGGGCTGGGCGACTTCCACGAAGGACAGTGAGGAGAGGGCGGCATAACCAAGTTCCAGCACCTTTGGCTTCAGGTTGAAGTATTTGCCGTCCGTCTCCGCGTACCCCTCGTCCACCAGGGTGAGCATGAATCGGCGCACCGCGGCCCGGGGGAGGTCCGTGGCGCGTGAGATCTCGCTCAGCGTCATGCTCGGGCGCGTTCGGGTGAAGGCGCGCAAAATTTCCAGGCCCCGCACCAGTGAGTTGACGGTGTCGCGCTTGTTGATTTGCTTCTTCATTGCGGCTCTATTGCGGCGCCCTGACCCACCGGGCCACTTCGGCATGGGTCCCGAACCAGACATCGCCCATCGACCTGGCGTGCTCGATCAGGGTTTCAAGAATCCAGATTCGCGAGCGGTAACCGATGACGAACGGGTGCATGACGAGCTGGAAGAGTCCGCGCTGTTGCCAGGCGGCATCGAGTTCCCGCCGAAAGATGTTGAAGACATCCTCCGGCGTGGCCCAGGGCCGGGTTGCGGGCTGGCGGTTGAACATCAGGTAGACGGCATCGTCGCGCAGCCATTCGACGGGCACTTCGACCACACCGGTCGGCTTGCCGTCGAGCAGCAGTTCGTAGCAATCCTCGTCGGCCATCAGGGAACTGTCGTACTCCAGCCCCATTTCCGCGACGATCTCGATGGTGTTCGGGCTCAGGTCCCAGTTCGCCGAGCGGAACCCTACCGGGGCCGTTCCCAACTGTTCCGTCAACAGCTCTTGTGAGCGCAATGCCAGTTCCCGTTCCGCCGCCGCCTCCAGAAGCGAGTTGTTCTCGTGCATCCAGCCGTGGATGCCGACTTCGTGTCCGGCGCCGGAAATGCGTCTTGTCTCGTCGGGGTCGATGCGGGCACAGACGGCGGGCATGAAGAACGTCGCCGGAACCTCATGTCGGGCAAGAACCTCAAGAATTCGCGGCACGCCGACGCGACGGCCGAATTCGCCCCAGGCCAGGCGTCCAACGGCCGACCCGCCGGCTCCGAGCTCGTAGGCTTCGTGGTCGCAGTCAAAGGAGAATGCGACAGCGCATCGAGCCGTCCCGGGCCAGGCATGGGGCTTCAGTGCGCGGCCGGCGCGCACGCGATTGACGAGCGGGCGCCAGTCGCCGTCGGGTATCGGGGGTGCAGTGACCGCCATCCTCAGACAGTGCAATAATGAACGGTCATTATCCGTGGTGGGGGGCCAGGATGACAAACCGATCCGTAGGCCGTCGAGCAGCCGCAAGTTGCCGGGCTGGCCTGCCTCGCTACGTTCATGCACGAACAGGTCGGGTTGGAACGGCGCCCATGTCGGCTCGTGGAGTTTCATGAGCGAAGGGCCCCTGAGCGACAAGGTCGTTCTGCTGACCGGCGCATCCCAGGGAATAGGCGCGGCTACCGCGGGGATTCTGGGCGGCGCCGGCGCCCGCCTGATCGCCCACTACCGTGGGCAACCGGGTGACCGGGAAGGCGCGGAGGCCGCCGTAGCCGGCATGGCCGCGGAGCGCAGGCACCTCGTTTCCGGAGACTTTACCGACAACGCGGCCGTGGAACGCGTCTGGCAGGATGCCGTGGCCTGGCGTGGGCACGTTGACGTGCTCGTTCTCAATGCCGCGTTCATGGATCCTGCCGGCGGCATCGACGACAGCGAACGGAACTGGGAGCGTTCATGGGCGACGCACCTCCAGGTGAACGTGCAGGCGCAGGCCCGGTTGATGCGGGCCGCGGTCAGGCATTTCAGGACGAGGGGGGGCGGCATCATCGTGCTGATGTCGAGCTGGGTGGCGCAGCGGGGCGTCACCGATCCGAAAATGATCGCCTATGCCGCTTCCAAGGGAGCGATCAAGGCCGTCGCGCAATCCATTGCCCGGGGTTATGCGAAGGAGGGTATCTACACCTATATCATCGCCCCGGGCATCGTCCGCACCCGCATGTCCATCGACTTCGCAGAAATGCAGGGTGGGGAAGACGCAGTGACGCAGACCCTGGCGATGCGCGAGTGGGTGCCTCCGGCTGAAGTGGGCGAACTGATCGCCTTTCTGGCCGAGGGCAAGGTGCGCCATCTCTCCGGCGCGACGCTGGATGTCAACGGGGCAACCTATGTGCGCTGACCGGCGACGTGCGGCTTTCCGCCGGACCTGCACGAAGCGACTTCAGTCAGGGGAACGCGGTGGGAGCGGCACTGAGAATCGGAAATCGGATGACCGTATCACTCTGAGTCGGGAGGCGGCGTCATGAACGATGTCCGAGTACGGCGTCTGTGCGACCGCGAGGAAATCACCTGGATACTCAATGAATACTGCAACGCGCTGGACCGCATGGATCTCCCGCGGTTGTGTGCGTTGTTCACCGAGGACTGTCTGGTGCAGTACGGCCCCGAGGAGTGGCTGCAAAGCCGCGGCGCCGCCGCCCTGGAGCAGTCTCTTGCACGAATGTGGCGCTGGGCGCGTACCTCCCACCACCTGAGCAACGTGCAGGTCGAGTTCACCAATGATGACAAGGCGAATGCGCGAAGCTACGTGCATGCCTGGCACGAACGCCCGGACGGCAGTACGGCGACCGTCATGGGCCGGTATCACGATCGGTTCGTGCGGCAGGCAGCGGGCTGGCGCATCGCCGAGCGACACATGGTCATGACCGGCAGCGACAGCGGTTTCGAGGTGAACATCAATCGCTTCGAGCGGATACCGGCGCCAAAGGGCTGGCAGCCTCCTGCCGGGGCCGCGGGCCGATGATCGGCCTTCAATACGAAAATCGCCTGATCGAGTGCCGTCCCGGCATGTCCGTGGCCGCGGCCCTGACCGCTGCCGGAGAGCGGGTGTTTCGCGATGCCGGTCGCGGCGATGCCCGCGGGCTGTTCTGTGGCATGGGGGTCTGCCAGGAGTGCCGGATGCAGATCGATGGACGATCCGGGGTACGAGCCTGCATGACACCGGTTCGGGACTCGATGCGGGTCTCGCGCATGCCCGAACGCGCGGTCCCCGGCGATCGTCCGGAAGAGCGCGGCACGGAGAACCTGCCGGAGGCGCCGGACCTTCTGGTGATCGGCGGTGGCCCGGCCGGATTGACGGCGGCGGCGGTCGCGGCAGAGGCAGGGGCCGATGTCGTTGTCATCGATGAGCGCCCGATGCCTGGCGGTCAATTCTACAAGCAGCCCGGGTCCGCGGAGCTTGTTCCTCCATCGTTGACCCGGGACCGGCAATTCAGGAACGGCCGGGAACTGATCGAGCGTACCAGGCGATCGGGGGCAAGGATTCTCAAGCGCGCCGAAGTCTGGGGCGCCTTTGCGCCCAACGAGTTCGGCGTTCTCCACGGCGGCAGCAGTTGGATCGTGCGCCCGAGGCGCGCCATCGTCGCAACCGGCGCCTACGAGCGGGGCCTGCCCGTTCCCGGCTGGACCCTGCCCGGCGTAATGACCACCGGCGCTGCCCAGACCTTGTTGCGAAGCTACGGCGTAGTAGCAGGACAGCGGATATTGGTGGCCGGCAACGGGCCGTTGAACCTGCAGGTGGCGCTGGAACTCAAGCGGGCCGGCGCAAACGTGGTTGGGGTGGCGGAGTCCGCCCGTCCGCCGGGAGTGGCATTGCTGGCGGATGCCCTGCGGCTCTTTCGGTGGGCGCCGGGGCTGGCCCGGGACGGTTTGCGTTACCTGGCCCGCCTCCGCGCTGCCGGCGTACCGGTGTTTTATCGGCGGGTGTTGAAAGCAGTGAAAGCCGTGGAGGGTGGGCTGTCGGCGACGCTCGCGAGGGTCGGGCAGGAAGACGGGCCGGCGGACCGCACGGTGGAGACCGATGCGATTTGCGTCGGTTACGGCTTTCAACCCAACAACGAGATTCTCAGATGCCTGGGGTGCCGGCACGAGCATGACGAGCGGCGCGGCCACCTGGTTGCGCAACGCGACGCACATTGCGAGACCACCGTCCGGGGCATCTACGCCATCGGCGATTGCTGTGGGCTCGGCGGAGCCCCCGCGGCGCTCCAGGAAGGCATTATCGCTGCGTGCGCGGCCGTGGGGTCACTGGGCTTCGACCTCCCGGCTCGGCTCGACCGCGAACGAAAAAAGGCCGTACGAACATTACGCCGCCACAGGATGTTCCAGGCGGCGCTGTGGCGCGTTTTCGAGGCGCCGCACTATCAGGCGGAACTGGCAACGCCGGACACGCTGATCTGCCGATGCGAATCGGTTCGGTTGCGCGACCTCGATGCGGCCCTGAAAAGCGGCGATGCCACGATCGGCATGCTGAAAAGACGTACCCGTCTGGGCATGGGACACTGTCAGGGCCGCTATTGCGCGCCGGTCGCAGCGGCCGTGCTCGAACGTCACACCGGAACGCCGGTGGGCGAGTTTTCCCTGTTCGCGCCCCGCGTACCGATCAAACCGGTTCCCATCGGTGCCATTGCGGGTTTCGGTACCGGCGCCGAGGCAGCTTCACCCACCTGCGATGCTTGATCTCGGGAAAGACAACGCTGCCGAGAAGGTTGTGAAGGGCAATCATGCAGCCGATTCATCCAGCGGGTTTACGTGTTCCACGCCGGGGAATCGCCTGAAGTCGTAATCGGCGGAGTAGACCGTTGCGCCTCGTTCCAGGGCCATGGCGGCGACGTGGGCATCGGATGTCAGATTGCCTGCGGTTCCGCTCCGCCGGATGAGGCTGCGCAGAATCGCCCAGTGACCCTCGCCGGGCCTGACCGGATGTACGAACGGCTGGTTCAACCACGAGTCCACATAGTCGAGCGCCGCGTTGACATCCAGCGGACGGGCAAGGATCCCACGCCGGGTCGTAAGGCGCAGGAACGCGAGGAGACAAACCCAGGGCAGGCCCACCGCCGTGGTGCCCGAAAGGGTTTCGGAAAGCCAGGCTCGGGCCGTACTGTGGCGCGGAGCGTCTGAATTTATCGCATAGATCAGCAGGTTGGCGTCGACCAGGATCATTCGCTCATTTCCTGAGCTGGAGTTTTCGAGCGATTTCCTCGTCCTCCAGGCGCTCGGCCAGTTCCAGCGCCTTGTCAAGGTCATAGGGGCCGACAACTTCGCCCATTGAAACGGGAGTGAGGTCGTAGGGCGTTACCGTTTCGGCAATCCGGTCGTTTGCCATGCCGACGCGCAGCGCGTCGTTGACGACGGTTTTGAATGACTTGCCGGATTTCGCGACGACTTTTCGGATTTGTCTGGCGACATCGTCGTCTATGGTCAAGGTCGTTCGCATGCTTGAAGAATTTACGCGATTTGAAAGTTCATCTTAGCACTTTTATTTTCACATCAAAACATCAATACCAGCGGGCGATCTCGACGGCCAATGCGAAGGCTGCAGACTGGCCACCCAGTGTGTCGGTAGCCTATTCTGTCGCCGCCTCGCCAGTTGGTCCGGAGAAGATCGGTACGTGAACGGCGCCCTGCCCAAGGTTTCCTATTCGTCGCGCGTGCAGTGGTACGTGGTGTTCCTGCTCACCGTGGCGTCGACCCTGTCGTTCATCGACCGGCAGATCCTCAACGTCATGATCGGCCCCATCAAGCGGGATCTGGGCAACCTCAGCGACACCGAGATCTCGCTGATCATCGGGCTGGCGTTTTCGCTGGTCTATACGCTGGCGACCATTCCCCTGGCACGGGCCGCCGATCACAGCAACCGCCGTAACCTGATCGCCGCGGGCATATTCACCTGGAGCCTGATGACCGCACTGGCGGGGAAGGCCGACAACTTTCGCAACCTCTTTCTGGCCCGCATGGGCGTTGGCATCGGCGAAGCGACCCTGGGCCCGGCATCAGTGTCGATGCTGGCCGACTACTTTGACGCCCGGCGGCTGCCGCTCGCCTTCGGCATCATGGGCGCGGCGCCGTTTCTCGGCACGGGGCTTGCCAGCATCGTCGGCGGCCCCCTCGTCGACTGGCTGGAAGCGCAACCGAACTTCGTTTTGCCGGTGTTCGGTGAACTGTATTCGTGGCAGATGGTACTCGTGGCCGTTGGCCTCCCGGGCATACTGCTCGCG
>CAZWZH010000219.1:0-10129 GCA_964638775.1 uncultured Pseudomonadales bacterium
GAGTTCCCAGTGATAGCCCAGTCCCTGCAGTTGTCCGTGTGAGCCCACCCCCACCCGGCCGCCGGCGCGGATGATCTTCGCCGCCTGGGCGGCGACACGGGAGAAGTGATACTCCCGGTCGTGGAACCACGCCCGGCGCAGCGTCCTTGACGCCAATACCTGCAGGGGCGTGAAGCGCCGCAGCTTTTCGTCGTCGTGGGGCGACTCTCGGCTGTAGAACCAGTTCTCCGCCCAGGGGCCGCCGTAGGTCACCAGCAGCGTCGGCGTATAGCTCATGCCCGAGCGGGCAACCAGTTGCACGGTGTCTTCGTAGAGGTCGACGACGGGGAAGTTGTGCTCGTTGCCGCTGAACCCGTCGATGGCATGGGTCATGTCCAGCTTCATGTCCAGCGCCCCTTCGGTGGTCGGCATGAGCTCGAGTTTCCGGGCCGCCTGGGCCAGCCAGTGACGCTGTTTGCGATTGCCCGAGATATAGGCTTTCAGGTTGCGTACCCGATAGTGCTCCCTGTAGCGCCGCAACACCGCCTCGGCATGCCCGGCCGAACGGAACTCGTTGTTGATGAAGATTCCCGGCCCGGTTGAAAGCGCCCTGGGGCCGACCATGTAACCCGCATCGATCAGGTCTTCATAGGCGAGGATGTCGGTCGTGCTCGGCTGCACGTCGAGGCCGGTCGTCACGCCGTACGCCAGGTTGGCGAGGAAAGCGGGATTGGCGGTGTCCAGAACGCGCCGCAACGGGCGGAAGTGGGCGTGGGTATCGACGTATCCGGGCGCGATGGTCTTGCCCGAAACATCGATGACGTCCGCGTCTTCCGGAATGACCACATCGGCGGCGGCGCCAACGGCGCTGATCCGGTCCTCCTCGATCAGCACGGTGCCCTCCGCGATCGGCGCGGCGCCCTCCTCCATGGTCAGGATTCGCGCGCCGGTCAGCGCCAGCCGGCCTTCGGGCCTGTGTCGCGGGCGGTAGATCTCGATGGCCCACGAGCGGACGGACGCGTGCTCTTCCAGCAAGGGTTCCCTCTCCGCCCCCTCGTCTTCGGAGGACTTCGCGACCATTGCATCGGCCGGGTCGTTGTCCGCCGCATCGGTCTCGTCTGCGGTCTCCTCCGTTGCTTCCGCGGCATCCTCGCCCACATCGGACCCGTCGCCGGCATCGGCAACCTCCCCGGATTCGGGCGCGGATTCACCGGCGCCCTCATCGTCTTCGGCAGCGTCCACCTCGAACGAGACATCGGCGACCGCACGGCGATGCACGGTGTGTCCCGTACTCCAGTAGACCTCCGCACCGTTTTCGGACCAGCCGAAGAAATCCAGCCCGATATCGGTGAGACGCTTGAGCGGCAGTGACGGTTTGCCGATGTCGACCGTCAGATCCTGTGCATAGGGGTTCAACAGGCGCACCAGGTACAACTGATTGGCGTGATGCACCAATGCGTGGGCGCCGTCCGGCGCGAGGCGCACGTCCGCCGCCGGAACGTCTCCTTCAGCGTAAAAGATCCCGGGGCCCGTGGCTTTCATCAACAGGCGCCGGTCCGTGCCGTCAAAACGAACCGACACCAGCCCCGAGGCGTCGACGGAACCGAACGGGCCGCCGGAGGCGTAGACGTACACCCGGTCGGGCTCCGGCCCGAAGTGCGGCGCTCCGTAGCCACGCGAGGGCATGATGACCGAAGCCCGCCCCCCCGATGCCGGCAACCACACCAGGTCGGAACCCACCGGCGCGCCGAAGTCGTTTTCGCGGTAGAGCCGTTCGTAACTCGCTGCCCGGAGCGCCACGATGCGCCTGCCGTCCGCGGACCAGGCCGGGTCCGAGTAGAAGGCCGGGTCCTGCGACAGCCGCCGCGGCTGGCCACGGCCGCTGGCCCGCAGCCGCCAGACGTGGCCGCCCCTCGCTCCCCAACTGACGAAAGCGAGATCCCTGCCGTCGGGCGACCAGGCCGGATGAAAGGCCTGCAGGCCCGCTGGCGAGACCGCTGTCGATTCGCCGCTGGTGAAATCGTGGACATAGACGCGGGTGAAAGCGGAGAAGGCGACCTTTTCCCCGTCCGGCGAGACCGACGGCGCTTCGAGCAGGCGGGCCTTTACCGGGCCCAGGCCGATGCGGTAGGGGTAATAGAGGCTGGGGCCGAGGCCCATTTTCACCGGCGCTTCGAAAGGGATGTCCGCAACTTCCCGGCTGGCCAGGTCGACCCGGCGAATGCCGCCCTCGGTGGTGAAAACCAGGGACTCGCCATCCGGCGTGAACGCATAGCCCGGCAGCAGGTCCCGGGTGAACCGCGATTCCTGCTCGTCGCGCTGGACGGGATAGACCAGCCAGCGGTCTCTGCCGGTAGCCAGCTCGCGCACCCGCAAACCGGTCTGCTGCTCGTAGCGGGTGCCATACACCAGGGTGCCGCCGTCGGGCGAGAGTACCGGGCGCATGGCGCTGCCCTGGGCGGCGGTGACGACATCGTCGACGTTATCGCGCAGGTCGCGGCGCACGATCTGCCACTGGGGCAACCTGAGGTTGTAGCCGAATCCCCCGAACTTGCCGGAGTAGTACAAGTAGCGGCCATCGGGGGAATACACCGGCCCAAGGGCGTTGTGACGCCGTTCGCTGGGGGTCGATGAACCGCCCGGCGCGGCCTTGGTGATCTGCACGCCCGTGCCGCCATCGACGTGATAGGCCCAAAGTTCGAAGGTTCGCAGCCCCCATGACGTCTTCGATACCACCACGTGCCCGCCGTCCGGCGACCAGCTCGGTGACGCGTAGTCGGCGCGGTCGCTGCCGCTGCCGATCTTCTTCGCGTTTTCGCCGTCCACATCGACGATCCACACGGCGGTGGGCCCGTCACGGTCGGAAACGAAGGCGATGCGCTGCCCGTCCGGCGAGAATCGGGGCTGGGTGTCGTAGGCCATGCCGCGGGTGATGGCGCGGGCCCGGCCGCCCTCGATGGGCAGCAGATAAAGGTCGCCCAGAACTTCCAGAACGAGCTCATCGCCCGCCGGCGAGACGTCCAGAGACAGCCAGGTCGCCTCGTCGACCGAAAACTCGATCTCGCGTTCCGGCTTCAGCGGCAGCCCCTTTTCCGCGTCGGCCAACACCGGCGCCGAAACGAACGACGCCAGAACGACCACTGTCGCTATCGAGGGCATTCTCATGGAACAAAACTCCAAGCTATTGATTTGAAAGATTTAGTTGCCGGCAATCGATCTGGAAAACGATTCTTTCGATCGGGTGCCAAGAGCAGGCATGCGGTGCGCCGGGTTCCCGACTTTCATGAAACCATTCTTCAAATCTCTGATTGTATGGATTCTTCGCCCGCACCCGGCAGCGAGTTTGCACACGGCGCTTCCCTTTCGGCGCACGGCCACATTGTCCAGCGGTTTGCGAGGCTTTCGGACGAGCTTAACGCGCCGAAAGGGAAGCGCCGTATGCAAACTCTTTCCCGGGGTTCGGCGTTATTCTTACGCGTCCTCGTCACGGCGCGCCGGGAGGGAACTCTCTCGGAGTCAGGATACAACTTGCGCGGGGATATCAGGCCGCGTCGGGCTGGTACTTCAGCATCACCCTGGAACCGTCGGCAAGCGAATTCCTGAAACGGGGGCCCCAGGTCGACCACTCGTCGGCGTATTTCTCGCCCATGGCCCCAAGCACCTGCTCATGGCGGGCCGCGTCCATCTCGACACTGGCGGTTGCCTCGACAGCCGGCAGGTTCCGATAGCGCCCATCGGCCCGGCGCCAGTTACCCACATCGCCGACCCAGACCCTGGCCCGGGTGAGGCCGCGCCGAACAGCCTCGGTGCGCCACGCATCGGTGGCCGTCACCACGTACATGGCGCCTTCGTGCAAGGCGTACCAGATCTCCGCCTGGCAGCGGCTCTCGGCTCCGGAGGACTGCAGCGGGGTCAGGTAGATGAGTTGTGACTCGGCCATGGCGGCCTGCAACGCTTCGTTGCCACGCGCGAACGGCGAGACCACGGCGGCGGCGACCGCCGTTCCGAGCAGGGTGCGGCGTGTGATCATCGGGTTCTCCTCTTGATCGTCGGTCAGGAAACGGAAACGGTTTCGATGCGGCCCCCCGCGGGGCGCGCCCAGGCTTTCGGGCCTTCGATGTGCACGGATTCGCCCCGGCAGTCGACGGCGACGGTCACCGGCATGTCTTTTACCGTGAACTCCCGGATGGCCTCCATGCCGAGTTCCGGGAAGGCCAGCAGCCTTGAGCCGGTGATGGCCTGGGAAATGAGGTAGGCGGCGCCGCCGACGGCGATGAGCGATGCCGCCTCGTGTTCCCGGATGGCCGCGATGGCTTCGGGGCCGCGCTCCGCCTTGCCGATCATGCCGAGGAGCCCGGTGCGCTCGAGCATCATGCGGGTGAACTTGTCCATTCGCGTGGCCGTGGTGGGGCCGGCCGGGCCGACGACTTCATCTCGAACCGGGTCGACAGGGCCCACGTAGTAGATGAATCGCCCCTGGAAATCCACGGGCAGTTGCTCGCCCCGATCCAGCAGGTCGGCGATCTTCTTGTGAGCCGCGTCGCGCCCGGTGAGCATGCTGCCCGAAAGCAGCAGCGTGTCTCCGGCCCGCCAGTGGCGCATCTCCTCGCGCGTCAGGGTATCGAGATCGACCCGCCGCGCCTCCTCCAGTTCGAAGCCGATGTCCGGCCAGTCGGCCAGGTCCGGCGGTTCGAAGCGGGCCGGACCGCTGCCGTCCAGCGTGAAGTGCAGGTGCCTGGTCGCGGTGCAGTTCGGGATCACGGCAACCGGCTTGTTGGCGGCGTGCGTCGGGTACTCCCTGACCTTGACGTCCAGCACCGTGGTCAGCCCGCCCAGGCCCTGGGCGCCGACGCCGAGGGCGTTGACCTTTTCGTAGAGTTCCAGGCGGAGCGCTTCCGAGCGGTTGGCCGCACCCCGCGCCCGCAGTTCGTGGATGTCGATGGGCTCCATCATCGCTTCCTTGGCCAGCAGCATCGCCTTTTCCGGCGTGCCGCCGATGCCGACCCCGAGCACGCCCGGCGGGCACCAGCCGGCACCCATGGCGGGCACCACCGAGAGTATCCAGTCCACCACCGAGTCGCTGGGGTTCAACACGTCGAACTTCGCCTTCGCCTCGCTGCCGCCGCCCTTGGCGGCGACCTCGACGCCGAGCTTGTCGCCGGGCACGAGCCTGGTGTGGATCACGGCCGGGGTGTTGTCGCCGGTGTTGGTGCGGGCGCCGTCCGGGTCGGCCAGCACCGAGCCCCGGAGCAGGTTGTCCGGGTGCGTGAAGCCCCGGCGCACCCCTTCGTTCACCATGTCCTCGACGCCCATGTCGCCTTCCCAGCGGACATCCATGCCCACTTCCAGGAAGACGATGACGATGCCCGTGTCCTGGCAGATGGGCCGCTTGCCGAGCGCACACATGCGCGAATTGACCAGTACCTGTTGCAGGGCTGCCCTGGCGGCCGGCGATTCTTCCTTCCCGTAGGCCTCGGCCATGGCGCGAATGAAGTCCGGCGGGTGGTAGTAGGAGATGAACTGGAGCGCGTCCGCCACGCTCCCGATCAGGTCTTCCTGCTTGATGACGGTCATCGGCGATTCCCGGATCGGTGCCGCGCGTCATGATACCCGAATGCAGGCTGGCCGGATGCCGGCGGCCCGCGGCAGGAGTCCACCCCCATTCGAACGCCGGACCCTTGCCACGGGCTGCCGGGGGTCCATTGCCAAGTTGGCGTTCGATTGCCGATACTGGAAGCCTCCCACACCCGGGCGCCGGGACGGGGCGAGTTGCGACACCTGTATCCGGCACGATCCAGGAACGGAGGAACCTGTGACCTGTTTTTCGTTTTACAAGTCCGGCTGCCACTGGCGTTCCGCGCGACGAACGATCGCCGCGGTCTCCGGAGCCCTGGCCGTTGTTGGCGCATTCTCCGGGCTGGCGGGTTGCGACACCTCGGACCGCGCACAGCAACTCGCCGAGCGCTACCTGATTGTCGATACGCACATCGATGTGCCCTACCGGCTGTACATCAAGGAGGCCGATGTCAGCCAGTCAACCGAAACCGGCGACTTCGACTACCCGCGCGCGACGGCCGGCGGCCTCGACGCAGCGTTCATGTCCATCTACATCCCGGCGAGCGTTGATGCGGCGGGCGGCGCCGCGGAGCTTGCCGACGAGCTGATCGACAGCGTCGAGGCCATCGCCGCGGCGGCGCCGGACAGGTTCGCCGTCGCCACCTGCTCAGCCGACATCGGCCGCATCGGGGCCAGCGGGCGAATTGCGCTGCCGCTCGGCATGGAGAACGGCGGCCCCCTCGCCGGTGACTTCGCCAACCTGAACCACTTCCGGGAACGCGGCATCAGCTACATCACCCTGACGCACTCCAGAACCAACCACATCTCGGATTCGTCATACGACGACTTCGAGCGCTGGCAGGGCCTATCGCCGTTCGGCAAGACGCTGATCGCCGAGATGAACCGGCTCGGCGTGATGATCGACGTATCCCACATCACCGACCGGGCCTTCTGGCAGGTACTCGAGCTGACCGAGACGCCGGTGCTCGCGACCCACTCGTCCCTGCGGCACTTCACACCCGGGTTTCACCGCAACATGAGCGATGAAATGGTATCGGCGCTCGGCGCCAACGGCGGCGTCATACAGATCAATTTCGGCAGCGCCTTCCTGACCGGGGCGGCACAGGACTATCGCACGGCCACCAGGAAAGCCGCACTGGCCTACTCGTTCACCAATCAACTTGCGGAAGACGATCCGCGCATCGCCGAGTTTCTGAAGACGTACCGCGAATCCAATCCCTATCCCTACGCCACGCTGGACGACGTGCTCGACCACATCGACCGGGCTGTCGCCCTCGCGGGAGTGGACGCCGTCGGTATCGGCTCCGACTACGACGGCGTCGGCGATTCCCTGCCCACGGGCCTGAAGGATGTTTCCACCTACCCCAACCTGATCGCGGGATTACTGGAACGGGGATATCCGGAGGCGGACATCGAGAAAATACTGGGCGGCAACACCATGCGCGTCTGGCGCAACGCGGAAGAATTTGCGGCAAGGCAGGGCAACGCGCCAGTCTGCCGAACCTGACGGCCCGGCAACCCGACTCGTCAGCGAGATTCGAGGACTGCGTTGCGGTCACAGGCCACGCCGGGTCGGAGCATTTCACCAATAGTCTGCAGCAGTACTGAAAAAGCGCGTGAGTGTCGGTTGAATCCGCAGAATCGGGGTTTCGTTCCCCAATTCGTCCGTTACGCTGGCATCCTGTCGCTCGTCAAAAGGGTTCGGAGCCATGTCCAGCTTGCAATCGCCCGCCCGGGAACTTCCCCGAAACCTGATGCTCGGCATCGCGTTCGGGCAGGGCATCGCACTGTTCCTGCTATGGCGGGCACTGGACAATCAGATCTGGCCAAGCCAGACGCCGGCCGTCAACTTTCCCCTGTGGACCTTCGCGCTGGCCTGGCCGGTGCTGATGCTGCTGAGCCTGGAGACGGGCAACCTGCGACGTTGCCTGCAGGCCGTCAGCCTGTTCACTGCGGTTCTGGTGCTGCTCGCCATCTACATCGGTTGGCAAGCCACCCCGCATGGCGAGTTTCCGATCGAATCGCTGTTGTTCGTCTCCGCCGTCACGGGAGCCATCGCCTGTTTCAAGGGGCTGATGGTCTGCCAGAGGTGGATCGGGCAGACGCCGCCGTCCTACGAGCACCTGTTCCGCTTCTCCTGGCGCAACTTCCTGGTATTCGCCCTGGCGAGCCTGCTGACCGTCGGCGTAAACCTGATTCTCTTTCTGACGGGAGCCCTCTTTTCCCAGATCGGCATCGACTTCTTTCGCGAGCTGTTCCGCGAAGACTGGTTCCTCTTCCCGGTGCTCGCCGTTGCGTTCGGGCTGGGCGTGCTGATCTTCCGGCGCCTCGTTCCGGTGATCGACACCATCACGGCCCTCCTGGAGGGCCTGATGCGCTTGCTGTTGCCATTGATCGCCGCCGTGGTGGTCGCTTTTCTGGGGGCGCTGCCCTTTACCGGTCTGGAGCCGCTTTGGGATACGGGCAGCGGCACGGCACTCCTGCTCTGGCTGAACGCCTTCGGCCTGTTTTTCGTGAACGCCGTCTACCAGACCGGCCGCAACCCTTCGAAGCCCCGGCGGGCCTGCATGAAGCCATCTGGCGCTCCCGTCCGGGGCTGCCGGAATCGCACGAGGAATTCGTCCTTATCCGCATCAATCTCGATACCGACGGCCAACCCGAGTACGTTCTGTTGGCAAAGGAACGCGGCTACGACGGCGTGGATGGCTGGCGATATTCCCTCGACGGCGATGCCTGGACCGGCGAGCGGCTGTTGTTGTCCGGTGCTGTCCCCGAGGACATCGACCTGGCGGAGACGCTTCGGGGTGCCGAGATCGAAACGGTCGTTCCCCGCTTCCGGAACCTGAGAATCGGCGAACTCGAATTTCAGGGAAGGTGAGTTTCAGGGAAGGTACCGAATCCTCGCTGTAAAGGAACGGCCCGCAAAAGCCAGGTCTTCGGCAACGCCGGCACTTCGGGAACGCCGCCGAATCGAAGGCTATTGCTGCCAATCGGTCAGCAATTCGAGGAACGCGGCGCCGTAACTCTCAAGTTTCTTCTGGCCCACCCCGTGCAACTCCGCAAGTTGCTCGGGGGACCCCGGGCGCAGGCGCACCATTTCCTTGAGGGTCGCGTCATGGAAGATGACATAGGCCGGCAGGCCCGCTTCCTTTGCGAGCCGGCTGCGGAGTTCACGCAGGGCATCCCAGAGCGGTTGGTCCGCGGGGGACGGTTCGTAAGACGACACGCGCGCCACCTTGGACTGCCGCTTCGCCGCCACATCCTCCCGCAATTGCACCGATTCCTCACCCCTCAACAGCCCACGGGATTTCGACGTCAGCCGCAGCGCCCCGAAACGCTGCACTTCCGAGCGCAGGTAACCCTGCACCAGCATCTGCCGGAGGATCGACCGCCACTCCATGACGGAGCGGTCCTCGCCGATACCGTAGGTGCTCAACCGCTCGTGGCGGTGCTGGCGCACCTTGGCCGTGTCCCTGCCGCGCAGCACGTCGATGACGTGGGCGGCACCGAAATACTGGCCCGTGCGGTAGACGCAGGACAGCAGTTTCTGGGCTTCCACGGTGCCGTCCCAGGTTCTCGGTGGCGTCAGGCAGATGTCGCAGTTGCCGCAGGCTTCCGGCAGCCCGTCGCCGAAGTACTCCAGGAGCGCCCGCCGCCGGCAGGCGGTAACCTCACACCAGCCGAGCAGGGCGTCGAGCTTCGCCCGCTCGATGCGCTTGTGAGCCTCGTCCGCCTCCGATTGCTCGACCATCTGCCTGAGGCGCACCACGTCCTGCAGGCCGTACACCATCCAGGCTTCCGCCGGCTCGCCGTCGCGGCCGGCGCGGCCCGTCTCCTGGTAGTAGGCCTCGACGCTCTTGGGCAGGTCGATATGGGCGACGAAGCGGACATCCGGCTTGTCGATGCCCATGCCGAACGCGATGGTTGCCACGATCACGATGCCGTCCTCGCGCAGAAACCGGGTCTGGTGCTCGCCACGCATATCCGCCGGCAGGCCGGCATGGTACGGCAACGCCTTGAAGCCGCGCTCCGCCAGCGACCCCGCCGTTGCCTCGACCTTCTTGCGGGTCATGGCGTAGACGATGCCCGCCTCGCCCCGCCTGCCTTCCAGAAAGCGGACGAGCTGGGCCGAAGGTTCTGTTTTCGCCTGCACCGTGTAGCGGATGTTGGGCCGGTCGAATCCGCTGACGAACCGCTCGGCGCCGTTCAGTTCCAGCCTGGCGAGAATGTCCCGGCGCGTGGCGGCATCGGCGGTGGCGGTCAGGGCCATCCGCGGAACGCCGGGAAACCGCTCCCGCAGCACGTTCAGGCCCAGGTAGTCCTGCCGGAAGTCGTGGCCCCACTGCGAGACGCAGTGCGCCTCGTCGATGGCGATCAGCGAGAGCCTGACGGCGCCCAGCAGATCTAGGGTCTCGGCCTGCAGCAGCCGTTCCGGGGCCAGGTAGAGCAGGTCGAGATCACCGCGCGCCACCTCCTCCAGCACAATCCGCTGCTGCGGGTAGGAAAGCGTCGAGTTGAGATACCGCGCCTTGAGGCCGAGCTGTTCCAGGGCGGCGACCTGGTCCTGCATCAA
>CAZWZH010000220.1:0-22014 GCA_964638775.1 uncultured Pseudomonadales bacterium
GCGCGGGGTCTCCGTCAGCCAGAACATCGTGCGTACGCTACTGGAGCGTGGCTGGGTGCGGGTTGTCGGCCAGCGGGAAACACCGGGCCGCCCGAACCTGTACGGCACCACCCGGGCCTTTCTCGACTACTTCAATCTGAAGAAGCTCGACGAATTGCCGCCGCTGGCCGACAACCCGCACCCAGCCACGCTCCAGTAGCGTACGCACGATGTTCTGGCTGACGGAGACCCCGCGCACCTGTTCGATGTCGCCACGGGTCACCGGCTGTTTGTAGGCGATCAGCGCCAGCGTCTCCAGAAGCGCCCGCGAGTAACGCGGCGGCTTCTCTTCCCACAGCCTGCCGATCCATTCGCTCAGTTCGCCGCGCACCTGAAAGCGAAACCCGGAAGCCACCCGCTTGAGTTCGTACCCGCGGCCGGCGGCTTCCTCGCCGAGTTCGCGCAACGCTTCACGTATCTGTTGCCTGCCTTCCGCCGGATCCAGCTCACCCCGCTTGAACAGCTTCACCAGCCGGTCGACCGAGAGCGGCTCGCCCGCGGCCATGAGCGCGCCTTCGACAATCTGCTTGAGCTTGGCGGTGTCGACCCCGGCCAGCATCAGCCCGCCGCCCGCACGTAGATGGGCGCGAACGCCTCGTTCTGAACGAAGTCGACCAGGCCTTCGCGGATCAGTTCGGTGAGCGCGAGAAAGGTCACCACGACGCCCCGGCGCCCCTCTTCGACGCGGAACAGGTCCGGGAACGCCACGAATTCCGGATTCCCGCCCAGGCGCGTCAGCACATCCGACATCCGTTCCCGCACCGACAGCGGCTCCATCTGAACGGCATGGTGCCGATACATCTCCGCCCGGTGCAGCACGTCGGCCAGCGCGACGAGCACCTCTTTCAGGTCCACCGCCGGGTTCGCCCGTTTCCTGACCGGTTCGGGCCGGTCCGGCCGTACCGGGAAGATGTCCCGCTCCATGCGCGGCAGTTCGGCCATGCCCTCGGCGGCGGCCTTGATCTGCTCGTACTCCTGCAGGCGCCGGACAAGTACCGTGCGCGGGTCTACCTCGTCTTCGTCGTCATCGCGGCGGGGCAGCAGCAGGCGGGACTTGATCGACGCCAGGGTTGCCGCCATCACCAGGTACTCGGCGGCGAGTTCCAGCTTCAGCACCTTCATCAGCTCGATGTAGCGCATGTACTGCCCGGTGATCTCGGCAACGCTGATCTCGAGGATGTCGAGGTTGCGGCGGCGGATCAGGTACAGCAGCAGGTCGAGCGGGCCTTCGAAGGTTTCGAGGAAGACTTCCAGCGCATCCGGGGGTATGTAGAGGTCGGCGGGCAGTTCGACAACGGCTTCGCCGTCGACCACCGCCACCGGAGGGTCCTTTGCCTCACCCCGAAGCACCTCACCCCGAAGCCGCACGAGCTTGCCGGGGCGATCTGCTGCCGGCGGTGTGTCCTCGCGCTCCTCGTCGATCATCCGTGCACGATTCCAACGCTGGCGCGAACGTCCTCGAGGGTATCCCTGGCGACGTCGCGCGCTTTTTCCGCCCCTTCCTGGAGGATGGCGTGCACCAGGTCGGGCTGGTCCCGGAACCGTTCCGCCCGATCGATCATCACATTCTGCTCCGCATTGATCGCCTCGATCAGCGGCCGCTTGCAATCCAGGCAGCCAATGCCGGCGCTGCGGCAGCCACGGGCGGCCCAGTCCAGGGTTTCCGGCTCGGAGTATACTTGGTGCAGGTCGAAAACAGGACAATTGGCCGGGTCGCCCGGGTCTTTCCGCCGCACCCGCGCCGGGTCCGTTTTCATGGTACGAACCTTGCGTTCAATATCCTCGGCGGGTTCCCTGAGCCGAATGGTGTTGTTGTAGGACTTCGACATCTTCTGGCCGTCGAGCCCCGGCATCCTGGCGTGCTCGGTCAACAGGGCCTGGGGTTCCGGCAGCACGATGCGGCCGAAAACGTGGTTGAAGCGGCGCGCGATCTCGCGCACGAGTTCCAGGTGCGCCACCTGGTCGGCGCCCACCGGCACATTGCCGGCGCGATACATCAGGATGTCCGCCGCCTGCAGCACGGGATAGCCGAGAAACCCGTAGGTGGCCAGGTCGCGGTCGCTCAGCTTCGCCTGCATGTCCTTGTAGGTCGGCGCCCGCTCGAGCCAGCTCACCGGCGAGATCATCGACAGCAGCAGGTGCAGTTCCGCATGCTCCGGCACCTTCGACTGGATGAAGATGGTGGCGGCGCCCGGGTCGACGCCGGCGGCCAGCCAGTCGACCACCATGTCGAAGGTGTTCCGTTCGATCTCCTTCGTATCCTGGTAGCCCGTGGTGAGGGCATGCCAGTCGGCGGCAAAGAAATAGCACTCGTAGGTGTGTTGCAGCCGCACCCAGTTCTTGATCACGCCGTGGTAGTGGCCGAGGTGCAGGCGCCCGGTGGGGCGCATGCCGGAAGCGATTTTCCGGCTGGAATCGCCGGCGCTCATGTTTCACCGATCTTCATCGACAGCGTTCGAGACGCCGTCCGGCAGGATGGCACGGAACGGGACTCGGCGTTCTCCTGGAACGACGCGCGGCATTATACGGATTTCAGGGGGTTGGAGTTGTTTCAGCCCGTTGTTGCTTCCCTTCGGCCTCTTCCCCGATTGCTGCCATCTGGGTAGTCAGCCCCACCGCATCCTCGACGTCGATGACAAAGGCGATTCCCGCGCCCGGCTCCCCGTCGAACCGCCCCGCTTCGCGAATGCGTTCGAGGATGTCATCGGCCCGGGCCGCTGCCACCAGGAACAGAACGACGTCCCGTTTGGAGGCGAGTTCCAGCCCCAGGAAGGTCTTTTTCGGTGAGCGGCCCTCGCCGCGCACGCTGGTGATCACCGTGGCGCCGGTGGCGCCGGCGGCGCGCGCCGCATCGATGACGGTATCGGTCTTCTGGTCGTCCACCAGGCTGACGATGAGTTTCAGATTCATGGATCAACTCTCCTCCGCGGGAGTGGCGTGGGATTCGCGGCGCCGGCTCAGCCAGGTGGCGGCCATGGCGTAGCCGAGCACCGACATGATGGGAAAGACGCTGGCAAAGGCGATGAGGCCGAAGCCGTCGATCAGGGGGCTCCGCCCCGGAACGCTCGTGGCGAGGCCAAGGCCGAGGGCAGCAACCACGGGCACCGTCACCATCGAGGTGGTGACTCCGCCCGAGTCGTAGGCCAGCGGCACGATGGTGCGGCTCGACCGGAATGTCTGCACGATGACCACCACGTAGGCGGCCAGGATATACCAGGGCAATGGCGTGCCCGTGACAATGCGGACGCAGCCGAGCGTCACGCCCACCGCGACCCCCACCGCCACCGCCAGCCTCAGGCTCCAGGCGCGCACGGCGCCGCCCGAGACTTCCTCGGCCTTAAGCGCAACGGCGATCAGCGACGGCTCCGCCACGGTCGTGGCAAAGCCGATGGCCGCGGCGAACGCATAGACGAGCAGGTAATCGTCCCAACGGACGCTGCCAAGAACTTCCGTCCCGTCTTCGACCCCCGCCCCCGCTTCGACCCCGGCGCCGGCACCGGCCGCGGCAAGCTGCAGGGCCATGGTCTCGCCGATGGGAAAGAGCGCGTGCTCGAGGCCGATCAGGAACAGGGTCAGCCCGATCAGAACGTAACCGAACCCGGCAACGATCCTGCTCGCGTTGGGCAGCCTGCGGCGCAGAACAGCGAACTGGAAGAACACGAGAATGCCGACAATGGGAGCGACATCCAGCGCCGTGGAGAGCACGGTTCCGGTCAGGGTCTCCAAAAACACGGCCATCAGACAACTATCCCGTAGGCGAGCACGAAGAGTATGGGCGTGAGGCTCGCAAAGGCGATGAGCCCGAAGCCATCGATCATCGGGTTGCGCCCCTTGATGGACTTGGCAAGCCCGACCCCGAGCGCCGCGACCAGGGGAACCGTGACCGTGCCGGTGGTCACCCCGCCCGAGTCATAGGCGACGCCAATGATCTCGTCGGGCGCAAAGAGGGTCATGACGGTGACCAGCACATACCCGCCGATGATCAGCCGATGGATCGGCCATCCCTTGAGGATGCGCACCACCCCCAAAACGATGGCCGCGCCGACCGACCCCGCCACCACCATGCGCAGGTTGAAGGCATACTCCGCCCGGGCCGCCGCGTCCGTTGCGATGGCGCCGGCCTCCGCTGCAACCTCTGCCGCCTCCCCCGCTACGGCAATCAGCGCCGGTTCCGCCACGGTGGCGCCGAATCCCAGGCAGAACGCGAACGCCAGCAGCGCGGCCAGGCTGCCCTTGTTGGCGAATTCCTGTGCGATCTCCTCGCCGAGGGGAAACAGGCCACTCTCCAGGCCCTGCACGAACAGGGTCAAGCCGGCGATAACGCAGACGAGCCCCACCAGCACCCCACCGAGGTTGGGGAACGGTTGCTGCAGCACGACGGTCTGAAAAAAAGCGATGACCAGGATGATCGGCGCGAGGTCGCGGATTGCGCCGATCACTCCCCGGACGAATGTCGCCAGCACTCCGGTCATCGTTGTGGCATGCCCTCCTCAGTTCGGCGCGATACTACATTCGCCGGCGGCAACAGGGCTACCGCGGCGAGGCATGAGGCGAACGCCCGGGATCAACTCGTGCCGAAAAACAGATAGCAGAGCGACGAGATCACGAGCGCACCGATGAAGTTCAGCGCCAGCCCTTCCCGGATCATGCGCTGCACGGTAAACCGACCGGTACTGAACATGATGACGTTGGGCGCCGTCGCCACCGGCAGCATGAAGGCACAGCTCGCGCTCATCGCCGCCGGTATCATCAGCAGGCGCGGGTCGATGGCCGCCCCTACCGCGGCCGCCGCCAGTATCGGCATGAGCAGCGATGTGGTCGCCGTGTTGCTGGTGGCCTCCGTCAGGAACGTCACCGCCAGGCAGATGGCCAGGATGATGGCGAAAACCGGCCAGGCGGAGATCATGGAAACCGTGTTGCCGATCGACTCCGAAAGCCCCGAAGACTTGAACGCCGCTGCAATGGCGAGCCCGGCGCCGAACAGGATCAGCATGCCCCAGGGAATCTTCGCCGCCGTTTCCCAGTCGAGCAGCCGGCCCCCCTTGCCGTTCGGAACGATGAACATGGCCACCACCGCCAGGAACGCCACCATGGCATCGTTCGTATACGGCAGGTCGAACAGTGCCGTCCAGCCGCCCATGGGTTCCACCCGGGTGATCCAGGCCAGCGCCGTCAGCCCGAAAACCGCGAGAACCCGTTTCTCCTCCGGCCGCCAGGCGCCGGTTTCCGGCAATTCCAGCGCGCCCCTGTAGGTGACCGAGCGGGTCAGCCACAGCCCCATGAGCGGCAGGAAAATCAACACCACCGGCAGGCCCAGCGCCATCCACTCGCCGAAGCCTATCGTCGCCCCGAAGGTTTCCTCGTAGACCCCGCGGAAAATCATGTTGGGCGGCGTCCCCACCGGGGTACCCACCCCGCCGATGTTGGCCGCGTAGGCAACACCGAGCAAGAGCGCCGGAGCCAGCTTCGGGTCGCGGGCGCGTTCAAGCACCGCCAGCGCGACCGGCAGCAGCATCAGCGTGGTCGCCGTATTCGAGATCCACATCGACAAGGCCGCCGCGGCGATCATGAAACCGAACACCACCCGGCGACTGCTGCCGCTCCCCACGCGGTGCAGCAGGGCGAGCGCAATGCGGCGATGGGCGCCGCTCCGCTCCATGGCCGTCGACAGGATGAACCCCCCGAGCAGCAGCAATACCACCGGATGGCCATATGCCTGACCCACCTCCGCTCCGGTCAAAACGCCGGACATCGGCAACACCGCCAGGGGTACCAGCGACGTCGCCGGAATCGGAATGGGCTCCAGCACCCACCAGGTCACGCACAGCACGGTTACCCCCAGCGTTACGGCGGCTCCCGGCGCGGCACCGGCGGCCAGCATCCCGAACCAGGCGCAGAGGGCGGCGGCGGGGCCGAGCAGGAGGGCGATGGTCTTGATCTGTATCATCCGCGCCCGCGACCGCCGTCCCGGGCAGGTGTTCCGGTCGCCTCCGAAGGGCGATGCCCGGGCCATGCGCGGGCATGCGCAGGTTGGGCAGCGGCCGGCATCAGGCGGTCAGGAAGGCAACGCCCGTCCAGCAGACCGCGGCCAGCCCGGCCGCGATGCTCGCCTGGGGAATCTGCGTCCTGACGTGGTCCATCAGGTCGCAGCCGGTACAGACGGAACTCAGCACCGTGGTGTCCGATATTGGCGAACACTGGTCGCCATAGACGCTGCCGTCCATGACGGCGGCAAAGCACAGCGTCATGAACAGTTCCGGATGGGAAAGCCCCTGGCCCGTGGCCACCGCCCAGGCCAGCGGCATGGCCAGGGGAAAGGCCACCGCGTAGGTGCCCCAGCTCGTGCCGGTGGAGAACGCGATCACCATGGTCATAAGCTGCAGCAGCACCGGCAGCAGGAAATAGGGAATGGCATTGCCGAGCTGCTCCACCAGGAAGATGCCGCCGCCGGTCTCGCGGCTGATGCCGCCGATGGTGATGGCCAGCAGCAGAATGACAGACCCGATCAGCACGCCCTTGACGCCCTCGTGAAACCCCGTCATCAGGTCCTTGAGCGACATGCCCTTGGCCAGCGCAATGCCGGCAGCGAGCAGCAGCGCTCCGCCGAACGCCCAGTGGACGTTGGGCGAGCCGAAGGCAAGGAAAGTCCCCACCGCGGTAACGATAAGCAGGCCCAACGGCAGAAAGAACTCCAGCACGTTCGGCGTATAGCCCTCCGGCACATTGCTGCCCTGCAGTTCCTTCGCGGCAAGCGGCGCGGCATCCGGTGCATCCAGCGCGCCCGTCGAACGGGCCCGGGCCATCGCCTCCCCGAGTTGACGGCCCAGGAAAAGGGGTTTCTCCACGCTCAAGAGAAACGTGCCGAGCACCGCGAAGATCGCATAGAAGCAGAACGGCACGCTCTGGAAGAAAAAGGCGATGCGGTCCGCTTCGGTGGCGAGGAAAGTCACCCCCGAGACGAAAATGAACGCCTGCACGTAACCGGGCCAGGCGTTGAACGCGAGCTGCGAAGCGATGGGCGAGGCCGTGGAGTCGACGATGTAGGCCAGTTCCTCGTGGCTGACCCGCTCCTGGTCGGCGATGGGCCGCACCGTGGTGCCCACCAGCACAGTGCTGACGGTCCCCCCCTGGAAGAAGACCACGCCCAGGAGCCAGGCCACCAGCTTGGCGCTGCGCGGCCCGCGCACGAACCGCACCGTCACGAACTCCGCAAACGCCTGGGCGGCGCCGGTACGCGACCAGACCCCCATGAGCCCGCCCAGCAGCCAAAGGTACAGAACCAGCACGCTCGCCGAGCCGGTGGTGGCCACCGATGGGATCAGCACCTCGCCGGTGAGATCGTATTTGCCGAGGATGAGTGCGCCGGAGGCTATGCCGCCAAGCAGGGCCGTAACCGGCTCCCGGGTCAGCCAGCACAGCATCACCGCGACGAGTGCCGGCAGCAGCGACAGGTAGCCGAAGTGAAACTTGGCGGCCAACTGATAGTAGACGGTACGCTCCTGCCCGTCGCGCACCTCCACCGCAGAGACGAATTCCTCCTTGACCGCAGGCGTCCCCACCATGCCAGCCACACGGAAAGCCTGAAGTTCAGATTCGTCAACGGGAACCGGATCGAACGGAACGGACTCCCCCTCCAGCCGGTAGTAGAGGCTGCCGGATTCGTCCATCCGGGCATCGAGTGCGATGCGCTCGACCGTCCAGGTCGGTTCTACGTACAGCCCCGCCAGCCAGGACCCGACCAGCGCCAGGGCGAAAAGGACGAACCTGCGCATTCCCGAAGACATTGGCCTCCTCCAGAACCTCGGCTGGAAAGCGGCGCATTGTAGCGGGTATGCCCCTAGCTTGTTTGGCAGACAGCCGCTGTCGGCGCAGCTAACATCGCCCTGGTGTCGTGTGACATGACGCCGGCTTCCGGAGAACAACGTGAGACGAGGCATCCTGCTGATCAACCTGGGCACACCCGACTCGCCCGGCAAACGGGACGTGGCGGCCTGGCTGCGGGAATTCCTGATGGACGGCCACGTGCTGGACCTGCCGCCGCTCCTGCGCCGCCTGGTCGTCTCGTTGCTGATCCTCCCGTTTCGCCCGGGGCGGAGTGCCCGGGCATACGCGCGAATCTGGGACGCTGCAGGCAGCGGCACCGGGTCGCCGCTGCTGCACTACAGCCGCCTCTGCCGGGACCGGCTGGCCGATGTCGTGAACATGCCCGTGGCACTGGCCATGCGCTACGGCAAACCCCACATCCCGGACGCGATGGCGGAATTGGCTACTGCCGGCGCCGAAGAGATCCTGTTGCTCCCCCTGTATCCGCAGCATGCCGACTCGACGCACACCACCAGCATCGAGGCCGCCCGGGCAGCCCTTCCCCCGGGCGCGATCCTGGAGGTGGTTCCACCCTTCTTCGACAGCCTGGTGTATCTCGAGTCCCAGGCGGGCGTTATCCGCGACAGCCTCCCCCAACACTGGGACTATCTGCTGTTCAGCTATCACGGCCTGCCCGAACGTCATCTGCGCAAGGCCGACCCCACGGGCAACCACTGCCTGACCCGGCAAGACTGCTGCGACGTCCAGTCCGCAGCCCACGCCACCTGCTACCGGCACCAGGCCTACCGCACGTCCGCGCTGCTGGCGCAACGCCTGGGCGCCAGCCCCGAACGATACGGAGTCAGCTTCCAGTCCCGGCTGGGCAGGGCGCCCTGGCTTACGCCCTATACCGATGGGGAACTGCGCTCCCTGCCCGGGCGCGGCGTCAAGCACCTGGCCGTCGCCTGCCCGTCCTTCGTGGCGGACAACCTGGAAACCCTGGAGGAGATCGGCATCGCCGGACGGGAGACATTCCTGGCAGCCGGCGGTTCCTCGTTCACTTTGGCGCCTTGCCTCAACGCGGCGCCTGCGTGGATTGCGGCGCTCAGGCAATTCTGCACGCGCTGAAGCGGCACGGTTTGGGTTGCCCGACATAGCAGGCTACACTGCCCGCGCCATGGCGAGCGAACTGCACTATCCCTACGCCGAACATCCGATCCCCGGCACTACCGTCGAGGTGGCCGACGGCGTGCGCTGGCTCACCATGCCCATGCCGGGCTCGCTCAATCACATCAACCTCTACCTGCTCGAGGACGACGGCGCCTGGTGGGTGGTGGACACGGGCCTCGGCAACCCCGAAACCGACGAGTGGTGGCGCGAACTCTACCGCGGCGAAATGGGCGGCCGGCCGGTCAGGGGCGTCATCTGCACCCACATGCATCCCGACCACGTCGGCCAGGCCGCGGCCATCACCGACGAGTTCCGCTGCTCTCTCTACATGACCCGAACCGAGTACTACCAGGCCCGCGCCATCGCGGCCAGCGACGGCAGCCACCACTCCTCCTGGCTCGGCCAGCAGTTCTACCGGCGCGCGGGCATGTCGGAAGACTACCTCGAAGAGGTTTTCGGAATGTGGAAAGGCCGCTCCGGCTTCGCGATGGCCATGCCGTCCATGCCCCACGGCTACAGGCGCCTGGAACACGGCGACGTACTCAACATCGGCCGCTACAACTGGCGCGTCATGGTCGGTTCCGGCCACTCCCCTGAGCACGCCTGCCTGTACTGCGATGCGCTGAAGATCATGATCTCCGGCGACCAGATCCTGCCCGTCATCACCTCCAACGTGAGCGTCTTTCCCAACGAACCGGAAGCCAATCCCCTCAAGGCCTGGATGGAATCCCACGACCGCTTCCTCGATACGCCCGACGACACCCTGGTGCTGCCCGCGCACAACCTGCCCTTCAAGGGTATCCGCCAGCGATTGCGCGACCTCATCGGCCATCACGAAGACCGCATGCTGGCCATCGAGGAGCATTGCGTCGACCCGGCCGTGGCCAAGGAGCTGCTGCCCGTGCTGTTCGCCCGGGAACTCGATGCCCGGCAGATGATGATGGCGCTCGGCGAAGCCATCGCCCACCTGCACCTGCTCATGCACAGGAACCGCATCGAACGCACCCTCAACGAAGACGGCATCTACCGGTTCCGCTCCATAGACCCCGATCTGCCGCGCCGCGCGCACCCGGACGCGCACGATGCGCCGGACGACGGGCCCATCATGGTCTGATGGCGCCGTCCGCCTTTCGCCGCCGGATTGACCGGGTCATCTACAGTACCTTGCGCTGGGGCCGGGAGCGCCTGCCGCCGGGTGTGCGCACGGTCGTCGGCATCCTGTTCATGATTGGCGGCGTCTTCGGGTTTCTGCCCATACTCGGTTTCTGGATGCTGCCGCTCGGCGCCGCTTTCATCGCGCTGGACATCCCCTTCGCCCGGCGGCGGCTCGACCGGTGGATGGTGAAGATCCAGGGCAGGAGCGGCGGCGCGGTGGCGGAACAGCCTCTGTTGAACAAGGGAACCGGAGGCGGCGACCGGCATCGTTGAGGTTGGGGGTGAAGCGCCTTGGCGCAGGCGCCCCCACGCCGGGCCGAACGGAAAGCAACAGGAGGATTCGGGCATGGGACTTCGAGACACCCTGCCGGTGGCGGTTCAGCTACCGGGCCTGCTCGCACTGAAGAAAAAGCTCGCGCCGCGTCCCCTCGAGGAACGGGACTGTTTTGCAAGGCAGGTGGAGCGCAACGCCGAAAAGTTCGGCAACCGTCCGGCAATCCTGTTCGAGGGGCGCACCGTCACCTGGCGGGAATTCAACGCGCTGGCAAACCGCTATGCCCATTGCATCAAGGCACGGGGCATCGGCCGGGAAGATACGGTGAGCCTGCTGATGGAGAACCGCATCGAGTTCCTGGCCGCCATGACGGCGCTGAACAAGCTCGGCGCCATCGCCGGCCTCATCAACACCAACCTGCGTGAGCGGCCGCTGGCCCACTGCATCAACACCACAGACTCGAAAGCCTGCATATTCGGCGAGGAAATGACCGAAGCGCTGGCCGGCGTCAAGGGCGAACTGCCGCTCCGCGAAGGCAGCGACTTTTTCTTTGTGCCCGACCCGGGCGGCGTGCCCGACCCGGGCGGCGAGGTGCCCGACGCGGGCGGCACTTCGCCCGAAGAGGGCAATCCAGCGCCCAACTGGGCCGTCGACCTGGCGGCGGAAAGCGAAACCGCCAGCACCGAAAACCTGCCCGAGTCCCGGGAGGTAATGCTCGGCGACCGGGTGGCCTACCTGTTCACCTCCGGTACCACCGGGCTACCGAAGGCATCCATCTGGTCGAACCGCCGCTTCCTCGCCTCGGCCGGCATGTCTCACTCGGCCGGGCTGAAGTGCACCGAGAAAGACCGCCTGTACCTGTGCCTGCCCCTCTATCACGGCACCGGCCTGATCATCGGCGCCGGCGCCGTGATCGCTTCCGGCGCTTCAATGTTCCTGCGCCGCAAGTTCTCGGCCCGCAGTTTCCTGAGCGAAGTGCGCGAACACCGCACGAACTGCCTGGTGTACGTGGGTGAGCTGTGCCGCTATCTCGCGAACACGCCGGCCCGGCCCGACGACCACAGGAACCCGCTCGAGACCATCATCGGCAACGGGTTGCGCCCGGACGTCTGGATGGATTTCAAGAAGCGGTTCGGCATCCGCCGCATCGTCGAGTTCTACGGCGCCAGCGAAGGCAACGTGGCCTTCGCCAACCTGATGAACAAGGACTGCACCGTCGGCATGACCACCAGCGAGATCGCCCTGGTGGGCTACGACACCGATGCCGACGAAATCGTGCGCGACGAACAGGGCCGGTGCATCCCCGTCGCAACCGGCGAACCCGGGCTGCTGCTCGGCAGGATCACGGAAGAAGCGGTCTTCGAGGGCTACACCAACGCCGAGGCCACCGAGCAGAAGATTCTGCGCAACGCCCTCGAGACCGGCGATGCCTGGTTCAACACCGGCGACCTGATGCGCGAGGTGGACGTCGGCTACACCGCCGGTTTCCCCCACTACCAGTTCGTAGACCGGGTGGGCGACACATTCCGCTGGAAGTCCGAAAACGTCTCCACCACCGAAGTGGGCGAAATCGTCAACGGCCATCCCCAGGTGCAGATCTGCAACATCTACGGCGTGGAGATCGCCAATACCGACGGCCGCGCCGGCATGGCGGCCCTGGTTCTTCAGCCGGATGCAGACTCTCTCGACCTCGAGGACTTCTCCGCTTACGTCAACCGGGAACTTCCCGCCTACGCACGCCCTGTCTTCCTGCGCCTGCAGACGGGCCTGGACGTCACCGGCACCTTCAAGATGGTCAAGGGCCAGCTCCGAAAGGAAGGCTACGACCCCGGGGCCGTGACCGACCCCCTGTACGTGATGAAGCCCGGGCAGAACACCTACGAGCCGCTAGATGCGGAATTCGCCGCGCAGATCAGGGCAGGCGCTGCCGGGTACTGAACGGCAAGCCGGCTAGATAGTCTTGAGCTGCAGGAAGTGGTGGCCGACTTTTGAGACGAAGCGGCGGCCTGCCTGCTTGCGGCTGCTGTTCCTGCCCACGTTGTAGGCAATCAGGGCGCACTCCCCCCCGCCGCACAGTTCCTTCAGGTACGCCAGCACCTGTGCGCCGCAATGAATGTTCAGGGCCGGGTCTGTCAGGTCGTCACCGCCGCAGAACTCCGTCCAGTAACGGGGCTTTACCTGGGCGGGGCCGATGGCGCCCAGATGGGAACGGGCATGTTTCCTGAAGCCGCTCTCCACCTGCACGAGGCTCGCGATCAGTTCCGGTTCGAGGCGCTGCCGGTCGGCGGCCTCGAGAATCCAACCGGCGAATTCCGTTGCCCGGCCGGGCTCCAGACCGAACGCCTGTCCGAGCCTGTCGCCGAACGCCGCGACCCGATCATCCCAGGGGATACTCGACAGCGCCGGCTTGGCAAACGCAACGGTCCGGTGCTCCTGCTGCGAGAGGGCGTTGGCAAACAGCAGGCTGAGCCCCACAACCAGGCCCGCCCCCACGCTGCGAAGCGCCCGGGAATGAAGCGGGGGATCTAAACGGCGCCAACGGCCGGCGACGCCTGCAACGGCGGCCAACCACCATTTTCCGCAGCGCGCAACAACCTCCGACTGGCGGTCTTGCCGCCACGCTTGCAACCGGGTAGCCATCCTCTCCAGTGAAAATCTCGGGGACGGCCTTCCATTATGAAGAAAGAATGGAGGCGAAGTCACCCTTTGGGAAACCGCAATTTTAAGAATTAATTATTATAAAAGAACGATTATTTATTCCTTTTTTGATTTCTTGCGCAGCTTGAAGTGATCCCAGGAGACGATGTACTCCGGCGCCATCACCACCCACCGACGGTTGCGTCCACGGGCCGTGGCGGCGAACGGCGGCGGCGCGTCCACCAGCGGCTGTCCGAAGCCCCCGTTGTACTTCATTCCAATCTGTGCACGAACGCCCGCGAGGTGCGGGTCGTTGTTCTCGGCCTCGGTGTCCTCGAGCACCCGGCCGTGCCCCTGCATCATGATGCCCTGCAGTTCGGGAAACCTCTCGTTGCGGTCAACGATGACCGTACACACGGGATTGCGGCGCAAGTTGACGATCTTCTGACCGCGCCCGAAGAAGTAGACGGCTCCCCCGGCCCATCCGAACCACACCGGCGTGAGGTTGATTCGCGAACCGGGCCCCACGGTCGCCACGCGCATGGTCCACTGGGCCGCCATGATCTCGTCAACCTGTTCCCCGGAGAGGGGAATCTGGCGCGGCGGCACCGTGCTGAAACGGGCGGGCTGGGGACGGTCTTTCGGTTCCGCGCCCGGGTCCGTGGGTTGCGGCCCAGGAGCGGGCTTCGAACGGCGCGTGAGCCTCGTCTTGAGGCCCCGTAAGACGTTTTCGAACATCGGCTAACGGCGCGAAGCCCCAACCCGAGGAGTACGAAGTGACCGGGTGCGAACTTGCCTCATCCTGCATCCTCGTCCACGAACAAGAGGTCTGGACCCGTATGGCTCCATGGATTCCCCGCCCGGCTCAGGCCGCCGTCAACTCCGCCACGATTTCGCGCTGAATGCCGTCC
The DNA here is from genome assembly GCA_964638775.1 of uncultured Pseudomonadales bacterium. GTDB lineage: Bacteria > Pseudomonadota > Gammaproteobacteria > Pseudomonadales > Azotimanducaceae > Azophilus. The sequence continues at coordinate 13,990 of CAZWZH010000220.1, forward strand.
GGAATGCCTCCGTACGCCGCGCCGGTCCGGTCGACGATGTCGCCGAAGCGTTCCTTGAAGCGGGACGGAATCGTCGCCGGCTCGCCGATGACCGCGAAGTCCTTGAGCATGTCGTCGGTGATCAGACCCCCCATCTCCTCCCAGCGGCCCTGCTTCGACATGGCGTTGAGTTCCGGCTGCAGTTCGCCCGCCCCGACGCTTTCGAGCACCGGCCTGTAAGCGGGCGTCGAGCCGTAGAAAGCGATCTGCCGGCGAGTCAGCGTTTCCGCCCTGGCCATCTCCTCTTCCGTCTGGCCGGTGACGATGAACGCCGGATAGCTGATCTCGAAGTCCTCGCGCTGCTTCCCGGCCTTCGCCCAGCCCCGTTCCAGTGCCGGCAGCGTCACCTCGCGCAGGTATTTCTCCGTGGTGAACGCGTGCACGAAGACCCCGTCGGCCACTTCGCCCGCCACCTCGGTCATCAGCGGGCCCACCGCCGCGAGGAATACCCGGGGCGGCCCGTATTCGGTGTTGGTGGGCGTGAAGAACGGGGTCATCAGGGTGTGCCGGTAGAACTTGCCGGTGAACTGCAGCGGTTCGCCCTCGTGCCAATTGGCCCAGATGGCGCGCATGGCCAGGATGAACTCGCGCATTCGGGGCGCCGGGTTCGACCAGGGCATGCTGAAGCGTTTGGTGATATGGGGCCGGATCTGCGAGCCGAGGCCGAGCACGAAGCGCCCCTTCGAGGCGGCGTTCAGGTCATGGCCCACATTGGCAAGCGTCATGGGCGAGCGCGCGAACGCCACCGCGATGGAGGTCATCAGGTCGATGCGCCCGGTGGTCCGGGCCGCCATGAGCAGCGGAAAGAACGGGTCGTGCCCGGTCTCCGCGCTCAGAATGCCCGAATAGCCCATCTCTTCCAGCGCGCGGGCCTCGGCCCCCACCCTGTCCAACTGCCAGCCGACGCCACCGTCTACTTTCATCGCGTTCCCCCGAAACGAAGCGGCCTTTCACGGCCGCCGAGATTCCTTCGCCCATACCCCCGGGCGGGTACCGGATTGTTTCAGCTTGGCCGCGGCGAAGCAATCGCGGGCTAGCGAAGCGATCCCCGCCGTTTTCCGAGCAGGAGAATCAGGAATCCACACAGGAAGGGCACCGCACGCTCCGCGAGATCTCCCGGCGTATCCGGCGAGAGATACAGCACCACCGTCAGCGCAAACCCGGTCGCCACCGCCGCAATGACCGCGCCGGGCCGCACCGGCCACTTGAGGAGCCGCACGACCACCGTCGGCCCGAACGCCGCACCGAGCGCGTTCCAGGCGAACAGTACCCGGGTGAAGATCGCGTCGGGCATGGCGTAGGCGACCACTACCGCCAGCACGCCGACAAACAGCACCACCAGCCGGGAAACCAGCAGCGACGTGCTGTGCATCAGGTCGTGGCTCACGGCGGAAGCGGCCACGAGCAACTGGCTGTCGGCGGTGGACATGATCGCCGACAGAACGGCGGCAATGACCACGCCCGCCAGTATCGCCGGCAGCAACTGGCTGGTCAGCGCGAAAAAGATCTGCTCGGAGTCGGCCACCGGCGTATCCACGAGCAGCACGTGGCCGCAGAGCCCGAGCAGGAACATGCCGCCGAGCACGATGACGAACCAGCCCAGCGCAACCTTCCGCGCCAAGCGCAACTGGCCCATGTCCCGTATCGCCATGATCCGGTTCAAAAGGTGCGGTTGCCCGAGCGGACCGAGCCCGATACTCACCATGCCGAGCAGAAACCCCGCCGCCAGAAGCCCCTGGTGCTCCCCGGTCAGCGAAAGCTGCCCAGGCGTAGCCACCGCCGCCAACCCGTCCCCCAGGCTGCCCGCACCGCCCACCGCACCGAGCGCGAACAGGGGCAGCAGCAGCGCCGCGAACAGCATCAGCACCGCCTGCAGCGCATCGGTGACACTGACCGCCCAGAATCCGCCGACCAGGGTATAGGCAAGCAGTATCCCGGCCCCCAGCAGCAGGGCCTGGAACTCCCCCACGTCCATGATGTTGGCAAAGGTCGCCGCGGCGCCCTGGAATTGAGCCGCCACGTAAAAGGTAAAAGAGATCGCAACCACCAGCGCCGCAACACCCAGGAGCGCCGCCCGCTGCCGCCCGGCCACTCCCGATGCAACCAGATCGTTCAGCGTCACCCATCGATTGTTGTGCGCGACGGCGTTCAGGCGCCGGCCGAGCCAGAACCAGGCCAGCACGTGCCCGGTAAGCGTCCCCGGCAGCAGCCACACCGCCGAGACCCCCTGGCTGAAGGCAATGCCGCTCACCCCCAGAATCGTCCAGGCCGACGACGAACCGGCCGCATAACTCAGCGACCCGACGAACGCCCCGAGCCCCCGGCCGCCGATAAAGTAGCTATCGCCGTCCCGAGTACGCCGCCGGGCCCAGGCGCCAATGGCGAACAGCGCAACGAAGTAGACGACCAGCGTCGTCCACACGACTCCCACGGATGGCAGCTCGATGTCCACGATTCAACCCTGACCGGCCCCTGTCTCTGCCCGCATTCGGTTGCCGCTCCCGCGTTGCAACTATACGCCCATCAGGCGTTGAACACCCCCGACAGGAGCCTATCCGTCGCGCTTGCCCGCCGTCCGATAGTCCCCGAACGCCTCATCCCGCTTCGACAGCGCCTGGGTCAGCCCCTTGCGCATCTCGGCGATATAGGCCTGGGTCGTCTTCGTGAAGGTGGCGAGCTGCTGCATCTCGGTACCGGCGCGGATGCCGGCGCGAATGCCCATGGCATCCATCTGCCGGTGCACCGCCCGCTTGTTGACCTGCTGCAGGTCGGTGGGCGTCATGGACACCCGCTCCGCGATCCCGAGAACCCGTTCCTCCAGTTCGTCTTCCGGAAAGGCGCGGTTGGCAAAGCCGCACTCCACCGCCTCCGTACCGGACATGTGATCCCCCGTGAGCATCAGTTCCATGGCCCGGCGCAACCCCACGATCCAGGGGTAGAACTGGTTGTCCGGCGGGCTGATGGCGCGCACCACCGGGTAGCCGATCTTCGCCGTGTCCGCCACGTAGACCAGGTCGCAGGCCGTGGCCAGTTCCGTGCCGCCCGCCAGGCAATAACCGTGCACCTGGGCGATCACCGGCTTGGCCAGGTCCCAGATCTTGAAGAACCCCTCGACAACGTGGCGCGGCCAGTTGCCCAGCCCGCCCGCCGTGTAGAAAGGCTGCTGCTCCGCCGAATTCGACTTCAGGTCGTAGCCCGCCGAGAAACAGGACCCCGCCCCGCGAATGACCGTCACCCGAACGTCCGCATCCTGGTCGGCGGCCTCCAGGGCATGAAACATCTGCCCCCGCAGTTCGTTGGACAGCGGGTTGCGCTTGTCCGGCCGGTTCAGGGTGATGCGCCGCACCATCGGCCGCGGCTCGTCGACGATGATCTTGCTGTATTCCATGATCCGTCCTTGCTGATCGGTCAATTCGGGCGCGTTACTCGAACCGGAAGTTCTTCGCGGTGAAGGCTGCAAAGGTGCGGTCCATGTCCGCCTGGCTCGCCCCGAGCGGCGCCACGATATGCGTGTGCACGCCCATTTCGGCGTGTTCCTGAAAGCGGCGGTGAATCTCGTTTTCGGTGCCGATCACCGCGATCTCGTCGATGAGCTCGTCACTGAGCGCGCCGGTGGTCATGGCCCGGTCCTTGCGCGCCCATCCCTCGGTGATGGTGTCCGCCACATCGGGATAGCCCGCCCAGGCCAGGAACCTGTTGTACACCGGCGTCGCGTAATAAGGGGCGAAGGCGGCCCGGAACAGGTTGCGCGCCGCCGGCTTGTCGTCGGTGGCAAGCACCATGGCGCGGTGCACCACCTCCACCTCCTCCGGATTCTTGCCGCCCCGCTCCGCGCCGAGGCGCACGTGTTCCACCATCCTCGGCAGCGCGCTCTTCGGCCACAGGTTGAAGATCACACCGTCGCCCACCTCCGCCGCCATCTCGATCATCTTCGGGCGCAGGGCCGCAATATAGATCGGCGGCGGGTTTTCCAGCGGCGGCTGGCGGTAACCGTGGCTTTGCAGGGTGGCGCCGCTGAAGTCGGTCCTGGCGCCGGCAAGCATCGACCGAACCAGCTCGGCGGTCTCCCGCACCCGGGTCAGCGGCTTGTCCAGGGGGATGCCGTTCCAGCGCCCCATCATGGTCTGGCTGGATGACCCGATTCCCATCACGAAACGCCCCGGCAGCAATTGCCCGATGGTGTTGACGCTCGCCGCGATGACCGACGGCGAGCGCGTGTAGACGGGGGTGGCCGCGATGCCGATGCGAATGGTGGTGCTGTGCTGCGCCACGGCCGCCGCCTGGGTCAGGGAATCCGGCGCACCCGAGTCGCCGAACCACGCATCGGTATAGCCGTTGCTTTCCGCCCACTTGATCAGTTCGATGGTACTGCGGACTTCCGGCCACCCCGGCACGGTCACCGCAACGCGTCTGGCTGGCGCCATGGTCGTTCTCCCTATCCCGTTGGCGTCGATTCCGCAGTCCGGCCGCGGTCTCAACCTCTCACAACATCGTCTCCGCCACCAGAGCAAGCGCTTCCGGCTGCTGGCAGCCGATCATCATGCTGGAGACGTGCCCGCGCTTCTCGGCCTCCTTCCAGCGCTTGAGCCGGTCGCGGATGCGGTCTGCCGGCCCCACGAGGTGGCAGGCATCGATGAGGTCCGCGGGCACGGCCGCCATGGCCTCGTCCCGGCGGCCGGACAGATAGAGATCCTGTATCTTCACCGCGGCTTCCTCATACCCGAGCCGCTTGGCGAAGTCGTTGTAGAAGTTCCTGTTGCGCGCCCCCATGCCGCCCACGTAGAGCGCCATGCTGCCCCGCACCGGCATCATGCACTGTTCCACATCGTCGCCCATCACCACCGTCACGAAGGGCGCGATATCGAACTGCGAGAGGTCCTTGCCGCCGGCCTTGGCCAGCCCCCGGTTGATCGGGCCCTCGAACACGCTGAACCGGTCCGGGTCCATCCAGATGGGAAAGAAGCCGTCGGCCACTTCCGCGGCTGTTTCCACACCCTTCGGCGTGATGCTCGCCGCATAGATCGGGATATCCTCCTCGCAGTGCAGGATGCTCTTCAATGGCCGGCCGAGCCCGGTTGCATCCGCCCCCGCATAGGGCAACTGGTACATTTCGCCATCGTAGGTCGCCGGGGCCTCCCGCGCGAAGATCTGCCGCATGATGCCCACGTACTCCTTCAGGCGCGTCAACGGCTTGCCATACGGCACCCCGTGCCAGCCCTCCACCACCTGCGGGCCGGAAGCGCCAAGGCCGCAGATGAAGCGGCCGCCGGACAGCTCCGCCAGGCTCATCGCCGTCATGGCCGCCATGGCCGGCGAGCGCGCCGGCATCTGCATGATGGCGGTGCCCACCTTGATCTTCTCCGTCTGCGCCAGAATCCAGGCCGCCGGCGTTATCGCATCGGAGCCGTAGGCCTCGGAGGTCCAGATGGAATCGAACCCCAGGCTCTCCGCGTGCCGGATCGCATCGATCGGCACGCTGATCTTTCGCCCCGAGTACCCGAACAGCATTCCCAGCTTCATGTTCACCCCTGATCAATGTGGAAAAAACGCGCCGCAAAATAGCAATCGCGGAGAAGCCGCACAATACGGGGCATGAAAAAAGAGCAGCAAGCGTGTAAAACCAGTGCCATGAGCGAAAAATCCGAACATTCGAGCGGCCGCGTGCCCGAGCAGGAAGTTTCCGCCGCGTCCGTCGGCCAGGGCGCCCGGAACGGACACCCGCCGGAGACGGGGGCGTCCGGCCAGGATGCGCGAAGTGTCGAGAGGAAAGTGCCCCATCGGCCCGCAGCGCCCGGGGTACAACTGCAACTGAGCCCGCTCTCCATCCAGGCGGCAGCCCTGGTGAAGTGCATTGACGGGCTGTCGAACATATTCTGGATTTCCTTCGCGGGCACCTTCCTGTCGATCTTTTTCGCAAGCCTCAACCAGCTCGATGCGAACGCCGCCTCAGACCACATATTTCTCGGCGAATACCAGGTTCCCAAATCCATCCTGCCACTGGCGGCGGTCGCCTTCGCCCTCTTTGTCTTCTGGCTGACCGCGAACCGGCTGAAGGTTCTAAACCACGCGCTGCACACGACGGTACTGCCCGCCGAGGCGGTGCACGAGATATTCCGGCTCAATCCGCCGGTGCTGCACGTCTTTCAGATCGAGAACCTGAAACGCTGGTCGCCGGCATCGGGCGTCAACGTTTTCCTCATCAACTGGGCTGTCTTCTTCGGCAACAGCATGGCGCTCACCTGGTCTTCAGCGCTGCAGCGGGGCGCCTATTCGGGTCAGTTCAGCCCGACGCTCCTCGGTGCCTACCTGTTGCTGATCGTCGCCGTCATCGTCTACGGCAGCCGCTCGATCATCCCGGCGATGCGCACCATCCTGGGCGCCCTGCACGATGTCGACTTCCGGCTCGGCTGGCATAGACACGTTACCGCGGTCATGCTTGCCGCCGCGGTATTCGTCATCGGTCAGTGGGACCAGGTGCAGTCGCCCGGACCACAGGACGGCGACCTGCTCGGCCCGGCCATCGCCAATGCCATCGACGGGGAAACGCTGTTCATGGGCGGCACCGAGGTCAAGCTCTTCGGCATCGACTCGGTCGAAGGCGACCAGGTCTGCCAGGACGCGAACGGCGCCGACTACGCCTGCGGGCGCCGCGCCACCCAGGCTCTCCAGTCTCTCGTGCAGCGGGACCTCGTGGTCTGCCTGCCGCTCTTCGCCATCGGCGATTCCAGGGTCGTGGGGCACTGCGAAGTGGTGGAGGACGGCGGGTTCGAGCCGGTCTCCCCCATCGAGTTCATGGAGGAATTCCGCCCGAACAACCTCTCGCGGTTGATGGTGGCCGACGGGCACGCGGTTGCCATCGGCCTCGGCACCCGCTTCTTCGGCGCCGAGCAGGACGAGGCCCAGGCGCTCAGACAAGGCATCTGGCAAGGGTCTTTTCAGCCGCCCGGCAACTGGCGGCGGCAGTCTGATTAACGTCGTTCACTACCCGGGCCCGCCTCGCCTGCAAACCTGGGGAGCCGGAGGTGCCGATTCAGGAAGAGAGGGCTACGATTCCGCCCCGCCGCGTTCCAGCCCGATCAGGTAGTCCACGGTTTTCAGCGCCTGGCGCCGGCCCGCATCCATGGTGACGGCGTAGCGGCCGGCCACCACCACGGTCGGCGTGACGGCGATTTGGAAGCGCCGCGACAGGGCGTTCCGCTCGGCCTGCCTGCGGCGCACCGGGGCTGAGTTGAAGGCATCCAGGAAGGCTCCGCGCTCCACCCCGCGGCCGGCCACGAAATCGGCGATGTCGTCCACCGACAGGAATTGCCGGCCGTTGTCGTGTATGGCCCGGAATAAACGCTCGTGGTTGGCTTCCAGCCCGCCGGCCGCCTCGAGCGCGAAATAGGCCTGCACCAACAGCGCCCAGGCGGCATTGAACGACACCGGTGCGCGCTCGAAACGCACATCGTCCGGCAGGCCGCGCTGCCAGGCGGCAACGAGCGGCTCGAAGTTCCTGCAGTGGATGCAGCCGTAGGAAAAGAACTCGGTGACGACGATGGGGGCTCCCGGCCGCCGGCGCAGCGGATCGTCGATCACACGATAGTGCTCGCCCTCGACAATGTCGCCCGATTCCGTGACGCCGCTGCTGTACAGGAGGCCGTACCCGGCCACGACGGCCGCCAGCAGCACGGCGAATCCGATGATGCCGTTGCGCAGCCGGTTGACGTTGCGCGCCTGGGCGGCGCGCTTTCGTTTCTGTGTTGTCTGCATGCCTCTATGTTCCGTCCCGATCGGCCGCCGCAGCGGCACAGCCCGCTCGGCACGGCCCGAGGTGGTACCTGAAAACCATATCACCGACCCTTTCCGGGCGCATTACCGGGCGAGCAACTCCGCCCAGTGCAATACCGGCACGCGCGCGCCGGCGGCGAGGTGAGTCTGGCATCCGACGTTGGCGGTGACGATGACATCGGGTTCCTCCGCCATAAGGTTGGCGAGCTTGTTGTC
>CAZWZH010000221.1:0-16042 GCA_964638775.1 uncultured Pseudomonadales bacterium
GAAGCGATATTCGCTTGCCGGTCGATCCTCACACCGCTCAACTCAAATATTTTGTCGATGGGGTCGCTTCCCGTGAGATAATCCGCAGTCGCTTTCCATCAACCTCCCCGCGCGAAAGTCCGCTTTTACGGACAGGAACTAACTATATTATGCCAGCTTTCCCGCGGACCGTGATCGATGCAATCGGCCATGACCGTTACCGCGAGACCGGCAAGGCGCGGCTACAGGTTGCCGCCGCTTCCACGCCGTTCCGCGCCGTTCCGCGCCGTTTCGCGCCGTTTCGCGCCGTTTCGCGCAATAATGCTTCACTTCGATGACCGTCCGCAAGCAACAGGTTCGAGACGACCATGGCAGAACTGGCGCCTGAGGTAGCGGCCTGGATCGAGAACGCGGTGGGCGGCCGCATCGACCGGGCCGACCGTATCCTCGCCGGCGGCCGCTACGGCTGGTACATCGATGTCCGGGACGCCGACGGCGCCGTCCGGGAGCTGTTTCTCCAGCAGTCGCGAACCGAAGCCGGTGACCCGGGGCGGTCGCCTTTCATCTCGTCGCGCCGCGAAGGGGAAGTCTATCGGGCCCTGCACCCGCACATTCCCGTGCCCAGGGCCTGGGGCATCAACGAGGACATCGGCGGGTTCCTGGTCGACCGCATCCCCGGGGTGCCGTGGATGCGCCCGCCCGCCGACCCCGACGAGCAACTGAGCGTGGCACAGGATTTCATACGCCACATCGCGAAGCTGCACACCCTGGACCCGGACGAACTCGACCTGCCGAGCTACAAGCCCGTGAAGAGCGCCCGGGAGCATCAACTGGACCGCCTGCGGGTGTTTCGCGCCCAGGCCGAGGGCAGCGGCGAACCCATCGAGCCGATGCTGCGCATCTCCCTCGAATTCCTCGAAAACAACATTCCGGACTACGACGGGCCGGTGGTGCTGGTGCAGGGCGATACCGGCCCCGGCAACCTCATGTATCGGAGCGGCAAGGTGACGGGCATCATCGACTGGGAACTCGCCCACCTCGGCGACCCCATGGACGACATCGCCTGGATGTGCTGGCGCACCGTGCAGCACACGTTCACCGACTTCGCCCGGCGAATGCGCGAATACGAAGCGCTTTCCGGTCACCGGATCGACGTGGATCGCGTCAACTATTACCGCGTCAACGCATTCGTGGTGCTGTGTGCCGCCTCGAGTTCCCAGGCGGGGGGATTCGGATTGCCGGGCATGACCGAGGCGTCCGGCGACTCGGGGGCGGCCCGGTCGGCGAGCGCGGAGTCGGAACGATTCGCCGACGGCAGCGCGTTCGCCATGACCACCCTGCACCGCCGCATGCGCCTCACCGCGCTCGCCGATGCCCTCGGCATCGAACTTCCGCCGCGCCGGGTGCGCGGCGAAGCGCCCGCGCGCCCGGAATACGCGAGCTACGACGATCTCCTGGACCGGATGCGGGTGATCGTCCCGGAGATCGGCGACGCCATCGCCACCCGCCACGCCAAGGGCCTGGTGCGCAAGCTGAAGCATCTCAAGGAACTGTCCCGCAACGGGGCGCTGTTCGACGGGTTCGAACTGGACAACATCGCCCGCCTGCTCGGCAAGCGGCCTGCCTCGCTCGGCCAGGGGCGCGTGGCTCTTTATCGGGCGGTGACCGATCGGCAAATCCCGGACGAGGACTATATCCTCTACCATTGGGACCGGCTCGTGCACGACGAGCACCTCATGCACTACGCCTCCGGCACACTCTCGCGCCGCGACTGGCCGGCGCTCTACTGACGGCCCCCGCTCACTCCTCGGAGATGGAAATCTCCTTGGCGGTGATGAACTCCAGGAGGGCGGGCCGGCCGTTCTCCGTCGCCTCGATCCCGCGCCTCAAAGCCGCCGTGATCTCCCCGGGATCGGTGACCCGCTCGCCATACGCGCCGAACGCCTTCGCCATGTCGGCGTAGTTGCCGGAGATTTCCGTGGCGCCGTACTTCTCCTGGGAGACCGGCATGATGGGTATCTCGATGGCCATGGAGAAGTTGTTGAACAGGATCGACAGGATCGGGATGCGTTCCCGGACGGCGGTTTCGAAGTCCATGCCGGTGAAGCCGATGGCCGCATCCCCCCAGACGTTCATGCAGAGCTTGTCCGGATGGGCGAGCTTGGCGCCCATGGCAAGGCCGAGGCCGTAGCCGAGCTGGGTGGTCTTGCCCCAGCCGATGTAGCTGAGCGGCGCCGTCGCCTCCCAGAAGGGCGTGATCTGGTCCCTCGGGCTGCCGGCATCGTGAGTGATGACGGTGCGCTCCTTGTTCACCATCCGGTTCAGCTCCCAGAGCACCCGGTAGGGATTGATCGGCGTCTCGTCGCTTTCGCACTTCGGCAGCCACTCGCGCATCCAGGTTTCCCGCATGGCTGCGATTTGCGCCGGAACGTCCGCCCGCGCTTCAGCGTTTCGCCGGTCGAGGCCCGCCATGGCCGCCTGCAGCGCTTCCAGCGTCAGCCGGGCGTCGCCGATCAGGCCATACTGCGCCGGAACGTCCTTGTTAAGGTCCATGGGATCGAGGGTGGCGTGAACGATGGTTTTTCCGCGCGGCATCTGGACGCCGAAACCGGTCAGGGCGAAGCTGCAGCCGACGCCCAGGATGACATCCGCCTCCTTCAGCCAGGCCGTCACCGTGCGCGGGTTGGCGCGGCCTCCGGAGCCCAGTGACAGCGGATGGTTTTCCGGGAAGGCGCTCTTGCCCTCGATGCTGGTGGTCACCGGGATGTTCCAATCCTCGGCAAGCGCTTTGAGCGCGTCCCAGCCACGGGCGTAGTGGACGCCCTGCCCCGCGTAGATCACCGGTCGCTCGGCGGCGGCCAGCACCGCGGCGGCTTGCTCCACGGCAGCCGGGTCCGGGGCGGTGCGGGTCCTGAAGCTTGGCGCATGAGTCCATGAATCGGGCACGTCTTCTCCGAACACGTCGAACGGAACCTCGATCAGCACCGGTCCGGGACGGCCGTTGCGCAACTGGAAGAAGGCCCGCCGCATCACCTCGGGCAACGCCCGCCCCATGGTCAGGGGCTCCGCCCACTTGGTGACGTGGCGCATGTTCTGCGTGGAATTGAAGTTGGGATAGTAGTTGGCGAGGCGCCGCGGGTAACCGGCGGGCATCACCAGGATGGGCACGGATTCCGAGTAGGCCTGGGCGACGCCGCCGAACGCATTTTCGGAGCCGGGTCCGTTCTGCATGCAGAAAACGCCGATTCTGTCCCCGGACGACAGCCGCGAATAGGCATCCGCCATGTGCAGCCCGATACGCTCCTGGCGCACGATGATGGTGCGGATATCCTCGGCGGCCGCCGACTCGATGAGCGGGTTTACCGGATAGGCGAACAGGATCTCGACACCTTCCGCCTTCAGGACCTTTGCGATGCCTTCCGCAACGTTCATTGCGCGCCTCCCTTGCGATTGCCGCCGATGATAGCCTGCCGCATCGACAATGATCTATGCTTCCCGGACGCTCCGGCGGCGGCAATGGCCAGTGCCCAGGATGGCGCCGTGGTCGCAGGTTCCGACATCAATTCAGCTTTGAGTGCGTCTGATGAGTCCAAACCAAACGTGAGTGAGCTCAGCGACTTTCGCCGGGAAACCCGTGCCTGGCTAAAGGAAAACTGCCCTCCGGGCGCCAGGGGCGCCGGCCAGGTCGCCTGGGGCAGCACCCGAATCGAACTCGAACCGGACACGCGGCTCTGGCTCGAGCGGATGGCGGAACGGGGCTGGACGGTGCCCACCTGGCCGCGGGACTACGGCGGCGCCGAACTCACCCGGGACGAATACCGCGTACTGGTCGAGGAACTGAAGCGCATAGGCGCCCGCACGCCGCTGACCGGGAGGGGCGTCAACTACATCGGCCCCACGCTGCTCGAACTCGGCAGCGAGAGCCAGAAGGCGCGTTGGCTACCGGGTATTTCGCGCGGCGAAGGGGGCTGGGCGATGGGCTACTCCGAACCCGGCGCCGGTTCCGATCTCGCGAGCCTGTCCACCCGCGCGGTGCTCGACGGCGACCGCTTCATCATCAACGGCCGCAAGACCTGGACATCGGACGCCATGGACTGCGACTACATCTTCGTGCTCGCCCGCACCGACCCCGGCCGGCCCAAACACCAGGGCATCAGCCTCATCCTGGTGGACATGCACCAGCCCGGGGTCAAGGTCAACCCGATCCGGCTGATTTCCGGCGCCTCGCCATTCAACGAAACCCTGTTCGAAGACGCCGTCGCCCGGGCCGACGATGCGGTCGGCGGCCTGAACAACGGCTGGACCGTGGGCAAGCGTCTGCTGCAGTTCGAGCGCTCCACCCACGCCGGCATCAACATTTCCGGTTCCCAGGGCGGGCGTACCTCCAGCAGCCGCATGCCCGAAAGAATCGGACGCTACGTTTCCCGCCGCGACGGCAAACTCGCGGATCCGGACATCCGCGACCGGCTGATCCGTTACGAACAGAACGGCGCAGCCCAGCGGCTGACCCAGAAGCGCGTGATCGAGGAGATGCGGGCGCGGGCGCCGGGATTCGCCTCTTCCGCCGTCAAGCTCACCGGCGCCCTGCATGCCCAGGAAGGCCATGAACTGCTGCTCGCGGCGATGGGAACCCAAGGGATCGGTTGGCAAGGGGACGCTTTCGTGGCAGCAGAAGTCGAGGCGACCCGGGAATGGTTGCGACAGAAGGCACTCACCATCGCCGGCGGCACCAAGGAGATTCAACTCAACATCATTGCCAAGCGCGTGCTGGGATTACCGGACTGACGGCGGGGTCGACAACTGCTTGCCGATACCGGACCCGATGGCTATAACAACGACAATCGTCGCATCTTGAATGCGCAGGGCAAGCGATGCCCAATTCGCGTCGGACCGCACGGGAGAGGAGAAGCACCTTGAAAGGCATGGACAGCAAGCCGCAGTTTCTCGACTCCTGGATCACCCCGCGTTTCACGCAGCCCGCCAGCTTCATGCGCGCGCCTTTTGCAACCGATGACATCGACATCGCCCTCGTCGGGTGCCCCTTCGACCTCGGTTCGGCCAACCGTGCCGGCACCCGCCACGGCCCGGCGCAGATCCGCGAGATGTCGCGGCTCATCCGCAAGGTCAACGGCGCCACGGGCGTTGCGCCGTTTTCCCTGTGCCGCGTCGGCGATGCGGGCGATACGCCGATCAGCCCGTTCGATGCCACGCAGAGCCTTGAGAGCGCGCAATCCTTCTACGCCGACCTGCACGCGCGCGGCGTCGTGCCCATCTCCGCCGGCGGCGATCATACCGTGCCCCTGCCGGTGATCCGGGCCATCGCGTCGACCGAACGCCCCCTGGGGGTTGTTCACTTCGACACCCACAGCGACACCTGGGACACGCTCCACGGCAACAGGTACAACAATGCGACACCCTTCCGCCGGCTTGTCGAGGAAGGCCTGATCGAGCCGAAGCGCCTGGTGCAGATCGGCATCCGGGGCACGCTCTTCGCCCAGGATGACCTGGACTGGGCAGTGCGTCAGGGCGTGCGCATCATCACCATGGACGAGTACGAAGCGCTCGGCCGCGACGAGGTGCTGGCCGAGGCGAGGCGCGTCGTGGGAGAGGCGCCGGTCTATGTAACCTACGATGTTGATGGCCTCGACCCCGTCTACTGCCCCGGTACCGGGTCGCCGGAACCGGGCGGCCTGTCGATGCGCGATTCCCAGGTGATCATCCGCGGGCTGCGCGGCCTCGACGTGATCGGGGGCGATGTATGCGAAGTTTCCCCGCCCCTGGATCCCGCCGGCCACACCGCGCTCAACGCGGCGAACCTGATGTTCGAGATTCTGTGTGTGGCAGCCGAGGCGCGGGCGGCCCGCCCGGACCGCTGAGCCGGCACCCGTTCAGCTCTGACAGGCTATCTGTCCGTTTCCCGCACAACAGGGCACCGCGGTTGCCGGTAGACTGCCACGGCATTCATGACGAACTCGACCCGTTCGAGGACCCCGGTGTCTTCGTGGCGAATTTCGAAAACAGCGTTCCCGGTCGGCCGCCTATGCGTCGCAAATCCGGTCGAGTATGGGCAACAGGTATTCGATGAATCGCTCGGGGTTCTCGGACATGGCAAAGTGCCCCATTCCTTTCATTTCCGCCCAGGTCGACCCCGGTATAGCCTGGTGTGCGGAGCGCCCGAGTTCCGGGGTGCCGCTGTAGTCGTACTCGCCCGAGAGGATATGAACCCCGACGCGACCGGTGTCGATGTCGCCCGCCCTGCCGGTGAGGTCGTAGTCCTCCACGTAGTAGTAGAGGTCGCCCAGCAACGCCGGCGGCCAGCACGAGGAATAGACGAAACTCGTCTCTTTCCTGTACGCCCTGGGCGAGGTGGGCGCCATGACGCTGTCCATCAGCCGCGCCTTGTACTCATTGCCGACCTGCGGGTGCCACAGTTCGCTGAAATCCTCCAGGTCGCCGCCGATGCGCAGCGCCCCCTCCAGCGAGACCACGGCGCGGAACCGGTCCGGATGCCGGGCGGCCAGGTCCAGGGCCAAAAGGCCGCCGACCGAACAGCCCATGAATACCGGCTGCTCCAGGCCGAGCGCGTCGATGAGCGTCAGCGGCACCGAGCGCAGGAATTCGCCCTCCAGCCGGTATTCCTCGGCCCACCAGGAGCGGGTCACCGGCGGCAGGGATTTCCCGTGGCAGGGCAGGTCGTAGGCGATCAGGCGAAACCGGCCGGTGATCTCGGGATACTCGAACAAGTGCCGCCACTGGCTGCCGTGGGCGCCGGCGGTGTGGTGCAGAAGCAGGGGAATGCCCTGCCCGGCCTCCTCGTAGTAAATGCGGTGATCGTGCCCGCCCAGGTTCAGGTGCACGTACCGGCCGACCGGGGCGTCGATAGTGCCTTGCACAGCCGCCTCGTCGCGGGCCGGGTCGGGCTGGAGGCCCGCCGGGCGCAAAAGCTCGACCGCCCGCATGGCGGCCGCGTGGTATTGGGCATGCAGCACCGGATCGCCGCCCCGCTTCAGGCCCTGGCCCCAGGCAGCGCCGATGTCGTTGTAGAACGGCGGCGGTACCGGCGCCAGCAACCGGGCCCACAACGAGGCGGGCGCCGAAAGCGTCATGACCCCGTTATCCGATTCAGGCGCCCCGGGGGCGACACGGCCGTCTTCCAGCCGCAAGGCGATGGACCGGTCGCCGATCTCCAGCACCAGGCCGCCGGTCCAGTGCCGCGCCGCCAGGCAAAATTCCCCGTCGGACGCGCAGCGCGCCGCCCATTCCACGCTCGCCGGAAGTGCTAGTCCCATAATGTCCCCCTGTTGGTTCTTTCGGCAATCCCGCCGGTGACGATCCCGCCCTCGGATCGGCCCGAATCCGTGTGTTGCAGGCCCGTTGATCGCGGATCATTTTTCAGACAGGTCAAGTTGGCGCCCGTCACCGACTTCCCCCGGGCTGGAGCATCGCCCCGTCAACCCCCCGCCCCGCCGTTCACCCAGGACTTGAGCAGGTGGTGCGCGATGGCGACGCTGCCGGGGACCTTGAGGTCGGGATTCTCCTCGTCCAGCGCGGCGGTTACTTCATCGCGGGTAAACCACCGCACATCGGCCATCTCCGCATCGTCGATTCGGATCTCCGTGCTCGTCGCGCGCCCCAGGCAGCCGATCATGAGCGACGACGGAAAAGGCCAGGGCTGCGAGGAATGGTAGCGCACCTCCCCCACTTCGATGCCGGCCTCCTCGCGCACCTCGCGCCGAACCGCCTCCTCGATGGACTCGCCCTGGTCGACGAACCCCGCCAGTGCAGAATACATGCCCATCCGTACCAACGGGCCCCTGGGCTGACCGAGCAGGCAGCGCCCGTCGTGGTGGATGACCATGATGGCTACCGGGTCGGTGCGGGGAAAGTGCTCGGCGCTGCAGTTCAGGCAGCACCGCACATGACCGCCCTTGCGCTGCTCCGTGGCCGCACCGCACTTGCTGCAGAACCGGTGCGAGTCGTGCCAGCCGAGCTGGGCGCGGGCCTGGGCGACGATTCCGGTTTCCGCCGCCGGCATGGCCATGGCGGCCATGCGGCAGTCGGCGAATCGCCAGCCGTTTTCCAGGCCGAGGTCGCGGGCCGGTTGCTCCAGGTTCGAAATATCCAGTGCGAAGTGAGGAACGCCTTCGGCAAGACCGAGAAAAACGGGTGGGACGTTCACATCGAGCCAGCGAATCGTCGAGCCGGGTGTCCAGCCCAGTGTGCCGCCGTCGGCGAGAAGCACATCGAGATTGTAGAACGGCAGAAAACGGCTGGCCGGATCTCGCTCCGCATCGGCAAGCCACCCGTCGTCGCGGCGCTGTGCGTCCGCCCGGTCCAATGGATTGCCGGCAAAGCGGTGAACGAGTGTCATCCCACCCCCAACGTCCAAACCGCTATTGTAGCCCGACTGTCTCGCGAATCTGCCAGCGCAGGCGCTGCCCGGTCGGCGCGGCGGATGGCTGCGCGGACAAGCAAACAACCACTTGCTATTCTAGATTCATCTCAACTCGCTGGCGCCACGCTTATTCAGCCGTCTATCCTCCAAGAAAAACCTTTAGATTTCAAAATTCTAGCTGTTTTTTTTCTACCGATCTGTCTCTTTGCCATCGGGTCGGGTTGCAGCCGCTCACCGTCAGGGTCCGAGAGCGGCGGCACTGATCGAAACGCCGCCGATCCCCTGGCGTCCGCGCTGACCACGCCGGTGCATGTACGGGTGACGCCGGCGACGGCGGCCGATATCGGCAGGCAGGCGACGGCTGCCGGCATGCTGGAGGCGTTCCGCACGGCCACGGTCGCTGCCGAGACGGATGGCCGGGTGGTAACCCGTTCCGTGGAGCCCGGCGACCCGGTGGAAGCGGGCCAGGCACTCGTTACCCTGGACAACGAAAAGGCCCGGATCGCCCGTGACCAGGCAAGTGCGCGCGCGCGTTCCCGGGAAGTCGATCTCGAACAGGCAGGCAACGAACTCGCCCGTGGCCGCGACCTCCACGCCCGGGAGTTCATCAGCGAAGACACCCTGGAGAACCTGGGATTCACCGAGGCCCGGGCAAGTTCGGCCCTTGCGGCCGCCCGGGCGGACCTGGCCGCTGCCGAGCGCGTCCTTGCCGACACCGAGGTGCGCTCCCCGTTCACGGGCATCGCCGAACGGGTGCATGTCCACGTCGGCGATTACCTGAAACCCGGCACGCCGGCGGTCACCCTGGCCGATTTCTCCAGCGCGCGCATCAAGGCCGGCGTCACCGCCCGGGAGGCTGAATTGCTGCAGGGCGCCGACAGCGCCGAGGTGACCCTGGACGCGCTCGGCGCGACCCGGTTCATCGGGCGCATCAACAGCCTGGCCCGCATGTCAGACGCCGCCACGGGCACCTATACGCTGGAGATCTGGCTGGAGGACATACCCGGCGACCTGCCCGACCGTCTCCGTGAAGGCATGCTCGCCACGGTGTACCTGCCCTACACGGATGCATCCGCATCGCTGACGGTACCGAGCGCGGCGGTGTTCCGGCGCGGCGGGGCCATGCACGTGTTCGTGGTGAACGCAGGCCGCGCGCTGCTTACGCCCGTCGGCACGGGGCGCACCAACGGCCCCACCGTCGAGGTGCTCTCGGGCCTTGAGGAGGGCGACCTGGTGGTGACCGACGGGCAGTTCGCGCTTCGCAATGGCGCCCCGGTAACCGTCGAAGACTGAGCCGATGGAATCCCTGCTGCGCTTCTTTATCGAGCGCCACCTGCTGGTTAACGTCATTGCCGGGACGCTGGTCGTTCTCGGGTACCTGTCGGCCACCAGCCTGAACCGGGAATTCATCCCCAGCATCCAGTCGCCGTTGATCTTCATCACCGCCAACCTTCCCGGCGCCAGCGCCCGGGACATGGAAACGAAGATCACCATTCCCATCGAGGAGGCGCTGGAAGGGCTGGATGGAATCGACTATTTCGAGACAATCGTCTCGGACAGCGTTTCCTACACTTCGGTGCGGCTCTACGACGACTACGACACCGCCGAGATCGAGGCCGCCGAAACGGACCTGCGCGCCGCCGTGGACCGCATCACCGACTTTCCCGCCGAGATGGAGGACGAGCCGGTTTTCGAGCAGCTCAATCCGGCCCGGTTCACCGTGATCGAACTCATCCTGTCTGGCCCCGAACCCGAGCTGAGCCGAACCGCGGAGGACCTCGAGAACCGGCTGCGGCGGCTGGACCTGGTCGGCGACGTGGCCGCGGTCGGCCTCGCCGATCCGGAGGTGCGCGTGCTGATCGACCCGGTACTCGCCCGGGAACACGGCGTCACGCTCGGCGATGTGATCGCCGCCGTCAAGCGCCGCAACGTCTCGAGCACCGGCGGCACGCTGGAGAGCCCGGCAGACCGCCGCCAGGTGGTGATGTGGAGCCGATTCGAAGACCCCGCGGATGTCGGCGAGACGATCCTGCGTTTCCGGCCCGGCGCGGGAGCCCTGCGCATCCGCGACATCGCCCGCATCGAAAAGAGCCGCGAGGACACCGGCCTGATCGTCCACGCCAACGGCCAGCGGGGAGTCAGCCTGTTCGTGAAGAAACGCGAGGCCGCGGACATCATCGATACCGCGGAGCAGGTGCGTGCCGCCGTTGCGGCCGCGCCCATTCCCGACAACGTCGAGACGGCCGCCATTAACGACGAGTCGTTCATGATTTCCAATCGGCTGGACCTGATGTTCACCAACGGCCTGATCGGCATTGTGCTGGTCACCATCGTGCTGTTCCTGTTCGTCCGGCCGGGCCCGGCCCTGTGGATACTGGTGGGCATTCCAGTGGTGTTCATGGCCGCCATGACGCTGCTCGGCCCCTTCGGCATGACGCTGAACATGATGACGCTAACCGGATTCATCGTGGTTCTGGGCATGGTGGTCGACGATGCAGTGGTCGTCTCCGAGCGGATCGCACTCAAACATGCACAGGGTTTGGCGCCGGAACGGGCGGCGCTGGCCGGTACCCGGGAGATGCTGGCCCCGGTAACCGCCGCCGCGCTGACCACCATGCTGGCCTTCCTGCCGCTGACGGTGCTCGGCGGGCTGCCCGGCAAGTTCATCTGGCAGATCCCCGCCGTGGTGGTACTGGTGCTGTTGTTCTCCCTGTTCGAGTCGTTTTTCATCCTGCCCGCCCACCAATCGACCGTCAGCGCCCGCGCCAATCTCCGGAAACGCGGCTTCATGGTCGCTCTGGAGGCACGTTACCGGCGACTTCTGCAATGGGTACTGCGGCATCGCCCGGCAACACTGGCGGCCGCGGTCGCCGTCTTCGCGGTCATCCTGGTGTTCATACGCCCGCTGGTGCCGTTCACGCTGTTTCCGCAGCAGGATGCCGACCGGTTGCTGATCAAGGTAACGACGCCACCGGGCATGTCGCTCGAACAGACCGAGGCCGTCGCCAGCGGCCTGGCCCAGCAGCTTCTTGCGATCACGGCAAGCGACATCGAAGCCATAACGAGCCGCATCGGCCACCAGAATACCGAGGCCCTCGAGAAAGGATTCGGCGAAGCGGACAACGAGGCGATGCTGATCCTGCAGTTCCGGCGCTACCCGCGCAGCTTCACCAATGCCCAGTGGATCGAGCGCCTGTCCGGCGCCCTAAGGGTTCCCGACGACGTGCGGGTCCTGTATCAGTCCGAGTACTTCGGGCCGCCCACGGGGCTTCCGGTCACCGTGCACGTGCTTTGCAACGACGACGAGGCGCGTCGCGGGGTGGCATTCGAGATCCAGCGCTACCTTCAGGCAACGCCCGGGGTCGTTGAAGTGGAAGTGGACGAGCGGCCCGGCACGCCACAGCTCGAACTGAACCTCAACTACGAGAAGCTCGCGCTGCGCGGCCTCGACCCCGAAACCGTGGGGCAGACCCTGGCCGCCGCCTTCTACGGCATCGAGGCTAGCGAACACCGCGATCTCGACAACACCACCGAATTGCGGGTGCAGTTCGACCCCGCCGCGCGAGGCGACCTCGACGCATTGCTCGAGGTCCCCGTGCGCGCGGCCACCGGCGAACTGGTGCGGTTGCGCGACGTGGTGGACCCCATCGAGGTTCCCGCACTGACCCGCATCTATCACCGGGACGGCTACCGGGCAGCGACCGTGCGGGCCAGTTTCCTGGAGTCGAGCGGGCTTACTCCGCTCAGCTTTGCGCAACGGATGGAAGAGGAACTGTTTCCCCGCTTCGAGCGGATTCCGGGGTTGTTCGTGTTCAACGGCGGCGAGGCGGTCGATACGCAGAAGACGACGGCGCGCATGGGCATCGCGGCCGTTCTGGCGGTGGTGGGCATCGCCCTGGTCATCTGGCTGATGCTCGGCTCGCTGCTCGAAGCCCTGTTCGTGCTGATGGTGATACCGCTCGCCGTGGCCGGCGTACTGCTGGTCTTCTTCCTGCACGGCGCGGCCCTGAACATGTTCGCCATGCTCGGCGCCATCGGCCTTGCCGGCATCGTCGTCAACGGTTCCATCGTCATGGTGGACTCGATCCACCGGCGCCTCAAGGAGAGCCCGGAGGCGACTCGCGGCGAGTCGACAGACCTGATGATCGACGCCGTGGTGGAGCGGCTACGCCCAATCATGGTCACCACGCTCACCACGCTCGGCGGCGTACTGCCGAGCGCCTACGGCATCGGCGGCTACGACCCCATCGTCAGCATCGTCTCGCTCGCCATCGGCTGGGGGCTCGCGGTGTCGACGCTGGTCACCCTGTTCCTTGTGCCGGTTCTCTATTCGCTGGCGGGAGACCTGCGGCGCCTGACGTTCCGTGCCGCGCCAACCCTGACCCGTCCGGGCGCAAACTGACACGGGCAGCCCGTCGGCACAGCCTTCCCCGGATGCAGCTCCAGCGCTCGCCTGCAAGCCGTTTTAATGTTTAGATGCGCGGTTTCGCGATTCAACCCAAAAGGAAAACCCCGCATGATCAGCAGTGGACCCATCGAAGACCGGCTCGCCATCCGCGAACTGGTGGATTCCTACAACGATGCCGTCATGCGTTTCGACGGCGATGCCTGGCAGGCAAATTGGCGCGATGACGCTGTCTGGTCGCTGCCCGGAGCCGGGCCGATCGCGGGGAAGGCGAACTTCTACCCGATCTGGCAGCAGGCCATGGCTGGTTTCTCGTTCGTCGGCTTCTTCGCATCGGCCGGCCCCATCGTCGTGGACGGCGACAAGGCCCACGGCACCTGGTACCAGCAGGAGGTGCTGCATCAGAAAGACGGCAGCAAGCGCTACGTAACGGGCCGCTACGAAGACGATTACGTCAAGGTCGACGGGCGCTGGTATTTCCAGAAGCGGGATTACAGCATTCTCAATTCCGAAGAAACGGGCTGACGCGGCCTTACCGTCCTGCGGGGAATCCAGGTGGCAGGCCCGACTCGCCGAGCCAATCCGGTCTTTCGGCCCGCTCCTGCGCATGACGGCAGGCCAGCCTGCAATCCTGCAACCCGGTAAGCGAACAAGGCGAATCTGTCCGGCTCCCTGCAGGAAGGGAATCCAGCGTTCAAAGGAGATTTACAATGAACATGCATGAACGGTTCCGCCTGGACGGCAAGGTCGCGGTGGTTACCGGCGGCGGGCGCGGCATCGGCCGCGGCATTGCCCTGGGGCTGGCCGACTGCGGGGCGGACGTGGCGGTGGTCGCCCGGCGCCTCCACGAGGTGGAAGCCGTCGCGGGCGAGATCGAGGAACGCGGCCGGCGCGGCCTGGGGCTCTCGGCGGACGTGATGGACTTCGAGTCCATCCCGAAGGTGCTCGACCGGGTGGTCGACAAGTTCGGCGGCCTCGACATCATGGTGAACAACGCCGGCGGCAACCTCGACCGGAAAATGTACGCCCTGCCGGAAATTTCCCTCGCCAAGTTCGACGAGCAACTCGCGCTCAACATGAAGACCAAGTGGTGGGGCTCCCAGCAGGCCGCCAAACGCATGGAAAACGGCGGGCGCATCATCAACATCATCTCCATCGCCGCGCACAGGCCCTCTCCCGGTTTCGGCGTCTACTCCGCCGCCAACATGGGAATGATCAGCATGACCCGCACGCTGGCCGTGGAACTCGCGCCGAAGGGAATCACCGTGAACTGCATCGCCCCCGGCGTCATCGTCACGGAAATGCTGGTGGAAACCATGAATATCTCCGAAGAAGAAGCGCATGCCGCCATGGCGCCGCAGATTCCCCTCGGGCGCACCGGCACGCCGGAAGACTGCGCCGCGGCGGCCGTGTTCTTCGCCTCGCCGGCCGCGGAGTGGACGACGGGGCAGTTCATCGACGTGGCTGGCGGCCAGCCCAACTGATGCGGGCTGACGGCCGGGAGTCGCAATGAACGACGCCAACGTTCTTATCGTCAGCAAGGGGCACGACTTCGACCACAATGCCTTTCTCGCCATGTTCGACGACATGGCGGGCGTAAACGCAACCCTGGTGCAACAGCCCGCGGCCCAGGTGCTGCTCCGGCCGGAGAACGCCGGTGCCTACGACGCCGTGCTCTTCTACGACATGTCGGGCATACCGGGCATCGGTCTCCTGCACGACGGCGCCAACGACACCGGCATTCCGCCCGAGAGCTACAGGGCCAGCGTCGAAGCGCTTCTGGAGCGGGGTACCGGGCTGGTGCTGCTCAATCACGCCACGGTCTCCTGGCCGCTCTGGCCGCTGTGGCGGGACATCACCGGCACGTCGTTCATGCTCAAGGCCGGCAAACTGGACGGCGCCGCAGCGCCGGGCTCCGGTTATCGCGGCGGCCACGGTCCGCATCCGAATCCGACGTTGCGCCTCGTCCCCCAATGCGAGCACCCGGTGCTCGAAGGGATCGAGGACGGATTCGAGATCACCGACGAGATCTATCTCAAGACATCCGGATTCGAAAACGGCGTCACGCCGCTCCTGCGCGGCGATTACGACTTCAGGGCAGAAAACTTCACGCCGCCGCCGCTGGCGCCGCCCGATGAGCAGGCGGCCTGGAATCACCCGCCGGGCAGCGACCTGATCGTCTGGGCCAACCGCGCCGGGTCAAGCCCGGTGGTCGCCTCGGACGTGGGAGACAGCCCCGCCGCGTTCGGAAACCCCGGTTTCCAGCGACTGGTAGGGAACGCGCTCAGATGGGTATCGTCCGGAAACGCCCGGGCCTGGGCCCGAAACGGGAACGTAAAAAGCGCCTGAACCGCCCCGGACCGGTTTCCGTGATTGAGTTCAAGCGCCTGGGGCGGAACTCCTCCTCCGGACGAGAAGCGTCACTTCCTGGGTAAGTACCACCGTGCCCCGATCATCGGTGACGGTGTCCGCCAGGGTAACGATTCCGGCATTCCTGCGGCTGCCCGACTCCCGCCTGCCGATGCAACGGGTCTCGTAGGTCAGCACCCTGCCCGCCCGGGCCGGATTCGGCAGCCGTAGCCGGTCCTTGCCTAGCAGGGCGATGGCCTGAATGCGGTCTTCGTGGTCGGTGAAGAGCCGCGAACAGATTGCAAAGAGGTGCGCGGAGGAGGCTACGAGGCCGCCGAATATCGAACCGGCGGCCGCGACGGGGTCCGTATGGGCGGGTTGCGGATCCCAGGCCGTGGCGAACTCGATCACCGCGGCTTCGGTGAGCGGGAAGCTCCCCACCACGCTGTGATAGTCGTCGGGAATGTCTTCGAAGAAACGCAATTGAGTGTGTTGCCGATTGCCGCCGCAAAGTTGCCGGATAACCTGCGCTATCATACCCGCCGCCCCAAAAGGAGTACCCACCATGCTCGAGTTCCACGACCCGCGCGCGGCCATTGGCGTAAAGCGCGAACCTTACGGCCTCCGAATCGATCTCATGCGCATGAACGACCCGTGCGTGGCGTTCCTGGCCAACGGCTTTCCCGATTCCGAGCGCTTTCTCGAAATGGTCGCAAAAGCGCTGGAGCGCCGGTTGCCGCGCCTGACGGTGCGTGCCTACAACAAGGGCAACGCATCCATCCCCGCGCCCCCGGAGCTGCTCGAAGAGATCGGCGGGAACTGTCACGCGGCGGTTGCCGCCTACGGCCACTGAGGCAGTTGCACCTCCGGCACCGTGCGTGACGGCATTGCAATCGCCCGGCTGGGCATTCCGG
>CAZWZH010000222.1:0-45076 GCA_964638775.1 uncultured Pseudomonadales bacterium
TGCTGCATGCCTTCTTCGCGGGCCCTTGAGATGATTCCTGCCATGGTGGAACTGTCCTCGGGATACTGCTGTCGATAACGCCGGTACTCATTGTCGGTGAGGCCGGCGTAGATGTCGATGAATTCGATGTACTTGGCCCGCCTGTCGCTGTCCTGCTCCAGCGTCAGCAATCCCCCGATCGCCTCGGCGTAGACCTCGACCTTGCGGTTCGGCGGGCTTTGCATGTTCGGCAGATTGACCCGCGCCACCAGGTTGTCGCTTTGCTGCCAGTGCTCGGCGGGGATCGCCGTGAGCTTGCAGGCGAGCGTGTCGAACGTCAGGTAGCGGCGAAGCTCGGTGCCCAGGGTCAGCAACGCGGGCGCGGTCTTGGCTTTCCGCAGGAAGATGGCGACCGGCACCACGCGGTTGGTATTGAACAATTCGGCGAGGTCGAGGCAGTAGTGCGCCAGCCGGTGCACGGAGAAGCGCCCGGCGTCCGATTCTTCCTCGAGCACGAACAGGACCGCTTCACGGCGGCCGTCGGTCCACTCTACGAGCAGAGGCACATCCAGCTCCCGGAAGCGATCGCCCAGACGTTCCTTGAGTTGTTCCTGGCGCACCGGGACGATGCTCACCTCGTCACCCGGGGCGGGCGCTTCTTCCGGGGCGAAGAACGCCAGGGCATCGCACGGGTAGTCGAGAATCAGGTTCTTGAAGTTCTGGTCGTGGCTGACCGTGTTCGACATGCACTGCCCCTCGGGTGTTCGTGCTCCCGAAGGGTCGCGCCATCGCCCATGCCCGCGCTATAGGCAATGGCTGAAAAACCCGTAGGAAATCTACCCTGGCCGGGTGAGCCAGCGCCATGGTGACGAGTTCCAGGGACATCACACTCGAACGACTCCACTCGGACTCGAAGGACCAGCCTGGACGACGCTGTGGCAATCGAACAAGGGGTGGGCACGCTTGCCTGATTGGGGACCAGGCATCGGGTTTGCGTCCAGATCGAACATGAACAGGAGTTACTGAAATGCCCGAAAACGGAGTCAATCGCCGGCAACTGCTCGGCGGGGCAGCGGCGCTCGCCGCACTGGCGGTGGCGCCCGGTGCGAAGGCGGGGGTTCACACCGGCTCGGAGGCGCTGGTTGTCAACGGACTCGATACCTCGTCGCCGCTCGACGGATTCATCGACCTGCTGGAGACCGGCGGGGTGGACGTGGTTCACAAGAGCATCTCCGGCCTGGAAAGCCTCGGCCGGATCCTGCAACTCATCGACCGCAATCCCGGCCGCGTGGCACTCGCCCGTTCGGTCGCAGACACTCACGCCGCTAACGAAGCCGGCAGGATTGCGATGATCGTGGGCTTCCAGAGCGCCAATCACCTGGAGCGGCTGTACCACAAGCGGCCTTTCGAGTCCTACGACACCATGAAGAGCGTGTTCCGGAGCTATGTCGAACTCGGGGTGCGGGCGCACGGCATCACCTACAACGTCACTAACGTGTTCGGCGGCGGCAACATGGATCACGACGTGCCCCTGACCAAGGCGGGCCGCGTGCTGGTGGAAACCATTCACGAGCACAATGTCATCCTGGACGTGGGCGGGCACTGCGCCGAGCAGACCAGCTTCGACGCCATCGCCATCTCGGACGGGGTGCCCGTGGTCGCCACCCATACCAACATGGCCGCGCTGAACCCCAACATGCGCGCCATCAGCGACGGGCTTGCCGAAGCCATCGCCGGCACCGGCGGCGTGATCGGCCTCACCGCCATCAGCGACTTTCTGGTGCGCCACCCCGGCGTCCTGGACGAGTACCCCGAGCGCAGCCCGCGCGCCCAGATCCAAACGCTCGTGGACCAATACGATTATCTGAAGAATCTGGTAGGCATCGACCACGTCGGGCTGGGCCCGGATTTCATCTGGGGCTGGGGGCCAAGCCTTCCCCATCCTCCGGGCGCCGACATGGTGTTTCCGGTCGATTCCATGGGCTACGGCGTTGCCCACACCGTCGAGGGATTCGAGGACATCTCCGAGTTGCCCAACCTAGTGAAGCACCTCCGCGAGCGCGGCTGGAACAATGCCGAACTGGACAAGATGCTGGGCGAGAACTGGATGCGGGTGTACGGCGAGGTCTGGGGAGCCTGAGGGGTCCGCGACACCATTCTTTTCTTGTACCGGGGGCTTTCCCGTGCCGGGAGTGAGGCGCCGGGGAGTCTGCTATCTGGGTGCGGAGAACACCGGATTGGCCCCGAATTGATCCTCTCGGACGTCCTTTCCGGTGGTCACGTGGTATTTCAGGCCCTTCACTACGCAGTTCAGGTAGTGTTCGAAGGCATCACCGAAGAAGCGCTCGAGGTAATGGGACTCCTCCCCTGCGCTCCAGCCGGGCTCGACGTACGGGGCAACCTCAATCCGGAACTCGCTGTGCCCGGGAGCGCGTGATTCGATTCGCCAGAATACGCGGCACGTCTTCTTCGTGGGCGAACCGACTTCCACGTCGTAGCCGACCCCGTCCAGCCAGGCAACGAAGTCCCTCTGGTAGCGAATCCCGCTGTAGTAGGTGATCGAATAGCGCGACCCGACACCCGGCCACTTCTCGACGGCGGTAGATGCGCAGAAGGGATGGCAGCGTTTCAGGTTGCCGGGCGCCGCGATCCGGTTCCAGACCTCCGCAGGCCCCGCATCGATGGCGATGCCGGCGTAAACGGGTTCGGCGGCCTCGAGCCCTCGGCCCTGCAGTTCCAGTTTCCAGTCGTCAGGCATGCGGATGCCCGCTTGCCAAGCCCTCAATACGACCTGGGCAGGCCCAGCACATGCTCGGAGACGTAGCTGAGAATCAGGTTCGTCGAAACCGGCGCAACCTGGTAGAGCCGGGTTTCTCGGAATTTGCGCTCCACGTCGTACTCTTCCGCGAAGCCGAAGCCGCCGTGGGTCTGCACCGCCACTTCCGCCGCCGCCCAAGAGGCATCCGCAGCCAGCATCTTGGCGATGTTGGCCTGCTCGCCGACGTTCTCGCCCGCTTCGAACCGCTCCGCCGCATGGCGCACCATCAGTTCCGCCGCCCGCATCTGCGCGTAGGCCTTGGCGATGGGGAACTGGACGCCCTGATTCTGGCCGATTGGCCGGCCGAACAGCACGCGCTCGTTGGCGTAGTCCCGGGCGCGCTCGATGAACCATTTCGCATCGCCGATGCACTCCGCTGCGATCAGGATGCGCTCGGCGTTCATGCCGGAGAGGATGTAACGGAAGCCCCGGCCCTCCTCGCCGATCAGGTTCTCGGCCGGCACCTCCACATCGTCGAAGAAAACCTGGGTGGTGGAATGGTTCATCATCGTGCGGATCGGCCGCACCGTGAGCCCGCCCGCGGCCCGGGCCGCGTTCATGTCCAGAATGAAAATGGACAGGCCGTCGATGCCGCGCGTCACCTCATCCCGAGGCGTGGTCCGCGCCAGCAGCAGCATGAGGTCGGAGTGTTCGGCCCGGCTCGTCCAGATCTTCTGGCCATTGACCACATAGCGGTCTCCGTCGCGCGCCGCATAGGTCTTCAGGGCACCGGTATCGGTACCGCTCGTGGGCTCGGTCACGCCGAACGCCTGCAGGCGCAGCTCGCCGCTGGCGATGCCGGGCAGGTACTGCTGCTTCTGTGCCTCGCTGCCGTGGCGGAGCAGCGCGCCCATGATGTACATCTGGGCGTGGCAGGCGGCGCCGTTGCAGCCGGCGCGCTGAATCTCTTCCAGGATCGCGGCCGAGGCCGACAGCGGCAGGCCGGAGCCGCCATATTCCTCGGGAATGAGGGCGGCAAGATAGCCGGCATCGGCGAGCGCTTTCACGAATTCGGACGGATAGGCCATCTCCCTGTCGAGCTTGCGCCAGTACTCGCCGGGATACTGTTTGCAGAGCTTGATGACCTCCTCGCGGATTTCGGGATAGTCCGTGCCCTGCAGGCTCTTTGGGCTCATGGGTCCTTCCTTTTGTCGTTCGTCCGCGCCGGAAGCCTTTCACTCGATACCGACAGCCGCGGACGACTCAGTCCAGAATGCTCCTGTAGGATTGCGAAAACAGATCGCGGCCGATGATCCGCTTCATGATCTCCGATGTGCCCGCGTAGATGCGGTCGACACGCGCATCGGTGAAGATGTTGGCGATCTCGTATTCCATCATGTAGCCGGCGCCGCCGTGCAACTGCACGCCCAGGTCGACCATCCTCCATTCGATTTCCGAGGTGAGCAGCTTGGCCTTGGCCGCCATGTTCGAGGTCAACGCGCCTTCGTTATGCACGGCTACGCAATGATCGACGTAACATTGCGCCATCTCGATCTCGGCATCCATCTCCGCCATCTTGAACTGCGTATTCTGCTGTTCCGCCAGGGGTGCGCCGAAAACCTTGCGCTCCAGGCAGAACTCGCGGGTCACATCGAAGGCCCGGCGGGCCTGTGCGATGTTGCCGACGGCACCGATCAACCGCTCCTCCGCAAGATTGTGCATCAGGTACTTGAAGCCCTCGCCCGGCTCACCGAGCACGTTTTCCTTCGGAACATTGACGTTGTGGAAAAACAGCTCCGCGGTGTCCTGCGCTTTCAAGCCCATCTTTTCCAGGTTGGCGCCGCGCTCGAAGCCCTCCATCCCGCGCTCGACCACCAGCAGCACCATGGCGTGCCTGCTTGCGGCACCGTCGAGCTTGGCCGCCGCGATGACGTAGTCGGCGTTGATGCCGTTGGAGATGTAGGTCTTCGAGCCGTTGAGCAGGAAGTGATCGCCCCTGTCCTTTGCGGAAGTGCGCATGCCGGCCAGGTCGCTGCCCGCATCGGGTTCCGTCATGGCGATCGCGAGGATCTTCTCGCCGCTGACGCAACCCGGCAGGAAGCGCTTCTTCTGTTCGTTGGTGCCGTACCTCTCGAGGTAAGGCCCCACCAGGCGGCTGTGCAGGGTGTTGTACCAGGCCGCGCAACGTGCCCGCATCGTTTCCTCGATGATGATCTGCTCGAAGCGGAAGTCCGCATCGCCCATGCCGCCGTACTTCTCATCGGGCCAGATCATCAGAAACCCGAGGTCGCCGGCCTTCCTGAAGATCTCCCGGTCGACAATGCCCGCCTCGCGGAATTCCGGCATTCGCGGGGCCACTTCCGTCTCCAGGAAGCGC
Source organism: uncultured Pseudomonadales bacterium (assembly GCA_964638775.1). Taxonomy (GTDB): domain Bacteria; phylum Pseudomonadota; class Gammaproteobacteria; order Pseudomonadales; family Azotimanducaceae; genus Azophilus. Next base: position 5,115 of record CAZWZH010000222.1, read on the forward strand.
CGGTAGGCGTCCCGGAACATCGTCTGCTCTTGCGTAAAATTCCTCATATCAATCAAACGCTTATGAGACTCCCGCCGGAGCGTGGAAAGGCCTGTAGTTTACGCCTGCGGCGCCGGAGATTCACGCCGTTGTCAAATGCGGCGATACTCTTACCCTGCAAAAAGCCGTTCAGAAAAGCCCCAACTGGCGGTCGTCACCGATCACGCGCTCAAAATTGAGGCCCAGGGTGGCCAGTACCGGTTCCGCCACGGGTTTCACCTGCCTGGCCACGTAGTGCTCCCGGTCCGGCTCCGCGGTGAGATTGTCCAGGGGTTCAGGGCCCGCGAGCGTGATCATGTAGGCGACCACGCGGCCGGGCTCTGATTTCGACTTGCGCGCGGCGGCAACGTGCGGAGGTGTCTGGGCCCTGTAGTCCTCCACCCGCTTGCGCAATCCCTTGCGATAGACCAGCCACTCATCCAGTGAACCGGTGCGCAAGCGGGCTACCAGGTCGCGAAGCCAGTCCTCGATGGGTTCATCGCGGAACAGCCGGCCGTAGAGTTCCCGCTGCACCTGCTTGGCAAGCTCGGTCCAGTCCCGGCGCACGACCTCCATGCCCCTGAACTCCACGTCGCCGTGTCCCTGAATCTGTCCGGCATAACGCTTGCGCGCGCCGCCCGACCCCGAGCGCGTAACGGGCAGGAAGAGCTTGCTGTAGAACTTCTCGAGTTCGAGTTCCAGGCTGCTCTCGACGCGCGATTCCCGACGGATATGGTCGGCGAGGTCAGCGGTCAATGCCGCGGCCAGCAGCGAACCCCGTTCCGTCGCGCCTTCGGATTCGCCGCCGCAGGCAACGAAGAGGCTGTCCGTGTCGCCATAGAGGACCTGAAAGCCCTTCCCCTCGAACCAGCGTTTGGACCACAGCAGCAGGCGGCGGCCCTGGCCGGTTATCGCATTGGCGATGGCCGGGTTGTAGAAGCGGCAGGCTGGTGTGCCCAAGACACCGTAGAAGGAGTTCATCAGGATCTTGATGGCCTGGGAGGCGACCTGGTCGCCGGCCCGCCTGGCCTGTTCGCGTCGCGGGAACAGGTCGTCCAGCAGGCCGGGGAGAATGCCCGGCGTGCGGCGGAAACGGGCGCCGCCGGCCAGCTCGATGGGATCGTCCACGGCCGTGACCGCGGCCCGCGCCTCGTCGATGTAGCCCAGCGGATCGATGTTGTAGGTGCGGATGACACTCGGATAGAGGCTCTTGAAGTCGAATACCCAAACGCCCTCGTGCAGTCCCGTGACCGGCTCCAGCACATGGCCGCCCGCCTGGGCGACGTGCACCCGGGAATCGCCGCTGCTGACGCTCGGCGCCACGATGCGCCGCTTGTGGAGTTCCGCGAGGTAGAGGAAATCGAACGAGGCGATACTTGCCGCCACCCGGTCGGGCGGCATGCCGGTGAGACGGCTCCGCGCCACCGCCAGGTTCACCAGGTCGAGCCGCTCGACAATATCGAGAGCCAGCCGCGCATCGGTTCGGGCATAGCGGGCAAACGCCTCCAGGTCGCCCTCGTAGTTCCGGAGAATTTCGCCCACCCGGTCGTGCGCGCTGCCGCTGAGCGCCTTGCCTTCTCCGAGCACGTTGCGCGCAACCGCATCCAGTGAGTATTCGTCCATGCGTACGAAGGCGCCGCGCAGCAGGTCGACGCCGTCGAGAACCAGGCGTCCCGGAATGGTGGCCTGGCCGCTGCCGAAATAGCCGCGCGCGGGCCGGATATTCATGCGGCCGGGTTCGCGTCCCAGATCAAGAGGATGGCGCAGGCGTGCCGCGATGCGGGCCAGCACCGTCAGGTCGAAGTCGATGACGTTCCATCCGGTGAGAACGTCGGCATCCAGTTCCCGCACACGACCGCTGAAGGCATCCAGGGCCGCCTTTTCGTTTTCGCAGGCCACTGCCCTCCCGGGCATCTCGCGGCCGGAGCTGTCGACGATATAAACCTCGTCGACACCGCAGCCGTAGAGCGCTATGGCCAGCAACCGCTGCGCGCGGGCATCCGTTTCAATGTCGAACGACAGCACGCTCGGCCGAAAGCCCACCGGCGCGGGCGCAAGTTCCGGGTCGTCGAAAACCCATCGGCAACCGGAACCGCGCCGCGGCTCGCCCCGGATGCTGCAGCCACCCTTGATGTCCCGGTCGATCAGGTAGCGCATGGCAAACCGCACGTCGGCTTCGAAGGTGTCGATGCCGCGGGCGTGCAGCCGGTCCCGCACTGGGGGCGCATCCGGAGGCGTGGGGACGCTCACGCGGCGGGTCGCCTCTCCGCTGAAGGTGATGCGGCCCGAGGGAGACAGGCGGGCGCCCTGCCAGTCGGCTGGCTGTGCCCTATCCGGCGCATCGGCCGGCACGTAGAAGTGCGGTTTCTGGCGCCGGTCCCGGACCAGGAAGGTGTCTCCGTTCTCCAGCCGTCCGAACAGGTGCACGACGGCAACGCCCGACTGGATGCGGTAGCTCGCCTGGTATATGAAGCCGCGGCGGCTCGTGGGGTCTGGCACCGGTTCAGACCTCTTGTTCGCGCATCGGGTTCTCTACCGAGTCAATCGTCAGGCCAACAACCGTCATCTCGTCGGTCTGAGGCTACGCCTCGCCAACCTCTTTGTTCACTGATAATCACGGACGAAGTTGTCGAATCAGTCAAGATCGCGACCGGTCGCCGTTATTCCGTCGGGCTCGGACGTCGGGCTCGGACATCCACCGTCAGCCGGTGCCCTGTTTCAGGGGTCGATCAGCACCCCCGGGTTCATGACCCCACGCGGGTCCACCGCCCGCTTCGCGCCCCGGTATGCCTCCGCGAAAAGGTCCGGCCGCTGGATGTCGTAGCCTGGGCGATGCATGCGCCCGACGGCGTGGTGGTGGGTGACCGTGCCGCCCGCCGCCACCACGGCATCGTTGGCCACCGCCTTGATTTCCTGCCACTGCTCGAACTCACCGCCGAGCCGTGCCGGACCGGCGAAGCTGTAGTACGGCGCCGGGCCGTCCGGATAGACGTGGGTGAACCGGCAGGATAGGGAGGAGCCCTTGCCGAGCACACGGGTCAGCACGTCGGTCATTCGATCCCGCACATAACCGTCGAATTCGGCGAATCGGTCCCAGGTGATTGCCGTCTCAAACGTGTCGGACAGCAAACCCAGGCCGTTGGTCGCACCGGCGTTCACGCCGATGAAGGCGTTGCGCCAAGCGCCCACCGCGCCGCCGCGGCCCGTGGCCTTGCCCGTCCCGCCGTCGATGCGGATGGCCTCGTCTTCGATGCTGCCGCCGCATTCCCGGGCGATGGCAACCGCGGCGTGGATGTTCGACCCTTGCGGGACATCGGCGGACTCGAAACCGGTCACCAGCAACGCCAGTGAATCCTCCACGCCCGCGGCCCGGCCCGCCTCCTCCGGGTCGAGCAGGCGCAGGTTGGCCGGCCACAGCTTGGCCTGCACGATCTGCCGCACCGCCTCGGCGCCGGTTTGCCAGTCCGGGAACAGGATGCCGGCGCTGGCCCGGAACGTCGGCCGCTTCTGCAACCTGAGCCAGCACTCGCTGATGATCCCGAGCGTGCCCTCGGAACCGATCACCAGGCGATCCGGGCTCGGCCCGGCGCCGCTGCCCGGCAGCCGCCGCGATTCCCACCAGCCGCGCGGCGTCAGCATGCGGATGCTCTCGATGAAGTCGTCGATGTGGGTGTGATTGGTGGCGTAGTGACCGCCGGAACGGGTGGCGACCCAGCCACCGACGGTGGACCAGGGGAAGCTCTGGGGGAAGTGGCGCAGGGTCAGCCCCTCCGGGCGCAGAGCGTTTTCCAGGTCGGGGCCCAGTATCCCTGCCTGCAGGCGCGCGGCGCGGGAGCTGCGATCGATTTCCAGCACGGCGTTGAGGCAATCGAGATCCACCGTGACGGCCGTTTCCGAGTCTTCCGGCACGTTCAGGCCCCACACCACCGAGGTACCGCCGCCGTAAGGGATGACAACGTGACCCGCGCCGGCGGCCCACTCCAGGGTGCGCTCCAGTTCTTCCTCGGAAGCGGGATGGGCCACGGCGTCCGGCGGGTTGTCGAAGTGGCCCCTGAGGGCGGCCAGCAGTTCCAGGGAGTGACCGCCGTAGGTGTGCAGCAGGCGATCCTCGGATTCGGTCGACACCCAGCCCAAGAGCGCTTCGGGGACCTTGAGCCTCGGCTTCCTGATCTCGATGTCGCCCAAGTCCGGCACCGGCGGCGGCTCCACCGCGACACCCGTGCGGCGGGCGATGGACTCCGCGACTTTCCGGCGTTCCGTTTCCGTCGGTTCATCGCTGACGTGCCCCCAGGTCCAGAAGCTGCGCTTGCGTTGCACTTGCGACACCGGAAACCCTCCTTACCGAGTTCTCTGCGCTAACGGGACGATTTTCCAGCCCGCGCAGATAGTAGTGAATGGATGTGAGTCGGGAACCCGGCGCGCCGCGACCAGGACGCGCAAGGAACAGAATACCGCTGGGAGAGAGTAGGTGTGCGGTGCGTGCATCCGGCACCTTTAAGGCACCCTGGCACCCTCGAATTCCACCACAGCGCGTCCGCCTGGCGTGCCGGATGCACGCACCGCATACCTGCTCTCGGGACCGAATCAAAGGAATTGTTCCAATTTTGATCGGATTCTAAAATATAAAATAAAAACAATGGGTTAGAGTTTATTCCATAAGAGTTTGACTTACTCGGCAACCCCGTCCTCGGAGGAAGGGCTCGGTGACATCGGTAGGGAATCCGGTTCTCCGCCGATGCCCTCGATCGGCCGCCCTTCCGATTGCAGGGGCGGATCGATGGAGAGCAGCCGGGCGACCGTCGGGGCGACATCGACCTGGTGAACCGCAGGCAGTGTCCCGCCCGCACGTACACCCCGTCCGATCGCCATGAAGATGCCTCCCATGTCGGGCAGGTGCGGGAAGTAGCCGTGTCCGCCAAGGGTCCGCCCCATTCGCGCCAGAACCGGCGCAACCTTGCCGCCCAGCCCCCGGGGACGGGTGAAGCTGTAAGGCGGTTCCGTGGTCACGAGCAGGTCGCCGGCACGCCCGGGGTGCAGCACGCGCCAGGAGGCGGGAACCTGCTCCTGCGTGTAGGCCCACGCCGGTTGCACCGCGAACAGCACCCCCATCGCTTCGTCAAGGTCGTCGGGGTCGTCGAGAAAGAGGTGCGCGAGGGTGCCGCCGAAAAGGCGCGCCCCGATTCCCGCCTCTTCGAGAACGCCCTCCACATCAAGCCAGCGCCCGGTTTTCGTCATGCCGTGGTCGCTGACCAAGAGCAGGGTCAGGCGGCCCCAGAGCCCGAGTTCGTCAATGCCGGCCAGCAGCCGCAGCAATTGCGCATCCTGGCCCTGCAACTGCTCCACGACCCGGTCGGACTCCGGCCCGTACCGGTGTCCCGCCGCATCCGCGCCTTTCCAATGGGACATGATCAGCCGGGGTCGTCTGTCCTCCGACAGGCTCAGCCACTCCAGTATGCGGGCGACTTTTTCCTCCTCCGAGGTGTCGGCATCGAAAGGGGCCACCCGGTAGGAAACCCCCGCGCCCCGCCAGTCGCTGTCAGAACCGACCCAGTAATAGGTGGCGGCCGGCACCCCCTGGCGCTCCGCCGCGACCCAGAGCGGTTCGGCCGTCATCCAGGCCGCGGCGTTTCCGTAAACGAACTCTCCCCGCTCCTGGTCGAAAAAGTGGTTGTCGACGATGCCGTGCACATCCGGGTAGGTACCCGTTGCCATGGACACGTGGCCGGGAAACGTCTTGGATGGATAGACCGGCGTCAGCCGGCGTGCCCGGACCCCTTCCGTCTGCAGGCGGTTCAGGCCCGGGAACTCAGCGCGTTCCGGATAGTCGTGCCTTGCGCCGTCCCAGGACAGCACGACGACGATCGGTTCCGCACGCAGGCTCCCCCAAAGCGCACAGAGTATCAGCATGGCAATCAGTGAGGCGCCTCGCTTCACATTCAACGCATTCCCCCTTGCCGACCCATGGCGACCCGACGACATCCGCCATTGTTGCCGACTCGGATGCGCGGTTCCAGCAATGCATGCCAATCTGTTATCTTTTCGCGCTTTCGCTCATCGACGGTTTTCAGCATGTCAACGCCCCCCACCCAACTGCCCATCGACTACAAGGGCCAGCGCTACTCCGGCGTCTACTCTGTTTCCGGCACCCTGATGATCGCCCGGATTCCCGGTATCAGCTCGAGGAGCGCCGAGGTGCAAGGGGATGAGCAGGCTGAAGCGCTGACTCTGTTCACCGCCATTCTCGAAGACGCGGAAAGCGCCGGCCTGCTTTAACCAGGCAGTCTCCGCTCGCGCAGATAAGCCCGCGTCCTCAAACGGTAGCGCAAGTCGGTTTCCCAACGCTTGAACAGGTGCGGCGCCCGTTCCTTGTAGCTTTGCACGTGCGGACTGACCCCTTCGAGCTGTTCGGTCCAGGCGGCGTCCCGCTCATAACCGAATTCGACCAGGCTTGACGCCATGTCGGGATGCGCATCGAGTTGCGCCCTGATCCTTGGCAGGTGGTCCTTCCAACCGGCGATTCGGGACGCATCCAGGCCCCGGACGCCCCCCAGCGACTGAACCGCGCTTGCCCCGGTTTCGACGCCCGCCGGGTAGTCCGAAAAGCGTGCCCGCCACTTTAGAAATCCGAACCGTTGCCCGATGGCTTCCTGCACGACATCCGGTTCCGTCACCAGGTCTTCGAACCGCACCACCAGGCAGCGGCGATGCCCGTCCAGGCCGCGGAGGGCCCGGGCGCAATCGCGCCAGTGGCGGAAACCGCGGAAATACACGCCCGGCCTGCTCTCGTGCCGGCTCGTCACCACCGCTCTGGGGTCGCGCAGCATGCCGATCAGGAAGGTTTCGTCGTCCGCCCGAAAGGCTCGCTCAATGCGGGTGGTGTCGGGGGGTTTCTTGGACAGGTACAGGGTTTCGCCAGCGGGGGGCGGGTCGAGCAGGGAAGCCTCGTGTTCGGCGCGGCCGCTGAATACGAAACTTCCCCACATCAGCTCCATGAGCAGGGTGGTGCCGCTGCGATAGCAGCCGACGATGTGAACCCGCCTGGCTTTCACGGTTTACCGTTGGGATGGCGTTGGCCCGACAGGCAGTCTCGGGGAGTCTTTCGTTTCGGCCTGCCGCACGGGCTCGGTGGCAAGGCGCGGCGTCGCTGCATCGGTTTCGGCTACCAGGTCGCCGAGTCGGCCTTGTCCAGGTCGAGCCTATGCGCACTGGCGAACTCGAGGGCGGCATCCCTCGTTCCCCGGTTGTTGCGGGCGAGGCTCGAGAGCGCCGCAAAGGCGATCCACTCGCCGGACACCTCGAAATGGTCGCGCAGGCGTTCCCGGGATTCCGACAGCCCGAAACCGTCGGTGCCCAGCACCGTGTAGGGGCCGGGAATCCAGGGGGCGATCATGCCGGGCAGCGCCTTCATGTAATCCGTGGCGGCGACGAAAACCCCGCTTTCTTCGGCGAGCAGCGACTGCACATAAGGCCTGGCATCCACATCACCCACCTTGAGCAGCTCCTGACGCTCGATGGCCTGCGCTTCCCGCACCAGCTCGTTGTAGCTGGTGACGCTCCAGAGATTGCAGGGCATGCCCATGCCGGTGAGAATGTCCCGCGCCCGCAACACTTCCGTCATCACCGCGCCGCTGCCGAACAGGTTGATGCCGGCCCCCGGCGCGCGCTCGAAACAGTACATGCCCCTCAGCACGCCTTCCTCGACGCCGTCGGGCATCGCCGGCATCGGGTAGCCCTGGTTGGTGAGCGTCAGGTAGTAGAAGACATCCTCGTGGTCCGCATACATCGCCCGAATACCGTCGCGCACGATCAGGGCGATCTCAAAGGCAAAGGCCGGGTCGTAGCTCTTCAGGTTGGGCACTGTGCTCGCGATGAGCTGTGAGTGCCCGTCCTGGTGCTGCACGCCTTCGCCGTTCAGGGTGGTGCGGCCTGAGGTGCCGCCGAGCAGGAATCCCTTGCACATCATGTCGCCGCAGGCCCAGATCATGTCGCCGACGCGCTGGAAACCGAATATCGAGTAGAAGATGTAAAACGGGATCATGGGCAGGCCGTAGTTCGCATAGGCCGTGCCCGCCGCCAGGAAGGATGCCATGGCCCCGGTCTCGCAGATGCCCTCCTGCAGGATCTGGCCGTCTTCCGATTCCCGGTACGGGGCGATGGTGCCTGCATCCACCGGCCGGTAGTGCTGGCCCACCGGGGAGTAAATTCCTGCCTGGGGAAACAGCCCGTCCATGCCAAAGGTGCGTGCCTCGTCGGGGACGATGGGCACCACGTACCGGCCGAGGCGCTCATGACGCAACAGCCGCGAAAGCATGCGCACCACCACCATTGTCGTGGAAACGTTGCGGGTCGTGCCTTTCAGCATCGCATCGAAAAACTTGAGAGCAGGAGGTTCCAGGCGCTCGCAGTGCACGTCCCGGCTCGGAATGAAACCGCCCAGCGCTTCCCGCCGCGCTTTCAGGTAGCGGATCTCCTCCGAGTCCTCGGGGGGCCGGTAGAACTCGGCAGCGAGTACCGCCTCGTCCGGGAGGGGGATGTCGAAGCGTTTCGCCAGTTCGCGCCGCTCCTCGGGGCTCAGGTGCTTCTTCTGATGCACCGTGTTGCGGCCCTCGGCGCCCGGACCCAGCCCGTCGCCCTTCACCGTCTTCAGCAACACCACACAGGGCTTGCCGGCCACCTCCGTCGCATGACGGAACGCGGAGTAGATCTTGGCGTGATCGTGGCCGCCGCGCTTGATCGATCGCACCTCTTCGTCGGTGAGGGTCTTCATCAGGTCCCGCAGTTCCGGCGTGTGTTCCACCCAGTGCTCCCGCACCACATCACCGGGCGATACCGTGTACATCTGGTAGTCGCCGTCCACTGCCTGTTCCATGCGCTCCTGCAGTACGCCATGCACGTCACGCGCCAGGATCGGGTCCCAGCCGCTGCCCCAGATCACCTTGATGACGTGCCAGTCGGCGCCCCGGAACGAACGCTCCAGTTCCTGGATGATCTTGCCGTTGCCGCGCACCGGGCCGTCCAGGCGCTGCAGGTTGCAGTTCACCACCAGCACCAGGTTGTCGAGGCCCTCGCGGCTGGCGATGTTGATGGTGCCAAGCACTTCGGGCTCGTCCGATTCGCCGTCGCCGATGAACGCCCAGATCTTGCCGCCGCTCCGTTTCTTCAACCCCCGGCTTTCCAGGTACTTGGCGAAGCGGGCCAGGTAGATGGCGCTGGGTGTGGACAGGCCCATGCTGGCGGTGGGCATCTGCCAGAAACCGGGCAGCCGCCGCGGGTGCGGATACGAGGGCAGGCCCCCGCCCGCCCCTAGTTCCCGGCGGAAGTTCTTCAGTTGGGCCTCGGTCAGCCGGCCTTCCAGGTAGGCGCGCGCATAGATGCCGGGGGATGTATGGGCCTGGTAGTGCACCTGGTCGTCGCCGGCGCTGCCGGTTCTGAATACATGGTTGAAGCCCACCTCCATCATGGTGGCCGCCGACAGGTAGGTGGCGATGTGGCCGCCGACGCCGGAACCGCTGTCGAAGGCCTGCAGCACCATGGCCACCGCGTTCCAGCGGATGATGTTGCCGATGCGGGTCTCCAGTTCGACGTCGCCGGGATACTGGGGCTGGTCCTTTACGTCGATGGTGTTTTTGTAGGGGGTGTTCAGTGCCGCTTCGGTCAGCACAAAGCCCTTGCGACTCAGGTGCTGCTGCAGCTTCAGCAGGAGCGCCTTGGTTTCCGCCTCACCCCGGTTGACGAGCACGTCTTCGAGCGCTTCGACCCATTCCTCCTGCTCGAGACTCCAGCCGTCGTCGAATTGGCTGCCGGCCTGTTGCATGGGGTATTGTCTACTCCGCTTGCGCCGTGCGCTCCATGTCGATCAGGAAGTCGGCGATGCGCAGCATTCCCACGTAGCCGCCGGCATCGCCGCTGTCGATGCGGTACTTGCCGTTGACCACCAGGCTCGGCACGCCGGTTACGCGGTATACGCGGCCCTGGGCATCGGCCTGCTTCAATCGCGTCGCGACGCCGAATGAGTTCAATGCCGCCTTGAAGTCCGCAGGTTCCACCCGCGCCTCGAATTCGAAGAGTTCCTCCGCAAGCTCTATCCGGCGCAGGTCGAGGCCGCGCCTGTGGATCGCCTCGAACAGGGGCATGTGCATTTCCTCGCCGACGCCCAGTGCCTCGGCGGCGTAGAACATGCGTCCAAGAAGCGCCCAGGTTTCGTTGAAGACAGCGGGTACACGACGAAACGCGACATCGCCGGGGAGGTCGCTACGCCAATCCTCCAGAATGGGATCGAACCTGTAGCAGTGAACGCAGGCGTATCCGAAGATTTCCACCACCTCGATTCGATCTGCCTCCCGGGTATCGACAGCAACCGGGAGACGGTAGTAGTGGACGCCCTCTTCGTAGGCTGGCGCGGATTCCTCTGCCCAGGCGGGCACGCCGGCCGCAATCCACCCAACGAGCAACAGTCCGCTCAGCGATGCGCACCAATTCATACGGGCTGCCCTTCCTCTTTTTCTGCGGGTGAAGATCTGCGGGTGAAGATTATCAGAAGAGTCACTTCCGCACCCGGCCACCGCCGTCCCCTCGACCTATTGGTGAACGAATCGGGCCAAGGCTCGACGCATCGCCCCGTCAGTGCAACCCCTGAAGGTAGTCGGCCAATACCGCGATTTCACCATCCGTCAGCGCGTGGGCCACGTCGCGCATCATGCCGCCGTAAGCTTCGTCGGTGGCTCTTTCGCCCTCGCGATAAGCCTTGAGCTGGGCAGCGAGGTAGGGGCCGGGCTGGCCGCGCAATGCCGGAAATCCGGCAAGCGCGTTGCCGTTGCCAGTGGGCGAGTGACAGGCGGTACAGGCGGCCACGCGCTTGGACATGATGCCGCCGCGGTAGATCGCCTCTGCCTTGGCGATGGACTCGTCATCACCCGCTGCCTGGCCAATCTTGGGGGGCAGCGACGCGTAATAGGCCGCCATGTCCCACAGGTCCTGGTCCGTCTTGCCGATGAGCTGCCCGGTCATCAGCAGGATGAGGCGCTCGTTCGACTGGATGAGCTTGAGCTGGTCAAAGAGGTATTTCTCGTTCTGGCCTGCCAGGTTCGGGTAGGTGGGGTCGAGAGGGGTGGCGCCATCCATGCCGTGGCAGGCTGAACAGGCAAGCGACTGTGCCTCGCCCGCCACCGGATCGCCGGCGCCTGAAGCTCCACTCGCCAGCAACAGGCAACTGACCCCGACCCAAACCCTGAACTGCATCTTTCGTCGTACTTTCATGGAACCAAACGTAATTCTTTGATTTTAAAGAAAAAGTTGTTTGACATACTATCGTCAGTCTCAACAGCGAGTTCGCATGCGGTGCGGGCCGCTCTCGCAAAACCCGGCACCCGTGCGCCAATTCCTAATGTTATGGTGTAGCGCGTCCGTCCGGTGTGTCCAGAACCGGGTCGCGCGCCCCGACCGGGCGCGGATTATACCCAAAACGGGGCCAGTCATCGTGAACCAGCCGCCACGCCTTGCAACGGAGTTCCTGGCCAGTGCGCCCGACCTGGAACGCTGCCCGTCCGGCGATGATCCCGAAGTGGCTCTGGCAGGGCGCTCGAACGCCGGAAAATCGAGCGTGCTCAACCGCCTGACCGGCAACCGCCGCACCGCCAGGGTGAGCAAGGCGCCCGGGCGCACCCGGCTGATCAACTTCTTCGAGGTTGCCGGCGGGGGGCGGCTGGTGGACCTGCCCGGTTATGGCTACGCCAGTGCGGGCCGCCAGGAGCAACAGCGCTGGCAGCGGGCGGTGAACGAGTTCCTGTCGTTCAGGGACCAGCTTGCCGGGGTTGTGCTGGTCACCGATATCCGGCATCCGGGCACGCCGTTCGACGAAGAGCTCATCGACTGGGCCGCCGCCTCGGAAATGCCGCTGCACGTGCTGCTGAACAAGGCGGACAAGCTGAAATCCGGCGCCAGGCGCCAGGCGCTCACCCGTTTCCGGCAGCAGCACACCGGGCACATTTCGGTGCAGTTGTTCTCGGCAGCCAGTGGCCTGGGAATCGAGGAACTACTCGCCGTCCTCGAGGGCTGGTTGCATGCAGACGGATCGCCGGAAGCGCAATCACTCGACTGAAGCGGCTGGGCGCAAGGGCGCGATGACGAAATGCGTCTGACCGGCAACGGCGGACGGTTCAGGCTTCCGCAATGAGTTCCCGCCCCTGGTTGCGCACGTTGCCGACGGCCGCGCCGACCTTCCAGGCTTCCATTTCTTCCGCCGGATAGGGGCTGCACAACTCGGCAACATCACCGGAATCCGCATCGAGCCACCGTTCATAGTTGCCGGGATGGACGATGACCGGCATCCGGTTGTGAATCTCCGCCATCAGTTCATTGGGGGTCGTCGTAAGTATGGTGAAGCTTTCGAGCTCATTGCCGTCGATTACCGATTTCTCCCACAGGCCGCCGAGGCAGAACCAGCGCCTGTTGCGGCAGCCGATCGCATAAGGCGTTTTGCGCCCCCGTGGCCCCGACCACTCGTAGTAGCCGCTTACGGGCACCAGGCAGCGTCTGTGCCCGAAGGCGCTTCGGAAGACCCTGGATGTCGCGGCGGTCTCACTACGGGCGTTGAAGGTGGAAAACTTCATTTCCTTTACGGACCTGTTCCACCAGAAGGGCACAAGGCCCCAGCGCGCAAAAGCCAGCTCCGACTGCCTGCTGCCCTCCGGGCGCCGAACCACCGGCGCTGTCTGCGTGGGCGCGACGTTGTACGCCGCCTCGGTGCCCGGGAACGCGCCTTCCCGCGACAGGTCGAAGTGAGCGAGGTACTCCTCGTAGCTCACCTCCGTTCGAAAGAATCGTCCGCACATGGCTCAGATCGGGTTTTCCGGGTCGAGGCCGAGCAGGTGGCGGCCGAGCTGTTCGGTGACCCGGTCCCGGTGGGCATTGATGTGCAGGGGCATCTGACGGGGTTTCCCTTGATCAGTGCGATGACTTCATCGCTCACGCTGCGGGTCTCGTCCGCGGCAGCGGCCTGGGCGGCGATGACGCCGAGCAGCGGCTCGATCAGCAGCCCGTCACCGGGCCAGTCGATGAAACTGATGGTTTCGTCCACGGTCCTGCTCGATTCCGGCTCGCGCACCCCCGCGAGTTACCCGGATTGCGACTCCTCCATCTCCAGCGTGCGGATGTCGTTCAGCAGGGTATCGGCGTGCAGAAACGACACACTGTAGATATTGCGGATCCGTTTGGCCCGGTCGATCAGGTAGACGCGCAGCACGTGCGACATGGTGCCGAGGTCATTGCCCTCCTCGTCGTAGTCCTTGATGACCCACTGGCCGAACTGGTCGAGAATTGGGTTGAGTTCTTCTTCGCTACCGCAGGTCAGGAAACGCCAGTCGTAGTCCGGCTTTCGGAAGTAACCGCTGTAGCCGGCGAGCACTTCCGGCGTATCGTGGCCGGGGTCGAAGCTGAAGCTCACCAGCCGCACCGCATCGCTCAGTTTCGGCGTTTCCAGCAGCCGGTTCTGCACGCCGCGCAGCACGTGGCTCGCCAGCGGACAGCCGTTGATGTCGTTGCACCGGGTGTAGATGAAACTCAGCACGACGATCTTGTCGCCGAGAAAGTCGTGCATCCGGGCGGGCTTGCCGCCGCTGTCGAGAACCGGCCCGTCGCCGGCCGGCCCGAGCGGGGGCAGCGCGTAGGTGCCCGGTTCAGGCGGTACGTATTCCAGGTTGGCGTAACCGGGGGCCAGTACCTCCGGTTGTGGATGTTCGTGGTCGCTCTTCGCCGAATACGCCAGCCCGGCGCCGACCGCGAGCGCAACGCAGGCAGCCCGTCGGCAGGCCGCTCCGATGCCACGACTTCGCTGGTTCATCGACCCGTTATCACGGGGACCAGAATCCCCGCTTCACAACCGCGCTAGCGCGCAGCGACCTTTGCCGGCGGTTTCTTGCCGTACAGCGCATAGGCGCCGAAGCGCATCTGGTGGGGGGCGCCCAGCTTCGCCTCGAGGAAATCTACGGTAAACCGGTGTGTAAGCTTCTCGCCGTCCCAGCCGTACAGCTTGAAGTACTGCAGGTCGTTCTCGCCCCCGGTCTTGTCCCAGTTGGCCAGCAGCGAGGAAGTGAAGTAGACCCGCTCACCGTCCCAGCTCTGCGAGGCCATGTTCACCTGCTCCCCGATCTGCTCCTCCAGGATCTGCGTCGGCGCATGGGGGTCGGAGATGTCGAACAGCCGGGTCTTGCCGTCGTTCCAGGTATTGACCCAGAGCAGGGAGTCGTCCGCGGAAATGGAAATGTCCACCGGCAGCGGGATCTTCGCGGCATCGCCGATGTCCGCCACGTCTTTCGCATGCCACTCGCCGGCCGCGTCTTCGTATATCAGCCAGATCTTGGAGGTGAGCGCCGTGGAGGTGAAGCAGTAGTTGCTGCGCGAACCCCAGGCGCAGCGGATCTCCAGCGGCGCTCCGGGCACGTCGAGAATCTTCTTCGGCTTGCGGGCGTGCAGGTCCCAGACGATCACGGTGTTGCCGAAGCGCTTCATGGCTTCGGCATCGGCCATCATCTGGCCCAGGTTCATCATGTAGTTGTTCCAGCCGGTGAACGACGAGGTGACCAGCACGTTGCGGCGCGGCAGCACGCGCACGTCGTAACCGTAGCCGTCGGCGAAATTGCCGGACTTGTCGGCGCCCTGCAGGTTGTCGTCGGTCGGCATCCAGTGGGTGGCGACGTAGTCGCCGCTGTTGGTGTACTCCACGATGCCCGTTCGTCCGCCGTGGTCGCGGTTGTTGGACAGGCCCGTGATCATCATGCGCCCGGGCAGCGCATAGCTCGTATGCGGCCCGACCACGCCGCCGCTACTGGCAACGAAATCGTCGATGGTCTGCACCAGGCGCGGTGCCGCCGGGTCGGTGTGAATGTCGAAGATGAAGATCCTGCTGGTGTCCAACCCGCTCGCCCACAGGTGACGGCGGTCGTCGGTCAGCCCGGAATGGTGGGCTTCGTTGCGGCCGCCCACGGAAACGCTGTCCACCACCTGCCCGTATGCGGGAGAGTCCGGGTTGACGTCAACGGTGACCAGCTTGTCCTGCTCGTCGCCGACGCCCTCCATGCCCAGCGTCCAGACATAGACGAAATCCTCCTGGCCGACAATTTTCGCCATGTACGGGGACATGCAGGTCTCATCGGCGTGCACCGACGCCCAGGCGATCGAAATGAACGTAACGAACAGCGCTGCGATTGCTTTCTTCACCATGCCTCCGCCGGATTCCCAAGGGGCGCCTATGCTAAACCCAAACAGTGCGGAAATGCAGGAGACGATTCGGCTATTAATGTCTAGTCTGACTAGTTATTATTCGACCATGGCGATGATCTACTCAGTCTACGAGGCAAAAGCCCGATTCTCGGAGGTCATACGGCAGGTTCGGGAAGGCAAGACAGTGACTGTTTCCTATCGTGGCGAGCCGGTGGCTGAAATCAGCCCCATTGCCCGACAGGCAGAACCGTCGCTTGACCAGCGCCTGCGCGATCTCGAACGGCGAGGCGCATTGATTCCATCCCGCGCCAATAGACAAACGCTCGAACCTGTCGTACGGCGCCCAGGCGCACTGGCCCGTTTCCTGGCCGAGCGCCGCGAATGAGCGTTGCCTATGTCGACACCTCCGCATTGGCAGCCATCGTCTTCGACGAACCCGGCGCCGAACCGGTCGCCCGGCAACTGCACGAGTTCGAGCGCCTGGTATCTTCAAACCTGCTCGAGGCCGAACTTCGGGCCGCGTTCGCACGCGAGAAACAGAACTTCAGGGAACGTGCGATCTCCGGAATCCAGTGGATTCTTCCCGACCGGGCATTGACCCCTGAATTCCAGACGGTGTTGCAGGCCGGTTATCTGCGGGGAGCCGATCTGTGGCATGTAGCAACGGCCCTCTATGTCTCCCCCGAACCGGTCGGCCTCGCGTTCGCCACCCTCGATGCCCGGCAGGCCGCGATAGCCGGATCGCTCGGTTTCCGGATATTGCAGTCTTCCTGATTCGAGAGCATGGATACCGGGTACTCCCGCCACAACACCAACGATGCCGCACGCCCTGCCGCACGCTCATCTCCTCCGCTGCAAGCACTCTTGTCGATCGTCACGGCTCTGTCCATGCCCGTCACGGAAGCGGAAGAACTGGAGCGGGTCGGTCGTGGCGACGAGCGGAGTGGTTACGAGAGCATCGAATACGTTTCGGATTCCCGCCGCATCGGCGCCCTCGGGGCGAGTTCGGCTCGGCTGCATGCAATTGCCGCCAGCCCGCCCCTCGGGCTGCCGCCACTGGCCGACGGACAATCGGTCACCGCCGCGGGCATCGAACTCGGGCGGCGCCTGTTTTTCGACAGGCGGCTCTCCTTCAACGACACCCTCTCCTGCGCGATGTGCCACGTTCCGGAACAGGGCTTTACCCAGAACGAACTCTCCACGCCCGTCGGCATCGAGGGTCGCTCGGTAAAGCGAAATGCCCCGGCCCTCTACAACGTGGCCTACCGCGAGACCCTGTTCTTCGACGGACGCGAGGAAAACCTGGAACAGCAGATCTGGTCGCCGCTGCTCGCCGCCAACGAGATGGGCAATCCCTCGGTGGGCACCGTGCTTCGGCGATTGCGCGAACTCGGCGACTACGATGCCGAGTTCCAGGCGCTGTACGGAGAAGGGATCGGCATGGAAACCCTGGGCCGGGCCCTTGCCGTTTACCAGCGGGCCCTGCTGTCCGCCAATTCACCGTTTGACCGCTGGTTTTTCGGCGGCGAGGCCGATGCTTTGCCCGAGTCGGCGAAGCGGGGCTTTGCCCTGTTCGTCGAGGTGGGTTGTTCGGGCTGCCACCAGTTACAGGACGGCCATGCCCACTTTACCGATGACGGCTTTCACAACACCGGGCTGGGTTTCCGCCGGGCAATGGCACCGAGCCGCCGCGTGCAGTTAGCTCCCGGCGTCTACGTCGAGCGCACGGATGACATCCCCGTTCCGGAGCATTCCGACCTCGGGCGCTACGAGGCAACCGGCCAGCCGCAGGACCGCTGGAAATTCCGCACGCCGAGCCTGAGAAACGTAGCAGTGACAGCGCCCTACATGCACGACGGTTCGCTCCCCACACTCGCGGCAGTGGTCGACTTCTACGACGCGGGCGGCGTACCGAACGACGGGCTCGACCCGCGCATCCGGCCCCTCGGCATGGCCCGGGAACAGAAACAGGACCTCATCGCCTTCCTGGAGTCGCTGAACGGCAGCAATCTCGATGCCCTGGCCGCAGACGCGCGCCTCGCCCCCATCGGCGACCCTATCTGAACCACAGTTCGCCGCTCCATCGCATTCCGGCGCGCGACAGTGCGCCTCGTCCCAGTTGGCGCCCGAGCCGCAGTCCACGACCAGCGGCACAGCGAGTTCCGCGGCGGCGCCCATGCGCTCGCAGACGCCTTCGACCAGTTGCTCCACCTGGCCCTCGTCCACTTCGAACACCAGTTCGTCGTGCACCTGCATGATCATCAGGGCATCCAGCCCGCTCTCGGCGAGCCAGCGGTCCACGCTGATCATCGCGCGCTTGATGATGTCTGCCGCGGTGCCCTGCATGGGCGCGTTGATGGCGGTACGCTCCGCGGCCTGGCGCTGCATGACCGCCCGGGCATTGATCGACGGCAGGTACAGCCGGCGGCCGAACAGCGTTTCGACGTAGCCCTGGTCGTGGGCCAGTTCCCGGGTGCTCTCCATGTACTCGTGCACGCCCGGATAGCGCGCGAAATAGGTGTCGATGTAGTCCCGGGCCACGGGCTGCGGAACGCCTAGCTGCCGGGAGAGCCCGAAGGCCGACATGCCGTAGATGAGCCCGAAGTTGATCGCCTTGGCGCTGCGGCGCTGATCGTCGGTCACGCCCTCCAGGGTGGCTCCGAACACTTCCGCGGCCGTGGCGCGATGAATGTCGAGATTGTCCGCGAACGCCGCCCTCAGGCCCGCGTCGCCGGACAGGTGAGCCATGATCCTGAGTTCGATCTGGCTGTAGTCCGCCGCCACCAGGCACCGGCCCGGGGGCGCGACGAACGCCTGCCGGACCCGCCGGCCCTCCGCGGTGCGAATGGGAATGTTCTGCAGGTTCGGGTCCGTGGAGGAGAGCCGTCCGGTGGCCGCCACCGCCTGGTGATAGGAGGTGTGCACCCGTCCGGTGCGCTGGTCGATCTGCAAGGGCAGCTTGTCGGTGTAGGTTGACTTGAGCTTGTTCAGGCCCCGGTAGTCCATGATGGTGGCCGGAAGCTTGTAGCCCTGCCGGGCGAGATCCTGCAGTACCGGTTCCGCCGTGGAAGGCTGGCCCTTTGGGGTCTTCTTCAAGACCGGCATGTCGAGCCGGCCGTAGAGCACTTCCTGGAGCTGCTTGGGGCTGTCCAGGTTGAACTGGCCGCCGCCCTGCTCCCAGGCCCTGGCCTGCAGCTCCGTCATCCGCTCCGCCAGTTCGCGGCTGTGTTCGCCCAGCAGGCCCGCATCGATCAGCGTACCGTTGCGCTCGACCCGGGAAAGCACACTGACCAGGGGCAACTCGATTTCCCTGAATACCCGTTTCAGGGTGGGTTCCGCCTCGAGCTTCGGCCACAGTGTCCGGTGCAGGCGCAGCGTAATGTCCGCATCTTCCGCGGCGTAGTCCGAAGCCTCCTTCAGGGGAACCTGGTCGAAGCTCAACTGTTTGGCGCCCTTGCCCGCGACATCCTCGTAGTGCGTGGTCTGAACGTTCAGGTACCTGCTCGCCAGGTCGTCCATGTTGTGCCGGCTGCCGATGCTGTTGAGCACATAGGATTCCAGCATGGTGTCGTAGGCGATGCCGGCGAGGTCGACACCGGCGCGGGCCAGTACGCTCATGTCGTACTTGAGGTTCTGTCCCACCTTGGCCTTCGCCGGATCGGTGAGCAGGGGACGCAGCGCATCGAGCACGGCAATGAGCGAAAGCTGTGCCGGCGCCCCCGCGTAGGCGTGGCCGACGGGGACGTAGGCGGCTTCTCCCGGCTGTACCGAGAACGAGAATCCCACCAGGTCGGCCTGCATGTAGTCGATGCTGGTGGTTTCGGTGTCGAAGGCGAACAGGTCAGCCTCCTCGAGGCGCCGAACCCAGTCGGCCAGCCGCTCCGGCGTGGTTACGCACTCGTAGTCACGCTCGACCTCCTCGGCTCCGGCCCGGCTGCCGCCACCGAGCTGTTCCGCCCAGGTCCTGAACTGGTACCGCTCGAAGAGCGCGAGCAGCTTTTCCTCGTCAGGATCCGGCGGGGCGAGATCGGCCGCCCCTTCCTCGAGCTCGACATCGCACTTGATCGTGGTCAGCGTTCGCGAGAGCGGCAACTGTTGGAGGTTCGCGCGCAGGCTCTCGCCGACCTTGCCCTTGACCTCGTCCGCGCGGGCGATCAGTTCGTCCAGCGAGCCGTACTGATTCAACCACTTGGCCGCGGTCTTCGGGCCAACCTTGGGCACTCCCGGAATGTTGTCGGAGGTATCGCCCATCAGGGCCAGGTAGTCGACGATCAGCTCCGGCGGCACGCCGTACTTCTCGACCACCCCATCGGCATCGGTCTGTGTCCCCTTCATGGTGTCGAGCAGGCTGACATGGGGGCCGACGAGTTGCGCCATGTCCTTGTCGCTGGTGGCGATGATGGTCGAGCGTCCCAAGGCCGCCGCCTCCCGCGCCAGGGTGCCGATGACATCGTCGGCTTCCACGCCGGGCACGATCAACAGCGGCATGCCCATGGCGCGGACGATGTCGTGAATCGGCTCGATCTGGACGCGAAGGTCGTCCGGCATGGGCGGGCGGTTGGCCTTGTACTCCGGAAAGAGATCGTCCCGGAACGTCTTGCCCTTGGGATCGAATACCACCGCGACCGGACTGCCCGGGTAATCCGCCGCCATCTTGCGAAGCATGGCGACGACGCCCCGCACCGCCCCGGTCGGGTGACCCCCGGTGGTCGACAGGGGCGGCAATGCGTGGAACGCACGGAACAGGTAGTTTGACCCGTCCACGAGAATCAAGGGTTTGTCGTTCGCCTGCGCCTCTGCCACCGTTCCCCCAAAAGGCCCGAACCCGGAGCCCGAAAATCCTATGCGCCTTATAATTGAGGCATTCGCCCGATTACAAGTGACCTGTCCATGGCCCGCGCCAGCACGCGACTCGCAATCCTGACAATGCGCCTCCTGCTGCTGGTGCTGCCGTTCGGGACGGGGCCGGCGACAGCCGCAGCGCCGGAAAGCACTGCACCCACCCCGGAAGAACTTCGGGGCCCGGATGTTGTCATCATTGCCGGTGAAGAACGCACGATTTACGAGTACCGGCAGAACGGCCACCTGCGCATGGTGAAGATCGTGCCCAACTGGGGCAAGCCGTACTACCTGCTGCCGCGCGATCAGACCGCCGGCTTCGGAGATCTGGAAAGGGCGGATGCGCTGCTGCCGACCTGGGTGATCGTCGAGTTCTGACGGGACAATGACACAGCTCCACGAGACACCGGTGAACGGGTGCGAACCTGGCGCATTCGACCACCCGATCCGCGAACGAGAGGTATAGCAGGGATGCGAGCCGTTACTCCGCTCGATGCGGAGAGCCTTGCCGGGTTGTTCTCGCGCTACGATGTGGGCGAACCGACCCGATGCCGCGCGGCTTCCCTCGGCATCGAGAACAGCAACTATTTCGTCACGACAGCCAAGGGCGGCAGCGAGCGCGACTGGGTGCTTACGCTGCTGGAACAGCCCTCCTATGCCGGCTCCGGCTATGTCCCCCTGCTCGATCTCTGTCACGCCGCCGGGTTGCCGGTAGCGCCGGTGGTGAGGAACGCGGCGGGCGCAGCCACCGAGACGTGGCTGGGCAAACAGGCCATGCTGGCGCCGAAACTCTCCGGTGCGCATGTCGATTCCCCTACGGCAGGGCACCTGAAATCCCTCGGCCGCCTGGTTGCGGGCTTTCATGTGGCCACCGCCAACGCCGCTTTCGAGGTCGCTCCCTATCCCCGGGACCAGCGCTGGCTGAGAGACCGCTCGGCGTCGACGCGCGGCCGCATGGCGTACACCGACGAACGGCTGGTTTTCGATTGCGTCGACCGGGTCATCAGCCTGCTGGACCGCCGGGACGTGGGCGAACTTCCCTCCGGCATCGTGCACGGCGACCTGTTCCGCGACAACGTGCTGTTCGACGGCCCGGAGCTCACCGGCGTGCTGGACTTCCATCACGCCGCGCGCGGCTATCTTGTGTACGACCTGGCGGTGGCGGCAAACGACTGGTGCAGCCGCTCCGGAGGCGGGCTCGACCCCGAACGGACCGCCGCCCTCGTCGGCGCCTACCACAAGGTTCGCCCGCTCACCGTCCTCGAGAAGGGTTTCTTTCCGGGGTTCCTCCTTTATGCGGCGCTGGCGTTCTGGCTGTCGCGCCTGGTCGTGGCGCTGAAGACCGACACCGGGTCAACGGCAAGGTTCAAGGACCCGGACGAGTTCAAGGAAATCGTCGCCCACCGGAACGCGCATTTCTTTCAGATCGACTTTCTGGACTGATCCGCACCCGCCGGTCGACGGCGGCTTACCTGCCGCTCTTTTGCCGGATCAGGTGGTCAAACGGGTCAATCGCTGGCTTGTCTTCCGCCTTTACGTCGGGTTGCAACGTCGCCCCGTCCGCGACTAACCGGCTACAATGCGCGGCTCGGGCGAGCCGGACACA
This sequence comes from uncultured Pseudomonadales bacterium, assembly GCA_964638775.1. Lineage (GTDB taxonomy): Bacteria > Pseudomonadota > Gammaproteobacteria > Pseudomonadales > Azotimanducaceae > Azophilus. The sequence continues at coordinate 26,794 of CAZWZH010000222.1, forward strand.
GTTGACGCTGGGGGGATCCGGTGCCCCCACACCAGAATTCCAAGCACAATCAGGAGAAGATTCAATGGGCAGACTTGACGGAAAAGTAGCACTGGTCACCGGCGCGGGCGGGGGGCTCGGGCGAACGCACGCGCTGTTGCTCGCCGAGGAAGGCGCGGCCGTTGTGGTGAACGACCTCGGCGGCGCCCGGGACGGTTCCGGCGACGGTTCCTCCGCCATGGCCGACGGCGTCGTCGCGGAGATCCGGGCTGCGGGCGGCCAGGCGGTGGCCGACTACGGCTCGGTCACCGATGAGGCGGCCGCCAGGGGCATGGTGCAGGCCTGCGTCGACAACTTCGGCAAGATCGACATCTGCATCAACAACGCCGGCATCCTGCGCGACAAGTCTTTCAAGAACATGACCAACGACCTGTGGGATGTGGTGGTGGACGTGCACCTGCGCGGCACCTACCTGGTGGCGAAGGCCGCCTGGGACCGGATGCTCGAACAGGGCACCGGCGGGCGCATGATCAACACCAGTTCCACCTCCGGCCTGATCGGCAACTTCGGCCAGACCAACTACGGCGCCGCCAAGGCGGGCATCGCGGGCCTGACCCGGGTGCTGGCCCTGGAGGGCATCAAGTACGGCATCACCGTCAATACCCTGGCCCCGGCCGCCTGGTCGCGGCTCACCGAAGACATCATGCCGCAAGATGTCGAACAGCAGATGGCGCCGGAGAAAGTCTCGCCCGTCGTGGTCTGGCTCTGCACCGACGAGGCGGCCAACGTCACCGGCCGGCAGTTCTTTGTCGGAGCCAACCGGGTATCGCTGCTCTCCTGGCGGGTCGATGACATCGCCCTGGGAGAGCCCACGGACAATCCGTTTTCCGTCGACGAGATCGGCGAGCGAATGGCCGCCACCATGGAGGACTGGCCCAGGCTGCTGCGGCCCATGGACCTCTAGCGGGTTTCGTCACCAACTTCCGTCGCGAGGGCGTCGAGGCGCCGTGTAAGCCTGGCCGCGCGGACCGGAGGCCGGTGCGGCGCCGATGCTGCGGGCAACCCGCCGCAGCGGCAGCCGCGCCAGGTTGTCAGTCGGAACCTTTGAGAAAGTAGAAATCACCCGGAGGCTCGGGGTCGGGATAGATTCGGGCCGCATCCTCGCCGCTATAGAGCACGCCGTTCTTCATGACGTATTCGATGGCGCGGGTGGCGCGAATGTCCTCGAGCGGGTTTTCCGTCAGCACCACCAGGTCGGCCAGCTTGCCGGGTTCCAGGGAGCCGAGCTCGTGATCGAGCCCCTGGTGACGGGCGCTCATGATGGTCGCTATGGCAAGCACGTCGCCGTTCGAGAAGCCCCCATGGGCGAAGAGTTCCATCTCGAAGTGGGCATCGAGCCCCAGAAGCTGCCCGTGGGCGCCGAGTTGCATCGACACGCCCGCATCGAACAGGCGCTTCAGGTTGGCGGCCAGTTCCGGGTGGAAGAAGTCGTCCTCGAAGATGTGCTGCGGCCGGCGCAGCCGCGCCAGCAGGTCCTCCTCCCGGGCGAAACGCCGGAGTTTCGCGTTCTCCCACAGCCGCTCCCGCCCGTGAAACCAGAGCTCGCCGAACGGCCCGTCGAGCGTGACGATGAGGGTCGGCGTGATGCCCAGGCCGCTGTGGGCGAAAAACCGGATGTAGTCGTCATAGACCGAGGTGAAGCCCATGCCGTGGGCGATGCCGGTCGCGCCGTCGATCAGCCGGGTGAGGTTGGTCTGACCCTCGCCGCCGGGCTCGACGGGCAGGTTGAGGCCCTCCGCCCGCGCCGCCGTGGCGAGCTGGTGGCGCGCGGCGCGGTGCGGCGTGATGTAGTCCTTCAGCGCCGTGGCGCCGTGGGCCTTGTTGAAGCGCACCTGTTCGAGGATGTCGTCGTAGGACCTGAAGGTGCGATACGTTTTCGGCCGGAACTCGCGGACCCCGTACATGGGGGTGCCCACGGTATACAGCCGCGGGCCGGTGGTGCGGCCGGCGCGCAGCATGTCGGACAGCCAGGTGTCCTTGGGGATGCTGCCGTAGACCTCGTACATGGTGGTCACCCCGTGTGCCAGCGCCGCCCGCAGGGTGGCCACGCGCTGCTCGATGACGTGGGTTGGCGCGATGTACCCGAGGTAGTGGCCATGCACGTCGACGATGCCCGGAATGATCGTGCGGCCGGCAAGGTCGAAGACTTCGGCCTCGGCGGGAATTTCGACATCGGCGCCAATCGCCGCGATGCGGTCGTCGGCGACCAGGACGGTGGCGTTCTCCAGCACCGATCGCCCGGCATCCATCGTGAGTACCCGCGCGCCGGTGAGCGCCACCTTGCCGCTGCCTCCTGCCACATCGAACGACACGGACAGATCGATACCGCCCTCGGCGTCTTCGCCGGCGACGATCGCGTCGACCGGCTTTTCCTGGAATTCCGCACCCCGGGTCCACTGTATCGACCTGCCGTCGGCAGCCCAGACGGGATACAGCCCGTCCCGGTGCCGGTCGATGCGGTAGCTCGTGCCCTTGCCGTCCTCGGCGCTGACCTCCACGGACTTGCCGGCGAAGGCAAAGGGGGTGATGTAGTTGCGCTGGTATTCCTCGTAGGCGATCCAGCGGGCATCGGGAGACAGCGCCGCATAGGCCGCGTGCGGGAAACGGTACAGCTCGAGCTCCCGGCTGCCGTCCGGCGCCACCGACTTCAGCACCAGGGCGCCCGCATCGATTTCCGTGAAGTAGAACCCGTCGCCCTCGGTATCGAACGCGACGAACGGCGGGCGCGTCCCGAATCCCGCCCCCTTCCAGGAAATCTCCGTCACCACCTCGGGATCCTTGCCGTTGGCCGACATCGTCACCAATTCCAGGTCGTCGTGTGCCTCAAGGCGCGTGCCGCTCCGGATCCGGGCATCGCCGCGCACGAAGGCCAGCCGCTCCCCGTCGGGCGAGAGCGCCGGCGCCGCGTAGTGGGACGGCGCCTCCGTCAGGCGGCGGCGCTGCCGGCCGTCGGCGTTCATGGAATGGAGCGCGCCCAGCTCGTCGTCGTTCCAGCTTGCGAAGTAGACTCGGTTCCGGCGCGCATCGAACAGGGGGCTGGTCTCGTGGTCCGGCGAAGCCGTGAGGTTGCGGCGCTCATCGCCGTCGAGCAGGTACAGGTCGCCCAGGGTCTCGTAGAGAATGCCGGTGGGCGTGCGCTGCGCCCAGCGGTGGATGCGGGTCCGCGCCTGCCCGGAAGGGATGTCGTGCCGGAAACGGATCGTCGGGTCGAATTCCCGCTGCACCCGGGCGGAAAAGGGAATTTCCCTGACTTCGCCGGTCGAGACGCTGACGCGGTGAATGCCGCCGCCGTACCAGAGCACCAGGGACTCGCCGTCCGGCATCCACGCCATGGTCGGATAGGCGGCGTGGTGATAGACCACGTAGTCCTGCCGGTCCCGCTCCACCTGCGGCAGCAGAACCCGTTCCCGCCGGGTCTCGATCTCGTGCAGCACCAGCTCGGAGACCTGGTCGCGCCGGTGCACATAGGCGAGATAGCGCCCGTCCGGCGACAGTGCCGGTGCGACGGCGCCGCCCGGCCTTTTGATGTAGTGCCGGGTTTCGCCGGTGCGCTTGTCATAGGTGCCGATCGAGCCGCCCGCCGCGTACAGGGCGCCGTCTACCTGTTCATAGAAGATGAGCCCCCGCTGCGCATCGTCGCGGAAGTGATTGACAGGCCGGAAGCCCGCCCCGGGACGCGTCGCCGATGCCTCGGGCGCCGGAATCAGCACCTGGCGGTCGCCGTTGAATCCGAACTGGTAGACGGTGTTCTTCGTGCCGTCGTGCATGGCGACGCCATAGAGGAAGCGACCGTCCGCCGACCACATGCCCCCGGTGACGCCCTCGGGCATGTCCGAAACATTGGTCATCGCGCCGGTTTCCCGGTCCATCACCCAGAGGTCGTCCGACCCGCCCCTGTCGGAGGTCAGCACGATGCGCCCGCCGTCCGGGCTGTAGCGGGGGAACATGTTCCACGACCGCCCGCTCGTCAGCGCCCGGGCCTCGCCGCCGGATATGGGCATCTCGTAGATGTGGCCGAGCAGGTCGAACACCAGAAACCGCCCGTCCGGCGAGACATCGAGGCTCATCCAGGTGCCTTCCTCGACCACGAAGTCCACCGGGATGCGCTCGGGCGCCCGGCTTTCCTCGATGTTCCATTCCGAAGAGCCGGCGGCGTGCGGGGCCAGGGTCAGCGTCGCGATGGCCAGCAAGGACCTGAGTCGGGAGCGATGGATCATGGTCGAATCTTCCTGCGCGGTCTAACGTGGTTCCGAGGCCACCTTCCCCGCTCGGACGCAGGAAAACGACCCATACCCCATCGGCTCGATGCCGCACAACGCCATGTCTGCCGGGTTCTGCGGGGGGGCGCAAAACGCTTCAGCCTGGATGCGAGTCGGGAATCCGGCGCGAATGGACGCGGGCGGCGACAGTGCCGGCGGCAACTTTTCGGCGGCGGTCGCCTGTGAACTCCATGGCGAGCCTAATGCGCCCAGGGCCGCGGCGCTGATCTACGGCGCCTTCTACTCCGCGCCCCCGGCGGGAACGGCTGAAGCGGACGGGCGCCTCGGTACCGGCGGCCAATGCCACCGGACCTGCCGGTCTAGTCGGTTGCGGCCAGCCGGTCGAGTCGACCCGCCCAGCCGAGTATTCGATGGTCTGCGGTCACCAGCCGGTGCCCGTCGAGCGCGGTGGCGACGATCAGGCGGTCGGCCGGGTCGGAATGAAAGCCCACCAGGCCGACCGCCCGGATGCCGACCTGACCGTCGATGGGGATTTCGATGATGCCCTCCCTCAAGAGTTGGCGGCGCCAGGGCTCGACCTCGTTGCGCAAAGCGATTCTCCCCTTCTGCTGAAGCATCGCGATTTCCCAGAACGAAATCGACGAGACACAAACTTCGTCGGAGCGCCATGCCCGGTCGATCTCCCGCCGGGCCCGGGGGCCCAACCGTTGCTCGCCGGCCCTCAGCCACAACAGGACGTGAGTATCGAGAAGCGTCAACGGTTGGCTTCCCACTCGACGTCCAGAGGCTCGATGACATCCCCGAGAATCTCGAGCTGTCCCGTGTCGATGCCGAACAGGCTTTCCGGTTTCCGGTGATACGGCACCAGCCGCGCGACCGGGCGGCCATTCTTGGAGATGATGAGTTCCTGCCCGGTTTCCGCAACCACGTCCATCAGCTTCAGGCACTTTGCTTTGAATTCGGAAGCCTTGATTGTATGGGTGCCGATTGCATTGTCTGTAAGCATTGTCTGAAATCGTCCCGATAACGTTCCTGGTGCGGAGATAATACTATGGTCATGACCATGGTCAACCAGGCATTTCCCCGGATTGGCGGGCGAATCGTTGGATTGCATCGGAACGCCAGGCCGGGGCAGGCTGCTTCAGCCGAACGTGCCGAGGCTGGCCGACCGTTGTAGTCTTGGCCGGGCGTTGCATGACTGGTGCGAGCCGCACGCCTGGTGCGAACTGCACGCCTGGTGCGAGCTGCACGCCTGGTGCGAGCTGCATTCCTGGTGCGAAAGGAGGCCCCCATGAGCGATGATCTCGCGTTCCGTCCGGCGACAAAACTCGCCGGACTCGTCCGCGGCGGAGCGATCAGCTCCGTGGAGCTCACCCGCCATTTCATCGAGCGCATCGAACGTTTCGATGGCGACATCAACGCCGTCGTGGTGCGCACGTTCGAACGGGCGCTCGAGGATGCGGCGGAGGCGGACGCCGCCCTCGCACGGGGCGAGGCATGCGGGCCGCTGCACGGCGTGCCGCTGACGATCAAGGAGTCCTACGTCATGCGGGACACCCCGGCGACCTGGGGTATCGAGTCACAGCGGGAAAACGTTGCCGATGCAGACGGGCTCGCGGTCAGTCGCTTCCGGGCCGCCGGCGCGCATTTCCTGGGCAAGACAAACGTGCCGGTCGACCTCGCCGACGTGCAGAGCTACAACCCGATCTACGGCACCACCAGCAACCCCTGGAACCTCGAGCGGACGCCGGGCGGCTCCTCCGGCGGCAGCGCCGCCGCGCTGGCGGCTGGCTTCTCGGCTCTCGAGGCGGGCACGGACATCGGCGGCTCCATTCGCACACCCGCGCACTTCTGCGGCCTGTTCGGGCACAAGCCCACCTGGGGCATCGTGCCGATGTCCGGGCACGAGCTGATGCCCGGGGTCCCGGACCCGGACCTGAGCGTGTGCGGCCCGCTGGCCCGGGATGCAACAGACCTCGCGGTGGCCCTCGACGTGATGGCCGGCCCCACCGGGCGCGACGCCACCGGCTGGCGGCTCGAGTTGCCCGGACCGGGGTTCAGCGAGCTGTCCGAGTTGCGGGTCGCGGTGTGGGTGAACGAAGACATCGCACCGGTCAGCGCCGAGACGGTGGCGCGGGTACAACTCGTGGCAGATGCGTTTGCGGGGCTTGGCGCGACGGTTTCCCATGACGCACGGCCGGACTTCGACATCCACAAGGCGCATTTCGTCTACCAGAACCTGCTGACCGCGGTGATGTCGAGCGGGCAGCCGGCGAGCCACATCGAGAAGATGCGGGAGCTGGCGGCGACGCTGGATCCGGCGGACATGTCCGCCGACGCCGTCACGGCGCGCGCGTCGCTCATGAGCCATCGCGAGTGGATCCGGCACGATCTCCGTCGCGAGCGGTTGCGGCGGGCCTGGGACGCCTTCTTCCGCGACTGGGACGTGCTCGTCTGCCCGCAGTTCGCGGTGCCAGCGATTCCGCACGATCACCGGCCGTTCGCCGAACGCTCGACCCTGGTGGATGGCGAGGCGCGGCCCTACATGGAGTCCGTCTTCTGGTCCGGCCTGGTCGTCGCGTCCTACCTGCCGAGCACCTGCCTGCCGACCGGGGCGTCCGGCGAGGGGCTGCCGATCGGCGTGCAGATCGTCGGAGCGCCTTATCGGGACCACACCACCATCGAGTGCGCACGGCGGCTCGCCGACGAGATCGGGGGCTTCGTGCCGCCGCCGGCGCTTGGGGGGTAACGCCGGGCCCGGCCGCCTCGATCAGTTCCCGGACTGAATGCCGCAGGCGATTCCCGGCTTGGGCGCCGCTTCGCTGCCGCGGGTCAGTCGAGGGCCGGCAGAATCACGTCGAGAGCGATGTCCACCCCGCCATCGAGCCCGGCCTGCGATGGCGGGACGGCATCGCCCTCTCCGGGAGCGAGGCCCGCGGTCTGCACGATGAGCAGGTCGAGGTCGCGGACGACAAAGGCATACTGACCGCCGGACCCGGCCACCGAGATCACCGGATGGCCGTCGAAGTCCTTTAGCCCGAAATGCAGTCCGTACCCGGACATGCCCCGCACGGGCGGAACGCCGATCTGGGCGTAGAAGTCCTGCAGAAACGGCCCGTCCACGCCGGGCGTGGGGGCCGTCGCCAGTTCGAGCCAGCGCCGCGGGACAACCTGGCGCCCCCCCTGGCTGCCATGGTTCAGCAGGCAGAAGCCCAGGCGCGCCAGGCCGCGCGGCGAGAGCCACATCTCCGAAGGGCCGATCTCCGCGCGCCAGGTTGCGGCGCCGGGAATGGAGATGGTGCGCGGCCATTTGAATTCCGTGATTCCCAGGGGATCCGCAAGCCACTCCCTGGCCGCTTCCGTCAGCGGCCGGCCGATGGCGGTGCGCAGCGTTTCGGCGACCATCTGGCTGTCGCAGGCGCTGTATACCCAGGCCGTGCCGGGAACCTCCACCACGTCGATGTCATCGCCGAAGAAGAAAGCCACCGGATCGGCCGCGCGGCTGAATGCCGTTGCGAAATCCATGTCGTTGCGCCACCCCAGGCCCGACTGCATGGCCAGGCAATGGCGCAGGGTGATCATGCGTTTGCGCGGATCCGACCCGCGCGGCGCGCGGCTGCCGTGGTAACCCGCCAGCGGCATGTCGAGCGACGGCAGCAGGCCCTTCTCCAGGGCGATGCCGACCAGGCACGAAAGCCATTGCTTGGTGACCGAATACACGGGGTGCAGGTTTTCCGGGCCGAAGCCGTTGAAATAGCGCTCGAAGAGCAGCCGGCCGTGGCGGACGACGAGCAGGCTGTTCAGCCACGGGCGCTCTTCGGCGGCCCGCTCCGCGAGGCATTCGAGCGGGGCGGGATCGATCCCGCCGCCGGCCCGCGGTCCGCTTTCCCAGTCTATTGTCGATGAGTTCATGCGTTGTTCGCTGCGCCTGGGGCCCTGCCGGTGTGCAGCCGGCGGAAGGGCGCCTGCGTGCTCCGTCCCACAAGACTCCTGCATTTCAGCGTTCTCTCGGTGCGCCAATGCGAGGTGCGGCACGCTGAAAGGCAGCGTATTTGTGACACAGGACACCAGGTGCAATTGCCCATCCGGCAGGCTGTCTGTCCCCCGGCCGCTGCCATAGAATGGGCGGTCGCCAGTCACATGTAAACCTCATGCAACGCGCCTCGCAACGCGACCTGCGGTCAACCCCGCTCTACCGGGAAGTGCTAGCCTACTACGACGCCATCTTCGCGCCGGGCAAGGACCGGATCACCGACGGCGCCGACCTCGCCGTGCATCCGCGCGGTGATCTGGCGGGGTTTACGGGCACCCTGTTCAACGATCTCCAAACCGCGCCGGGAACCCGCGTATGCCTGGCGGATCTGGAATCCGGCGCCATGCACCGGCTGGCCTGTCCCGCCAACAGCGATCGCATGCCGCGCTGGTCCCCGGATGGATCGCAACTCGCCTTTCTTTCCGACCGCGCCGAGGCAGGGAACTTCCAGCTATTCACTACCGATCCCGAAGGCAGGGGCGACGCCCGGGCGACGCCAGCCGCGAACGGCACCGTCGAGTATTTTCACTGGTCGCCCGACGGCCAACGCATCGTCCTGGGTGTCGCCGGCTTCGGCGCCGACCTGCCCGGCGCACTGGGCGGCGCCACGATCGCGGGCCAGGCCGATGCGCTGCCCGACTGGATGCCGGCCATCGAAACCGCCGACGCCGAGAATCTCTGGCGCCGCCTGTATGTCTACGATACGCGCACCAAGGCGTTGCGCCTGGCTTCTCCCGAAGGCTTGAACTGCTGGGAAAGCGGCTGGCTCGGCAACGGGCGCCTGGTCGCCGTCGCGAGCGAATCCCACAGCGAGGGATCCTGGTATCGCTGCCGGCTTCTCACGATCGATGCCGGCACGGGGTCCGCAAGGACGATCTATGAGCCGAATGACCAGATCGGCGTTCCCGCGGCATCGCCCTCCGGCAAGGTGGTGGCGCTGATCGAGGCCGTCAGCAGCGACCGGCTGCTGGTTGCCGGCCGCTTGCTGCTGATCGATCCGGAGACCCGCGAAAAACGCACGGTCGACACCTGCAACGTGGACGTCACGCACCTGGCCTGGCGCGACGACGCCAACCTGGCCTTCGTGGGACACCGCGGTTTCGAAACCGTGGTGGGCGAGTGCCAGGTCGACAATGGAGAAGTTCGGGAACACTGGGCGGGAATCGAGCGCACCATGGGAGCCTGGTACCCAACCGTCTCACCCTTGCCCGGCGGAGGTTGCGCCGCGATCTGCGAAGGCTATGCGGTACCGCCCGAACTGGTCCTGCTGGCGGACGGCGAGTACCGGCCAGTCACCTCCCTGGCCACCGATACGGGGCAGGCGCCGGATTTAGACCGGACCGGTGTCGAGCCCTTCACCTGGCAGGCCCGCGACGGCCTCGAAATGCAGGGCTGGCTGGTGCATCCGACAGCGCCCGGCCCTCATCCCCTGGTCATGGACATCCACGGCGGCCCCGTCTGGGCCTGCCGCAACCGCTGGCACGGGCGCCTGCGCGGCACCAAGGTGCTTACCGACCACGGCTGCGCGGTGTTCTATCCCAATCCCCGGGGCAGCAGTGGCCGCGGGCAGGCGTTCGCGCGCCTGGTTGTCGGCGACATGGGCGGCGAGGACACCCACGACTACCTGACGGGGCTGGATGCGCTGGTGGAGCGCGGCATTGCGGACCCCCAGCGCCTGGGCGTCACCGGCATCAGCTACGGCGGCTACGCCTCCGCCTGGCTCATCACCCAGGACAGGCGCTTCGCCGCGGCGGTGCCGATCTCGCCCTGCACGAACTGGTACTCCCAGCACCGCACCTCCCAGATCCCCCAGTTCGACGAGATGTTCCTGGGGGAGAAAGCCAGCGTTGCCGGCGGCCGCTACCACGACCGCAGCCCCGTCATGTACGCAGATCGCGTGACCACCCCCACGCTGACCATAGCCGGCGGCGCGGATCAGTCCACCCCGCCCGGCCAGGCGCTGGAGTTCCACCGTTCGCTGCTCGAGCACGGCGTCGAGTCGGTGCTGGCGGTCTACCCGAAAGCGGGCCACGGCGTGCGGGCCTTTCCGGAGGTGGTCGATGCCACCACCCGCTACGTGGGCTGGTTTCTGGATCACCTGGCGTAGGCGATTTGTCCGACTACGAGGGATTCGTCGATATCGGAGGATGTCGGCTCTACGCGACCGTGCGCGGCAACGGCCCGGCGGTGGTGATGGAACGGGGAGCCGATTGCGGCGGCGTCTATGGCCCGCTGCTCGACGAAATCGCGGAGTTCGCCACGGTCGTTTTCTACGACCGCGCCGGCGCCGGCCGTTCGGACCCTACGGCCACCGACTACACCGTGGCAGGCATCACGGCAAATTTGAGGGCGCTGCTCGAACGCCTGCCGGTGCAGACCCCGGCCATCCTGGCCGGCTGGTCCCTGACCGGTCTGAGCGTCCTGTATCACGCCTGCAAACACCCCGCGGACGTGGCCGGTCTCGTTCTCATCGACAGTACGCCCTACGACTTTTTCGACGACACTTCGCTGGCCGGCCGCCTGGCGAGGCGCAAGCACGCCAACTACCGCCGGATCGTCGAACTTGCGCCGCGGGGCCGCCATGTCCTGGTCGAGAACGGCAGCCACATGATGTCCCTCGACCGGCCCGACGCCATCGTGGACGCGGTCCGCGACGTGGTAGCGGCTACATCGACCGGTCCCGGTTGACGTTTGTCGAATGCGCCCGGTTCGAACCCTCCGCACGCCGAACTCGCTCGATGAATTCCTGCAATTCGAACACGGACAATCCGCTATCCGCCGGCCGTGGCTACAACACATCCTTGAAGAACCCGATGCGCGCCTGCCACGCTTCCCGCTGCAGCCTGGCGGTGGGCGCCGGAGAGCCGCCCATGGTCATGTAGATCGGCAGCAGCGGGTGGAGGACGGTGTCCGCCATGACCGTGGGGTAACCGGTCTCGATGCAGAAATGACCGGCGCCCTCGACCGTCAGGTCCCGGTACGGATGGGGATAATCGTGCTCGTCGAGACGCCGCAGCAGCCGCTCGACGGCGAGTCGCGACGGCCACGCCTGGTCGTCCCCGGCCCAGATGAGAAGCATGGGGCAAGCCATGCGCTCCACGGGAATCGCGGCGCGCGCATGGACGTCCGGGGCGGCATAGAAGGCTTCCATGTTGAGCCGGGTGTTGAACAGCTCCCCCGGCTTCGGCGCCTGGTGTTCCGGCGGGATTCTCGCCCAGTCCGCCGGCGTGCCCGCCCAGGGCAGGTCTTCGCCGCCGAGCGTCCAGGCCGCGTGCCGCTCGCCCTTCTCGTTGGCCGCGCACAGGTAGAGGTCGCCGGGAACGACCGGTACCGCGGCCTTGACCAGGTCGGGCCACGCGGTGGCAACCACCAGGGTGCCTTCTCCCCCCTTTGAACCTCCGGTCAGGCCGATACGGTCGTGCCCCAGGTATTCCTGGAACCAGTGGAAGGCTTCCCGGAAATACTCGAGCGGTATCCTCACCTGGTGCTTCGGCAGGTCGTCGAAGTTGAAATAGCCCAGGGCGAAAACCGAGAAGCCATGCGCGGCCATAAGCGCCGCGCGCTCGCGGCCGATGCCGCCGCCCGAACCCGCGATCATGACCACACCGGGCAGGCCCTCCGCATTCTCCGGCTCGAACACCCGGCCGCGTACCCGGCCCTCATGCACGACGACTTCACGCACGTTCGGGGGAAAGCGATGCCGCACCAGGCTCGCGGCCGCCGCCTGCTTCCCGTCTGCAATCGCAGTGAAATGAACGCGAAGGGGCGCATCGCCGCGCAATCCCGGCAACCCCATGCGGTGGCCCCCCGGGCCCGCCTCGTCGGCAGGCCGGCCCGCCCTCTTGAACGCCTCGTACTCATCGGGCGGTACCGGCGACATCGACCAGAACAGCCCGTGGCAGTGGGCCTCGTCCCAGGTTCCCGACAGAGGCCGCGCCGTCATCAGGTCCACCGAACCCAGCCGGTCTGTCGCGAAAACGGCATGGGACCGCCAGGTGGCGCCGTCGTGGTCGGTGAACGAAGCCCGCAGTTCCACCTGGCTGTCGGGCCGGAAACCCGCCAGCCGGACCGGTACATCGGCGTCCACGTTGACATCGGACGCGGGCAGGACGATACGAGGTTCGCTCATGGTCTAACGAGGCGTTGACTCGACTGGCATCTCATGGCGTGAACTTGAGCGACAATTCCTCCGCAACTGGGCCAGCTTACTTCGGTACCAGAGGTCTTTGGCACCAGCGATGCTTTTGGTTTGGTGCTGACAGTCTGCATTTCCGGTCGTGTGAATTCAAAGTCGCCGGCGCTGCCAATGTCCTACAGTTCGCGCAGACAATGACTGACACCGGAGCGCTGTAAGGACGCCTTGATCGCAGTGTGACAGCCGATAAAATCACCGGATCGAATTCAGTCTGAATGCAGACGTGCTCAGAACCGCAAGACGCATTACCTACCAGAACCTCAAGGCCGCGCTGGCATTGATGAAGCTCATGGTGCCGGGCGAGTCCGATGCCAATGCTGGCAGGGTCGTACCCCAATCGCGAGTATTCGCCGACGTGAAGGAGCGATTGGCGCGCGAGGATGGCTGACTATCGCGCTTTCTGAACCGATGCGGGATACGCCACTCGAGAATCCCGTTCGTTGGTGTCGGTCAGGATTGAAAGCTTGAAAGGAGAGGACGGGTTCGGTGTCGTCACTCTCTATCGCGAATCATGCGCCGATGTGTGGTTACAGCCGCGCGCTGAATCGTCTCTTTCACATGGGGTTTCGAGCGCTGTTCCATCCTCGCGGAACGGGGTTGTTCAATGTGGCTGGTTGAATCGCTGTGGAACTGCATCGTTCGGAACCTCGATTCGGATGGGTTGATCGTATGGCAAATCGCCGTACATTTCAGCGCGAATCTGTCACGATCGCAGAGCCCGTGGCACCGCCGTGCGGCGCTACTCGTGGATTCTCCCGACGTAGCGCTGGAGTCCAACGCCCCCGGAGCGCGAGGGCTTGCAACGCAGAAACCCTGGCAGAGTTGTCCGGTCCGATGAAGACAATCGGGTTCCCCACGTGTACAGGACGGTCGGGCGGCTATACTGGAAACTCATCGCAGCGAAGGCGATCAGCGGAATGAACCAGCCATCTGCTCCGGTCGACGAAGACACGATTGCCGCCTTCGAGCGTGACGGCGCGGTGCCCGTCCGCGGGCGCTTCGATGCCTGGGTGGACAGCCTGCGCCGGGGCGTCGAGCGCAACATCGCGCACCCCGGACCGGACGTGCGGGACTACCGGGACGAGGGCGGGGGCCATTTCTTCGGCGATTACTGCAACTGGTCGCGGATTCCCGAGTACCGGGAGTTCCTGTTCGAGTCGCAGGCGGCGGACATCGCGCGCGCCCTGATGCGCTCCCGCACCGCGCGGCTGTTCCACGAGCACGTGCTGGTCTGCGTCAGGCCCCTTTTCCCTTTCAGCTTCCTTATGTCCGCAGGTAACCGCATGCTGCGAAACTCGTAGGGAATGGGGAATGCGGCCTGGGCATTGACATGCCCTACATTGTAGTTACACTCGGTGGATGAACGACCCGGCGTTCGAGTGGGACAAGCGAAAGGCGTCGGAGAACAGGCGCAAACATGGCATATCTTTTGAAGAGGCCAAGTCGGCGTTCCTGGACGAAAACGCACGGGTCATTCCGGACCCCGAGCATTCGAACCAGGAAGATCGGTTTGTGCTGCTCGGACTCAGTTTACGGCTTCGATTGCTGGTGGTAGTACATTGCTATCGCCGGAGAGAAGACCTGATCCGGATCATTTCGGCCAGAAAGGCCGATCCGTCGGAACGGAAGCAATATTCAGGCTTTTTGCAATGAAAGACTCATACGACTTTTCAAAATCGGTGAAGAACCCCTACCTTCGCAAACCGAAGAAACAACTGACGATACGCTTGGACATAGATACCATCGACTACTTCCGAACGCTGGCCGGGCAAAGCGGCATCCCGTACCAGAGCCTGATCAATCTCTACCTGCGGGACTGTGTTGCGGAGAAGAAGACGCTACGCCTGGAATGGGCGACCTGACGGCCGTTCGCCGGACGAGCAGCGGGTCGATCCCACCAGGCTCCCGGATACTCCCGGATAGTTGAGGCTCCGCCGAAACTTCCATTGTTTTTCCCTTCTCCCTCCCACAAGCACCGCTACTGTGGGCATTCATCGCAATTGATCGCGCCCCCATGAAACTCTCGAGGTTCGTCGCGGCGGCGCTGGGCGAATTCTCCTGGCGTCCCCCTTCCTGGCTGCAACGCGCGGGTTCGCGGCGGGTGGGCTACGGCGCCGCGGCGCTGGCTGGGGCGGCAGCGCTGGCCGGGGCCGGCTATCTCTACTACGAGAGCCTGCCGAAACCCCTGCAGGTCCAGGTAGCGGTCGAAGCCCCGGTGCTCTCGCGCATTGACGGTGACGAACTGGTCGTCTCGCCCCTCCGTCTCGACTTCTCCTACCCGGACGACCCGGCCGAGACTCCGCCGGCACTGTCGGCCGCACGCCTCGATCTCGTCGGCGACGTCATCGAGGAGGGTGTCGAACTCGAGCCGCCGATGCCCGGCGAGTGGAGTTTCGTGACGGAGAACCGGCTCGTTTTCACGCCGGCGGAGGATTGGCCGGCGGACCGGGAGTATCGGGTACGGCTTTCCTCTGACCTGTTCGCGCCGCAGGTCGAACTGGGCGACCGAAACGTAGAGTTCGAAACCCCGCCCTTTGTCGCGGAGGTTCTTGAGGCGAGCTTCTACCAGCATCCGGAAATCGTCGCGGAGCGACGCGTGACCGCCAGTTTCGGGTTCTCGCACGCGGTTGCGCGAGACGACTTCGAGGAACGCCTGGCCCTGGCCATGCGCGACGGAATTGAAGAGACCTCCACGGCCGAGGCGCGCGAGCTCGGCTTCCACGTCGAATACGGGCCCCACGACCGCACCGCTCACGTGCACTCGGACATCGTCGCCATCCCGGAGCGCGAGAACTTCGCCACCGTCACGGTGGATGGGGGTCTCGAGCCCACGGATGGGGACGGGGTATTCGAAGAACCGTTGTTCGCACAGGTGCGCGTGCCCGACCGGGAAAGCTACTTTCGCGTCGAGCGCGTCGCGGCGTCGATCGTCAGGGACAGGGAGGGCGATCCCCTGCAGACCGCGGTGCTGTCCTTTACGGACCAGGTGAACACCGAGGCGTTCGCCAGTGGCGTGCAGGCATGGCTGCTGCCCCGGGACCGCCGGATGGGCGAGTCGATCCACCGGAACTACCGATGGCGTTCGCCCGCCGAGGCCACGGCGGAAGTACTCGTGGAGTCCGAGCCACTGGATCTGGCGGTGAATCCCACCGAACGCGATGCCGCCATGCTGCAGAGCGTGACGTTCGATGCGCCGCCCGCCCGCTTTGTCTACCTGCGCGTGGCGCCTGGCCTGACGTCGGCGGGGGACTTCGTGCTCGCATCGGGCCACGACGCGATGGTGCGCGCCCCGGACTACCCCAGGGAGGCCGCCATCGCGCAGGACGGCGCCCTGCTGCCGCTGACCGGCAACCGCCTGCTCACGTTCTCCGGGCGCGGCGTGCCGGCCGTGCGCGTGGACGTCCAGCAGTTCCTGCCCGACACCCTCAACCACCTGGCGAGCCAGACGGGCGGCGACATCCGGGATCCCTGGTTCCGGAGCGGATGGGCGTTCGACGCCGACAACCTGTCGGTGCTGACCACCCGCATCGTCGAGCTGAATCCCGCCCATCCGCGCGAGCAGGTGTTCGCGACCCTGGACCTCGACCCGTTCCTCGACGCGGGCGGCGTGTTCTTCGTACAGGTCCAGGGTTGGGACCCCGAACGGGAGCGGGTGATCGGCAGCGCGGACCGGCGCATGGCACTGGTTACGGATCTCGGCCTCCTGGTCAAGACCAATGCCGACGGGAGCCAGCACGTCTTCGTGCACTCGATATCAACCGGTGAACCCGTGTCGGGGGCCGAGGTGCAACTTCTCGGGAAGAACGGACTTCCGGTCCTGACGGCCTCGACCGATGCCGAGGGGCATGCCGCGCTCGCTTCCGCGAGAGACTTCGAGCGGGACCGGACGCCGACGGTGTTCGTGGTGCGCAACGGGGCCGACGTCACGTTCATGCCCTACCGGCGGGACGACCGCCGCCTGGCCTGGTCCGGGTTCGACATCGGCGGCGAACGCACCACGGAGGACGATGCCGAGCGCCTGAGGGCAGCGCTCTACACGGACCGCGGGCTGTATCGGCCGGGCGAGACGGTGCGCCTGTTCGGCATCGTGCGCGAGGGCGATTTCGGGTCCGTACCGGGCGCGCCGATCGAGATGCGGATTGCCGACGCGCGCGGCAACCGCGCGCTCGAGACCCGCATCGCCCTGCCGGACGACGGGCTGCTCACCTGGGACTTCGAGACGCGTCCGGAGTCGCCGACCGGGGTCTACCGGGCAAGCGTCTACCTCGTGCGGGAAGACGGGCGTCGCCGGGCGCTCGGAGACTCGTCGTTCCGGGTCGAGGAATACCAGCCGGATCGGCTGCGCATCCGCGCCGCCATCGTCGAACAGGTCGCGGACCATCCGAACCAGGCTCCTTCGATGCGCGAAGTGCCCCGTCGAGCATGGCTCCGGCCGGCTGCGCACCAGGCGCGGGTCACCCTGCACAACCTGTTCGGCACGCCGGCGCAGGGTCGCCGGGTACGGGCCACCGTCCGGCTGACGCCGGTGTCGCCCAACTTCGCGGAGCACCCGGGGTTCGTGTTCACGGACCCGTTTCGCGACCCCGGCACGACGCCGAAGGCAGTGAGCCTCGAACTCGCCGAAACGACGACCGGCGCCGACGGCATCGCCATGCTGCCGTTCGACATCGGCCGGTACGACAACGGCATCTACTCGCTGCTGCTGAACGCGGAGGGGTTCGAGGCGAGCGGCGGGCGGGGCGTCAAGGCGCTGGCCGGGACCTTCGTGTCGCCGGCGGAGGCGCTGGTCGGCTACCGGACGGACGGAGCCTTGGACTTCGTCACCCTGGACAGCGCGCGCGCGGTGCGGTTCCTGGCCATCGACCGCGGTCTCGAGCCCGTGGCTCTGGAAGGTCTGCAGTCGGTACTGGTCGAACG
Organism: uncultured Pseudomonadales bacterium; assembly: GCA_964638775.1. Classification (GTDB taxonomy): domain Bacteria; phylum Pseudomonadota; class Gammaproteobacteria; order Pseudomonadales; family Azotimanducaceae; genus Azophilus. The sequence goes on from CAZWZH010000222.1 coordinate 44,198, forward strand.
CCGCTACGTGTCGGCGCTGGTCAAGCAGCCGAACGGGCGGTTCGCCTACCAGTCGGTGGCGAAGGAAACCGAACTGGAACGGACCGCGTTCGCGTTGCCAGCCGGGGGCGCCGAGTTGGCACTGCCGACCTCGCGTCCGGGACGGTTCGCCATCGACATCGTCGACGCCCGCAATACCAGGCTCAGCCGCGTGGAGTTCGCGGTCGCCGGGACGGCCAACGTCGCCGGCAATCTCGAACGCGACGCGGAACTCGATCTCAAGCTCGACCGCCGCGAGTATGCCCCCGGTGACGAGATTCTCCTGGAGGTCACGGCGCCCTACGCGGGCACCGGGCTCGTGACGATCGAACGGGAGCGGGTGCATGCCTTCCGGTGGTTCAGGACGGAGACGAACAACGCCCTGACCCGTATCCGCGTACCGGACGCGCTCGAAGGCAATGCCTATGTCAACGTGGCCTTCGTGCGCGACATCGATTCGGAGGAGATCTTCGTCAGCCCCCTGAGCTATGCCGTCGCGCCGTTCGCCGTCGACCGTGCGTCCCGGCGCCTCGACATCGACCTCGCGGTGCCGGACCTCGTCCGTCCGGGGGATGCGCTGACGGTCGGCTACAGGGCGTCGCAACCCGCGCGGCTCGTGCTGTTCGCCGTGGACGAGGGAATCCTCCAGGTGGCCGACTACGCCACCCCTGATCCCCTGGAGGACTACCTGCGCAAGAAGGCGCTGCAGGTGGACACGCACCAGATGGTCGACCTGATCCTCCCGGATTACGACGTGCTGCGCCGCGCGGTGGCGGCGGTTGGCGGTGACCTCGCCCGCCTGCACGGCGCGCACCTGCACCCGGTCCGCTGGCTCTCCGCGCCGCCGGCGGTGCACTTGTC
>CAZWZH010000223.1:0-17934 GCA_964638775.1 uncultured Pseudomonadales bacterium
ACCTGCGGCGCCCATCGCCACCGGGTCTCCGCCATTCGCCGCGACCCGCGCTGCTCGGTGGTGGTGAGCGGCGTGTCCGCGCCGGACGGCCCCAACGGCGCCATCACGTTCAAGGGCCGTGCCATCATCCACGACGACGAAGAGACCAAGAAGTGGTTCTACCCGGCGCTGGCGCGGGGCCCTTACGGCGGTTTCGAAGGGTCGCTCACCGCTGAAGAAGAGAAAGCCGCGAGCGCTTTCGAAACCCGGTTAGACAGCCCGCTCAGGGTCATCATCGAGATCGTCCCGGAGAAATGGATCATGCTGGACTCCGACAAGATGGCCAAGGACACCGAGGGCACACTTACCGACGAGGAACGCGGCCCCCTGCTGGAGGCCGACGCGGTGCGCATGCCCGCGGAAATGAAGCGCCGGGGCCTTTCCTGACGCGGGCAGCGCATCCGGGTCTTGTTCGGTCGGAGAACAATCCATGAGGCATGACGAGAACAACGGCCCCGAAGGTTATCGCGTCGAAGCGGTGGAGGCCTGGATTCGGGAGAACGTCGATGGCCTTACGCCGCCCTTCCGCTGGACGCGCCTCGAAGGCGGTCACTCGAACCTGACCTACCGCCTGGACGACGTGGCGGGCAGGCTGGCCGTGGTACGGCGCCCGCCCCAGGGCCAACTCCTGCCCAAGGCCCACGACATGAGCCGCGAATGGGCGCTGATATCGGCGCTGGGGCCAACCGCCGTGCCGGTTCCCAGGGCACTCGGATTCTGCGAAAGCCCCGATGTGACCGGCGCCTGGTTCTACGTGATGGGCCACGTCGAGGGATACCCGCTCTACAGTTCCGACGACACCGAACGGCTTGTTCCGGAGGCGCAACGTCAAAAGATGGCCATGTCCTTCATCGACGTACTGGCCGATCTGCATGCGGTGGACCCGGATGAAGTGGGCCTCGGCCAACTCGGCAAGAAAGAGAACTACGTGGGCCGCCAGCTCAATACCTGGTACCGCTCCTGGACCTCCTCCATCGAACCCGCCGGGTACGACGACCCGAGAGCGCACGAGATCCGTGAGTTCCTGCTCGCCAACATCCCTGACCAGGGCCCGGCCCGCGTGGTGCACGGCGACTACGGCCTGCACAACTGCCTCGTCGGGCCGGACTGCACCATCGCGGCCGTGGTGGACTGGGAGATTTCCACCCTCGGGGACCCGCTGGCAGACCTTGCCTACGCCCTCAACCCCTGGCCCGATCCCGCCGACGAGGAGCCGGTTCTTCCGGAAGCCGCCACCGCGCCGCCCGGATTTCCGAGCCGATCGGAACTCGCGGCGCGCTACGCCGGGCGCACCGGCCGCGACCTCTCAAGACTCGATTACTACGTCGGATTCAACCGCTGGAAATCGGCCTGCATCATCCACGGAGTCTACGCGCGCTATTGCGAAGGCAAGAAGAGCACGGAGGGCATCGACCTTGAAGAGATGCGCGAACGCATCGACCGATCGCTCACCCAATCGGAACAGGCGGTCGGTCGAATTTCCTAGGGCTTCCTGAACAGTAGCGTGAACCGGTCCGTATTGCCGGTGACGGAACGGCGCCCCACTTCGTAGCGCAGTTCATCGTCAAGCCGGTAATGCAGCTTTGAATAGTCGACGAACTCGAAGCCAGCAGCCTCGATCTCCTTGATCGCCAGTACCGGATCCATGCGGCGCCAGTTCTCGTAGTTGTCTTCCTGCATGTGGCGCCGGGTATGGTCGACGACACCGTAGTGGCCGCCCGGTTTCAGTGCGGCAAACGCGGAAGCGTTGATGGCGGCGCGGCCGTCCGGCGTGAAGTTGTGCAGGTTGCGGAAGGTCAGCACCAGGTCCATGTCCCGGGCCTGGAACGACAGCCCTTCGAAAAGACGGCCGACCCTCTTGAATTCGCCGTCGGCCTCGACCACCTTGACGCGGTCGAAGCCCGGCTCACCGAGCAGGTTCTTATTCAACCGGTCGGTTCCGATGGAAACGAAAAGTTCGCCGTCGTCGTAAAGCACGGGGGCCAGGATTTTCGTGTACCAACCGCCGCCCGGCAGCAGTTCCAGTACGCGCATGTCGGGCTGCATGCCGAAGAAGGCCAGGGTTTCCGCAGGCTTGCGGTTCGCATCCCGGGCTCGTTCCGCTGCCGTGCGGATTTCTCCCGCCCTGGCTTCGGCAACGGCTTCGGCAAGGTCGGCGTGTACGGGAAACGACAGGCCAAGGGCCAACACAGCGGCGATGGCCGCGCAGTTCGGACTAGTCATGAATCTCTGCTGCCTGTGGGGTTGGGAGCCGGCGATTGTAAGGAATCGAATGTCCGTGTCCAAGCCGTAGCGCGCTTTCCACAGCCATCAACGGCCCGCTTCATCCTCGATGAAGCGGTCCAGGATGAAGCGGTCGAGCATCCCGATCTATTCGCGGCGCCGGCCAATTCGACGACATCTCGATACGACTGTGTCGGATTTGGCCAGAGACCGAGGTGCATGGGTTTTCTCCCGGGCCGTTGCTGTCAGAGGCCGATGCTCAAGGTGGTGCCCGTCACATAGCCCTGCGGGCGCTTGAGCAGGCGCGCCAGCAGCGCCGTCAGGCTCGCCGACGCCCCCACGCCGGGTTCGCCCGACACATACACCGCATTGACGAGCAACGGCGGATCGAGCGGCCCGCCCTCGGAGGCGGCGACCAGGCTCATCTGGCGGAGGGCGCCGTTACGGATATCGGCGGCAAGGGCGGGCCGCTCCCCTTCAGCGGAGGCGCCCGCCACCGCCAGAACGTCCGCCGGCGCACGCGCACGCAGGCGCTTGGCAAGCTTCAGGCAGAAATGGTAGCCGCCGATACTCTCTTCGATGAACGCAGCCATGTCTTCGCCATTCGTCAGGTCCCTGCCCACGAAAACAACGGCGTCACACCCGCCGAGCGCGGCCTCGGCCTGGCCCAGGGCGGCGGCGACGCGGCCCTCGACCTTGAGATCCGCGATTTCGGGGCCGGGGAAGGCACCCGATTGCAGCCGGACCGGTACCGCGCCAAGTGCATCGAGACAGGCCGCCACCTGGTCTTTCAGTACCCCGGACTCTCCCGCCAGGGCCACGGTACGCCCCTCGAGCGCGTCAGCTTGCGAGGAATCCGCCATCGGCGAGCACCTCCACATCGGCAAGTTGAACGGCCGGGTCGAGCATCAGCATCAGCGCATCCCCGATTTCCTCGGGTTCCGCCCAGCGGCGCAGCGGAATCGTCTGCCCGATCCGGTCGACCAGCGGCGAGTCCCGGCCGATGGCCTTGTCAACCTGGGGCGTCATCGTGTAGCCCGGCAGCAGGCTCTTTACCTGCACCCTGTGTTCCTGTCCGGCGAGCATCCGCTCGTAAGCCCTGTTAAGGCCGGCCATGCCGCCCTTCGCCGAGCAATAGGCGCTGGCGCCGCCCTGGCCGATACGGCTCAGCACCGAGGAGATGTTGACCGCCATGCCCGGGAAGCCGCGCTGGCCGTATGACTCCGAAATGAGCGGTACACAGTGCTTGAGCCCGTACCAGGCGCCGATGAGATTGACCCGCACGATGGACATCAGCGTTTCCGCCGCTGTCTCTTCGATCGGGCTCAGGGCCGAGATCCCCGCATTGTTGATCAGGAAATCGAGCCGCCCGAAGCGCGCCACCGTATCCTTCGCGACGCGCTCCCAGTCCGCCTCCAAGGAAACGTCCTGGGGCATGTACACCACGCTCAAGCCCTGCCCCGTCAAGTCCGCCTCCGCCTGCCGGCCGTCTGCCTCGGTCCGGGCGGTGATGACAACATGCACGCCCGCGTTCCCGAGCACCCGCGCGCATCCGTAGCCGATGCCCGTGCTGCCGCCGGTGACAATGGCGACACAATCCTTGAGGCGATCTCCCCTCATCGATCCTCCTCGTCGAGGGCCGCAATCCACATGAATCGTGCCGGCCTGTCCAGGGGACGATGATCGCGATCGCCCGGGCGGGGTTCTAGTGTCCTGTCCCATAAGTTTCTTACATTTCAGCGTGCCGCACGGGGTCTGTGGCAAGGCGCGGCCCGCCGGGAATGGCTCGCCCCATTGCCAAGGGTCGCAACACGGCCACAGGCCCCGTGCGGCGCGCCCTCCGGGAGTTCGCTCGGCGCGCCACTGCGGCGTTGCGACCCTTGCCAATATGCTCGATATTGGCTGCGGGCCGCGCCTTGCATTGGCGCGCCGAGCGAGCTCTGAAATGCAAGAAACCTATGGGACAGGACACTAGCCGGGCCCCGGCTCGCTCAGCGCCCCGTGAAGACCGGCGCGCGTTTCTCCAGGAACGCCCTGAACGCCTCGCGGGTGTCTTCCATCCTGCCGATTGCGAGATGGTGTTCCGTTTCCAGGGCGATGTAGTCGGCGAATCCCATCCGCTCCGCTGACAGGTAGTGGGCTTTCAGCGTACTGAGCGCCACCGGTGATCTCGCCAGCAGGATTTCGACGATCCGGCCGGTTTCCCGTTCGAAAACGTCATCGTCGAAGACCCGCGCCACCAGACCCATTTCCAGCGCCGCGTCCGCATCGAATTTCTCGCACAGGAACGACAGTTCCCGGGCTTTGGCGGCGCCCACCAGGCGCGGCAGGCTCCACGGAATGCCCATGTCCCCCGCGAAGGCCACGTTGATGAACGCGGTGTTGAAGCGGGCCCGCCGCGCGGCGATGCGCAGGTCCGCCCCGCATGCCCATCCCATTCCCGCTCCGGCGCAGGGGCCGTTTATGGCGGCCAGCGTGACTGCGGGCATGTCGTGCAGCAGGGCGGACACCTGGAAACAGGCAGGGTCGGCGGCCGCCGACTCTTCCGGGTCGGAACTCTCGCTGCCCGCCCAGCCGATGTCCGCGCCGGGACAGAACCAGTCCCCCGCGCCGGTGAGCACGAGCAGACGGGTTTCGCCGTCGTGGGCGACTTCGGACAGCGCCCGGTGGGTTTCCCGCACCATGCGGCTGGTCACGCCGTTGCGCCGCTCCGGACGGTTGAGAGTGAGCGTGGTGAGAGGGCCTTCGCGATCGACCCGAATCGTTGCGTACTCGGTCATAAGGCGCGTTACTCTACCCGAAAAAGCGGCTGCGGGCCGCCCCGGCACGATTTCCCCGGGTACAAACCGGAAAAAGGCGAGAGGAGCCGTCCCAATCGATCCGGCGAGCGAATCGACCTCAACCTGCAACATAATAGACGGCTTCGAATCGACGGGGGCATCAGGAGTGACTGCACCACTGGAAGGAATACGGGTCCTCGAGGTAGCGGGTTGGCTGGCGGCGCCGAGTTGCGCCGCGCTGATGGCGGATATGGGGGCCGACGTGGTCAAGGTCGAACCGGTGGAGGGCGACGGCTACCGCCGCGCCTACACCGCGCTCTACGGCGACGACTTCGTGGCGCCCTGCTTCCAGTTCGACAACCGCGGCAAGCGGGGTATCTGCGTCGACCTCGAAAGCCGCGAAGGCGTGGAAGTGGTGCACCGGCTCGCTGCCCGGTCTCAGGTCTTCATCACCAACTTGACCCGGGCGCGCCTCGAGCGCTACCGCCTCACCGACCGGGACATTCACGAACTGTCGCCCCAGTCGATCTACGCGGTGCTGTCCGGCTACGGCACCGAAGGTCCCGACAGCCACCGCGCGGCCTTCGACCAGAACGCGTTCTGGGCCCGCTCCGGCGCGATGTCGGTATTCGGCGACCGCGACGACGGGCCCCTGCTTTCCCGGGCCGGCTACGGCGACCGGACCACGGCGCTCAACCTCCTGGCCAGCATTCTTGCCGCCATGCGCCTTCAGGAGAAAACCGGCGAGGGTCAGCACGTCGAGGTGACGCTGCAGCGCACAGGCATCTGGGCACTGGCCACCGACGTGACCAATGCGCTCTACGAGCGCATCCAGCCCGACAAGACCAGCCGCAAGGTGCCGCCCAACCCCATCTGGAACTACTACCGTACCGCCGACGATCGATGGATCGCGATGGTCTCGCCGCTGCCCATGCCCTACTGGCCGAAATTCTGCGCCATGCTCGGGCGCGACGACTGGGCGGCCGATGAGCGTTTTCAGACCGCCATGGGGCTGGTCGAACATGGCCAGGAACTCGTGGATGAAATTGAGGCAGTGTTCGCCAGCGAAGACCTGGCGTACTGGCGCGAAAAGCTCGATGCGGCCGGCATGATCTGGGAACCGGCCGCGGATTTGCCCGAAGTGATCGATGACCCGGCGCTGCGTGAACGCGGCGCCTTTTCGTTGATCATCCACGAGCAGGCCGGCGCCATGGAGGTCGTCTCGGCGCCTTTTGAAATAAGGGGCGCCGACATCGAGGTGCGCGGCCCGGCCCCCGACGCCGGACAGCACACCCTGGAAGTGCTCCTGGAAGCTGGCGTGGCGCCAGAGCGGCTGAACGCACTCATCGAGAAGAACGTTCTGCGTTAGCGGCATTCGCCCCGTTACCAGGAAACTCATGGCTCCAAACCGTTGTTCCATGAGAGTTTCCGCCCCGGCCCGCCGGGACGAGGACGTGGAAGGAACAACGCTGAATATCGGGAAAGAGTTCGTATGCGGCGCTTCCATTTCGGTGCGTTAAGCTCGTCAGAGAGCCTAGAGTCCCGCAGGATGATGTGGCCGTGCGCCGAAATGGAAGCGCCGCATGCGAACTCGCTGTTGCTTTCACCACCGCCAGGGCTTAGTTTTCCCGCGCGGGAGGCATATGCATGGCTGCACTCGACGGACTACGAATACTGGACATGACCCAATACGAAGCCGGCACGTCGTGCACCCAGTGCCTGGCCTGGCTTGGAGCCGACGTGGTGAAGGTCGAGCCTCCGGGTACCGGCGACCCGGGCAGAAACCTGATCGACGACAACGATGAGTATTTCTATGTCTGGAACAGCAACAAGCGCTCCATTGCCCTGGATCTTCGGAAACCCCGTGGGCGCGACCTGCTGCTGGAAATGGCGGCCGGCTACGATGTCTTCGTCGAAAACTACGGCCCGGGCGTCATTGAAAAGCTCGACATCGGTTATGACACCATCCGGGCCGTGAAGCCCGACATCATTTACGCGCGCATCAAGGGATTCGGCCTGGACGGGCCCTGGGCCGACTACAAGAGCTACGATATGGTCGCCCAGGCCGCGGCGGGCGCATTCTCCATCACCGGCAGCGCGGACGGGCCGCCCATGCGCCCGGGTCCCACCACCGGCGATGCCGGCACCGGCGTGCAGATGGCGCTGGCGATTTCCGCCGCCTACGTCCAGAAACTCAAGACTGGCAAGGGCCAGTACATCGAGCTTTCCATGCAGGAGGCGATGACCTATTACCTGCGCACGGCAACCTCTCGGACACGCTACGGCAAGCGTCCGACAAGGCGCGTCGGCGCCGAGGAACTACCGACCATGTCGCTCTACCCCTGCAAGGGCGGTGGCCCCAACGACTACGTTTACCTCATGGCGGTTACCCCGCGCATGTGGGGGGCTCTGTGCGCCGTGCTGGCACGGCCGGACCTTGAGGATGACCCGCGATTCGTTTCTCCCCCGCTACGGGCGAAGAACGACAAGGCCCTGCGTGACCGGATCACTGCCTGGACGCTGACCCGCGACAAGTTCGAGGCCATGCGCGAGCTTGCCGAAGGCGGCGTGCCGGCCAGTGCCGTGCTCGATACCCGGGACCTCTACGAGAACGAACACCTGATCGAGCGTGGGTTCATTCGGGAAATCGAGCACCCCAGACACGGCAAGGTACGTTTGCTGGGATGGCCGGCGCGCATGTCGGAGAGCAGCGTGCCCGTTCAGCCGGCTCCGCTATTGGGCCAGCATTCGAAGGACGTGCTCACCGAAGATCTCGGCCTCGACAGGTCCGAATTGGAAACCCTTATGCGCGACGGCGTGATTGGCGAGCCGACAGAACAAGCCGCACCCGTTCACGAAAGAACGTAGCGGGGCCGGCAAGATTCAGGTGCGGTTAGACAACTGAAACCCAGGAGTTAGCGTGGAAAAAATCGATGGCGCCAGCCTGATGGCGCGCAGCCTCAAGCAACAGGGCGTCGACTACCTATTCGGCATCGTCGGATTTCCGGTGGTCGGCACCGCCTTCGCCGCACAGAAAGCCGGCATTACGTTCATCGGCATGCGCAACGAGCAGTCGGCCAGCTACGCCGCTCAGGCAGCGAGCTACCTCACCGGGCGGCCGCAGGCCTGTCTGACAGTCTCGGGGCCGGGCGTCATCCACGCCTTCGCCGGTCTCGCCAATGCCCAGCAGAACTGCTGGCCGATGATACTGATTGGCGGCGCCTCGCCGGTCTACCAGAACGGCATGGGGGGCTTTCAGGAAGAGCGGCAGGTGCAACTGGCCGCGCCATACTGCAAGTACGCCCACACAATCGAACACACCGAGCGCATTCCCTACTACGTCGAGCAGGCCGTCCGCCACGCCAAGTTCGGCCGCCCCGGCCCGGTCTACCTCGACTTTCCGGACGACATCATCCGTGGCCAGGTCGACGAGGAAAAGGTCGTGCAGGCCGCGACGGTGGGCGAGTCGCCCCGCACCCAGGCCGACCCGGAAGCTGTCGAGGCAGCCCTCTCCGCCCTCGAATCCGCCGAGCGGCCCCTGGTGATCGTCGGCAAGGGCATGGCCTGGTCACAGGCGGAAAACGAGGTGCGGGAATTCATCGAGCGTACCCAACTGCCGTTTCTGGCGTCGCCCCTCGGCAAGGGTGTCCTGCCGGACGACGATCCGCTCTCCGTTGGCGCAGCACGCAGTACGGCACTGAAGGAAGCGGACCTGATCGTGCTCATGGGCGCGCGGCTGAACTGGATCATGCACTTCGGCCTGCCTCCCCGCTTCCGGCCCGATGTGCGGGTAGTGCAGATCGACATCGCACCGGAGGAAATCGGCGCCAACGTTCCGGCGGAAGTGGCCCTGGCCGGCGACGGCAAGGCCATTGTCGGTCAGCTCAACCGGGCACTCGACAACCGCCAGTGGTTCTATCCCGCGGAAACCGCCTGGCGCGAGCAGTTGCGGGGCAAGGCCCAGGCAAACCTCGAAGCGGTTCAGCCCATGATCGACGACGAGTCATCGCCGATGAACTACTACCGCGCCTATCGTGATATCGAATCCTGGTTGCCGGATGACACCATCATCATCGGCGAGGGCGCCAATACCATGGACATCGGCCGCACGCGCATGGTCAACCGCGCGCCCAGGCACCGGCTCGACGCCGGCACCTACGGCACCATGGGCATCGGCCTCGGCTTTGCCGTCGCCGCCGCGGTGACCAACCCGGACCAGCCCGTGGTCGCCGTGCAGGGCGACAGCGCCTTCGGCTTCTCCGGCATGGAGATCGAAACCATGGTGCGCTACAAACTGCCCGTGAAGATCGTCGTACTGAATAACGGCGGCATCGGCGGCGGTGTGGGGCCAATCGAGGAAGGCAAGACCGTGCCGCCGCCCATTCTCACCTACGGCGCCCGTTACGAAGGCATGATGCAGGCGCTGGGCGGCAAGGGCCTGTACGTGGAAGACCCGGCCGAGCTGCGCGGTGCGCTCGATGAAGCCATGGCCTTCGATGGGCCGGCGCTCGTAAACGTGCTCATTCACCCCAGGGCGGGACGCAAGCCGCAGCAATTCGAGTGGCTGACGACCTGAGGGCAGCAGTTCTCGGCGACGCGGCACCTGCGGAGGACAGTTGACCGATGCCCGCCCGGGTAGCAGTCGCCGGTTCGATCAACATGGACCTGGTGGCCACGGCTGAGGCGATACCGCGTCCCGGCGAAACGCTGGCCGGAAAGACCTTCGCCCGGTTTCCCGGCGGCAAGGGCGCCAACCAGGCCGTAGCCGCGGCAAAGCTCGGCGCACCCACCACCCTTCTCGGCTGCCTGGGCAGGGACTCGTTCGCCGCTGAATTGCGGACACACCTCGCCGAGAACGATGTCAGGGTTCAGGTGGCGGAGGTGGACGCGCCCACCGGCACCGCCATGATCGTCGTTGATGAGGTGGGCGAAAACTCCATTGTGGTCATTCCCGGTGCGAATGCCCGGCTCCATTCCGGAATGCTCGCCGAAGTACCGATTCACGGTGGAGATGTACTCGTTGCGCAACTCGAAGTGCCGGTCGACACGGTAGCGGCTTTCTTCGAGCGGGGCCGGGCAGCCGGCGCGGTCACCATGCTCAATGCCGCGCCCGCGGTCCCGGACGCCGGGCCCCTGCTCCCCCTTGCAGACATCCTGGTCGTCAACGAAATCGAATTGGCGTTCTTTTCCGGCATGCCCGCATCGAGCCGGGAGCAGCAGGTCGAAGCGGCACTTGCCTGCCGCCGCTTCCGCGAACAGGTCGTCGTGGTGACCCGAGGAAGGGAGGGATCGATCGCCATCGATGCGGACCAGGTCATCGATTACCCGGGCCACGCGGTAACCGCCGTGGATACCACCGGTGCGGGAGACTGCTTCGTAGGCGCGCTGGCAGCACGCCTGTGCGCGGGCGACCCCCTGGCTGCCGGCCTTGCTTACGCAAACAAGGCCGCTTCCATCTGCGTACAGCGCCGCGGCGCAGGACCGTCCATGCCCACGCTGTTCGAACTGTAACCCACTCGTTTAACGAACTATACCGGTTGACGATCATTGGACCCGTTGGTGCGGGTGTATAATTCGCGCAATTCGACACGGCTGTTCTCTCGAGGCATGGCAGTGGTGAAATTCAAGGCTGGCCAGATCGTCAAGCATCTGAAGTTCGGTTACCGCGGCGTCGTTTACCAGGCCGACGAGGAGTTCGCCCTGAGCGATGAGTGGTACGAGCAGGTCGCTCGCAGCCGGCCCCCCAAAAACGCGCCCTGGTATCACGTTCTTGTCGACAAGGGTTTACACACCACCTACGTGGCCGAACGACACCTGAGCACCAGCGGCGATCGCTCACAGATCCAGCACCCTTCCCTGGGCGAACACTTCGAAAGTTTCGACGGCCTCGGCTACCATCCGCGCACCCTGCATTGATCGCGGGCAAATGGGGTCCCGGGCATTGAGGTCACTGGCCACACCGCGGTGGCGGCACCCTCAGGATGGCTGCCGGCCGACTCGTCAGTCATCCAACGGGAACGTTTCCGGATGAAAATCGATCGGATCGATGTTTACGGCTACGATCTTACCTACAGGTACGGCGGTTATGCGTTCTCAGACGGACGTGTGGTGGACACCTTGCCAAGTACCGTGGTCCGCATCTGCACCGATGAGGGCGCCGAGGGCTGGGGCGAAACCTGCCCGCTCGGCCCGACCTACCTGCCGGCACACGGGCTGGGCGCGCGGGTGGCCTTGCAGCAGTTATGCCCCGCCCTGCCCGGTGTCGATCCCACGAACCTGACCCGGGTGCACGACGCCATGGACGGTGCACTCAAGGGGCACGGTTATGCCAAGAGCGCCGTCGATGTGGCCTGCTGGGACCTGCTTGGCAAGCACACCGGCCTGGATGTCGCCACCTTGCTGGGCGGCAGGGTGCAGGAGTCGGTTCCGCTCTATAAAGCGGTTCCGATGGACACTCCGGAAGCGATGCGGGACTACGTGCTGGCGCGTCGTGAAGAAGGCATCCATCGCTTCCAGCTCAAGGTCGGCGGCGACCCCTACGATGACGCTCGCCGCACGCGCACGGTGGTCGACACACTGTGCGACGAGGATCTGGTCATCGCCGATGCGAACTGCGGCTGGCGCCTTCAGGATGCGGTGATTGCGGCACGCCTGATGGACCCGCTGGAACGGGTGTTGCTCGAACAGCCCTGCTCGACCCTGGAAGAATGCATACAGGTACGCAAGCACACGTCGTTGCCCATGGTCCTCGATGAGGTCATCACCGACGTGCCCATGCTGCTGCGAGCCCATCGCGAAAACGGCATGGAGGCCATCAACCTGAAGATATCGCGTTTCGGCGGCCTGTCCGGCGCGAAGCGGATCCGCGACCTCGCAGACGCCCTGGGATTGCGCATCACCGTGGAAGACACCTGGGGCGGAGACCTGGTTACCGCGGCCGTCGCCCACTTCGCGGCGAGCACCAAGCCCGGCCAGCTACTCACCGTTTCCTACATGAACGACTGGAATGTTGAACACATCGCGCCCGACCATCCACAATCCACCGGCGGCGTCGGCCAGGTACCCGCTGGAGCCGGTCTGGGTCTGAATGTCGACCCACAGTTGCTCGGCAAACCCCTGTTTTCGGTCTCCTGACCGGGGCGTCGGCGAATGCGGCTGGAATAGATGAACGATCGCACCAGCAACGAACGCAGCGCCCTCGTTCGCCTGGCCCGGGAACAGATCGGGCGTTCCAGAGGCGACTGGCGGTGGGGCGCGGCGCTCGGCCTGTTCATGCTCGCCTTCTGCGGATTCCTGTTCGGCGTATCCCTGACCGAACGGCCTTCGGTGGTCGACGCCGGGCTGTTCACGAAGGCCTACTACAGTCTCGGGCTTTTCGTCGTGGGCGGCCTGGACATCGGCACGCCCACGGGCGGCCCGTTGGCCGGCCGGGTCATGTTGTGGATCGCCTACTTCGGTGCGCCGGTACTGACGGCCTCCGCCGTTATCGAGGCTGTGGCCAGGATCATCTCGCCGCGCCCCTGGCAACTGCGCCGCATCCGCAATCATGTGGTGGTGGTCGGCACGGTCCCCCTGGCCGACAACTACCTGCGTGCGCTGCGCCGGCGGGCTCCGCGTACGCCCGTGGTGGTGGTCGACGAACAGATCGAACCCGTCCGCCGGCAGGAGCTGGAGCAGGAGTTCAATGTCACCGTGGTGACCGGCGACATCACCCACGACTTCCTGATCCGGGCATTGCGCCTGCACCGGGCCCGCAGGGTGGTGCTGCTGGGCCATGGCGATTTTCAGTCCTACGAGGCCGCCAGCCGGATGCTCGCGCAGTATCCGCGCCTGCAGTCGCGAATCGTGCTGCGCTGCCACAACCTGCGCTTCATGCGGGCGCTTCAGGAAACCGCCATCGCCCGGCAGTGCGTCACGTTCAATTCCTACCAGCTCGCCGCTTCCGGTCTGGTGCGCGACCACCTGATCGATCATTTTCGTCGAACCGACCTGCCCGATGTGGTGGTTATCGCCGGATTCGGGCGTTTCGGGCAAACCGTTCTGGAAGAGATGCAGGACCACGCCAGGCGGGAAATATCGACCTTGGCGCTGATCGACATCGATGCCACGCGGCGGGTTCTGGTGGCCGAGGAACAGCGCCGTATAGACGGCAGCTACCGAAAGGAAGTTTTCGAGGGCGACATTTCCCACCCGGAGGTCTGGCGCAGGCTCGAAGCCAGCGTCGACCTAGCGGAAAGTTCGCCGACGGTCATTCTCGGTACCGGCAATATCGAAGAGAACCTGCGCGCGGCACTGTGGATCAAGCGCAAGTATCCCAATGCGCTCGTTTTTTCCAGGACCACCGACATCTCGAGGCTTGCCCTCGAAGTAGGCGCCGAGCACGGCATCAACTACTTCAGCATCCGGCAACTGGTCGAGGAACACATTCCCGACGACTGGTTGGAGTAGCCGCGCAGGTGAGTCGGTGGGGCAACGGCCTGCAGGGGCCGGCCATGCTCACCGCAGACCCGCATCGATTGGCACGTACTGCCCGGAAACTCCGGCGGACAGGTCACTGGCCAAAAACAGCGCGGTGCCGGCCACGTCGTCTTCCGATGCCATTCGGCCGAGCGCCGTCTCGGCATCGAACCGAGCCCGGGCCTCTTCCACCGACAGGCCGCCGTCCCTGGCCCGGGCTTTCATGCGCCCGACCAGCGCGTCCGTCGGAATGGGTCCGGGCGCCAGCGCATTGACCCGAATGCCGTACCGGCCGAGATCGAGGGCCGCCGCGCGGACGATGCCCAGTACCGCGTGCTTGGTGGCGGTATAGAGGCACTGGCCGGCGTGACCGCGATAGGCGTTGAGGGAAGCCGTCGCGATGATCGAACCGCCGCGTTCCTTCATCAGCGGCACCGCGTGCTTGATGGTCGCCGCCACGCCTTTTACATTGACGGCGAAAACGTCGTCCCAATGGTCGAAGGCGATGGCGTCGACGCTGCACCAGGGCGGCACGACGCCGGCATTGGCGACGACGATGTCGAGGCGTCCGAAAGAATCCGCAACTTCCGCAACCACCCGTTCGAGGTCCGGTTCTACCGTCACATCGCCCCGCCGGCCCGACCAGCCCGCCGGCAAAGGGTCGGAGAATTCCGCAACGTCCAATGCAATCCCCTGCACGCCCGCCTCCGCGAATCGTCGGGCGATTCGATTGCCGAGGCCGGCGGCAGCACCGGTTACCAATGCGACCCTGCCTTCAAGTGTCAACCGCATCCACCCCCCCTGTCGCGATCGGGCGCAGGCGCAAGTATCGAGGAAATCCCACTCCGACCCCAATCGTCCCGCAGCGACACTGAACGGGGCCGGCACCGCACAACCGGCCGATCTCAATCAGCCGGATACCACAAGGTACAGCGCCGTCATGCCCATTGTCGACAGCACCAGGAAGGTTCCCTGGGCGCCGACCAGGCGGGAATAGTTGGCGCCCTCGTTGCGGCTCATGCCCCAGGCATGCAGCACCCGGAAAAGCACCAGGGCGCAGCCGAAGACATGCACGACCATGGCCGCTACCCCGCTCGCTTCCACGAGGTATAGCAGCACCAGCGCAAGCGGCACGTTCTCGACGAAGTTGGCCTGCACCCTGAGCGTCGCGTCCGGTTTCCAGGCGGGCATGGTTTGCGCGCGCAACCGCACATACAGCACCTGATTGGCAAGCAGCACGCTCAGCAGCGCAAGCAATCCCGCATAGAGCAGCGTGACCGGAATCATTGCAACATCCCCGCCAGGGCGGACAGAACCCCCAGGCCCAGGAGTGTCAGGCCGATCCAGCCGTACTGGTCCAGCCAGAAAAGCATGTACGCCCGTTGCGGGTCGTCCGGTACGGGCGGCTTTTCCTTCCTCAATTGCCGCGGCAGCGGTGCGGCCCAGACGATCTGCCAGCCCAGCCAGCAGGCGCCGAGCCCGACGATCAACAGCCAATTCATCAGTACCTCCTCAAACCATTATGGACGCACCTATTCATGAACAATCCATTGCGACCGTCAATAGCAGCCTCACAAGAAAGC
Organism: uncultured Pseudomonadales bacterium; assembly: GCA_964638775.1. Lineage (GTDB taxonomy): Bacteria > Pseudomonadota > Gammaproteobacteria > Pseudomonadales > Azotimanducaceae > Azophilus. The sequence goes on from CAZWZH010000223.1 coordinate 15,083, forward strand.
CTGCGAGGAGGTCTTTCGGCGCCGCCGCAATGGTCATGCCTTGCGGAACCGCACGGGCAAGCGCCAGCAGGCGTGCATCTCACCGATCCGGCGGCACACCGGATACGGTTCAGCGCCCGCTTCGAGTTTCAGGTCGGTCAATGCATCCATGAGCACCGCCGATGCGGTGACCGCCGTATCGCGGGCGATGGCGAACGCGGAACGGGGGCGGTCTTCGGGTATCGCGGAATGTTTGGACGGCGGGCCCAGGCCAAAGGTGATGCCGGTGGCCAGCCCGTCGGCACGATACTGGCCGCGGGCCTCCCGGTGGCACAGGTCCTTGCGATTGACGATGAACTCTTCCGGGTTCCTGAAGATGCGCGGGTCACGGTTGGCCGCGGCGGCCGAGCAGACGACCATGCCACCTTCGGGAATGAGGCGCCCGAATCGCTCCACCTCGTGGCGGGCGAACCGCATCGCCTGCAGCACCGGCGTCGAATGCCGGAACGTTTCCAGTACCGCCAGCTTGAGGAAGCGGGGCTCGTCCCGCACCGACTGCAGCTTCTCCGGCTGCTCGAGCAAGCGCAGCCAGAGGTTGGCGAGCGTTCCGCGCAACGTGTCGAAGTCGAGTTCGAGCAATGTGATTACCAGATCCCGTGCGCTTGCCCGGCCATCCTCGAGGTCCAGCGTTGCGATTGCCGAGACAAGGTCGGCGCCGGGGTCGGCGCGCCGCCGATCGAGCACCGGCGCGAAGTAGCGCTCGAGTTCCCCGGCAGCCTCCAGGCCTCGCTGGCGCAGCCGCGGTTCCCAGGTCGCGCCGCGCTTCATCGCCAGGTAGTGCCCGGCAAAGCGGTTGGCGTCCCGCTCGGGCAGGTCAAGCAGGTTCAACAGCATTTCAAGTGCGAAACGCGCGGCGAATTCGATGGCCAGGTCGGCCCGGCCGCGGCCGACGAATCCAGCCACCGCCCGCTGCGCCAACCGCTCCGCATTGCCGTCCATTCCGTTGGCGATCGCCGTCAACACCGGCACCTCGCCGCCCAGGTCGCGGCCCCCGTTGTCGAGCCCAAGCATCCAGCGCTTCGGCCGCGTTTCGAAATTGGCGTCGTCCGTGAAGATGGACGTCACGTCGTTGTAGCGCGTCACCCAGTAGCAGTTGGCGAGCCAGTCCCGGAAGCAGGGATAGTTCTCCCGCAGGATTTCCAGAAACGGGTATGGGTTTCGGGCGAACTCGGGCGACACCAACTGGATGGGCTTGATCTTCTCCGTCGACTGCCCAACCCGTTCCCGCTGGTGCACCTCGTAGGTGCGAAAACCCGCGCTGCCGTGGGTGCCCTGGGGTATGGCGACGCCGTTCGCGCCGATGACTTCGTTGGCTCGCACGGCCGAAATCCCGTTTCTTCAGCCCAGGTCGTAGTCGAGATGGAGTTCGCGCACCGAGATCAGGCCAATGGGCCGCAGGCTCTCGCCGTCGATGTCCTTGGGCATGCGCCCGGCATTGATGCGCGGGTTCTTCAGGTGCTTGAGCAGGATGCGCGACCCTTCCACCGCCTCCTGGTGCGAAATCCAGGCGCCCGGGCACAGGTGCGGGCCGACGCCGAAGGCCATGTGGTTGTGGCGGCCGTCCCGGTTGTAGCCGCTGCGCAGAATCTTGCCGCTGTACAGGTCGTCCCGGAAGATATTGAAGGTTTCCGGGTCCTTGAAGATGCGCTCGTCGTGATTGGCGGAGAAGTCGACCATCTGCATGAGCGAGCCGGCGGGCACCTTCACGCCGTGCATGACCACATCGTACGTGTTGTGCCGGGGTTGGCCGCCGATGGACGAGGAGTGGCGCAGGGTCTCGTGAAACGCCGTATCCCACAGGGCATCGTCGTTGCGGACCGCCTCGAATTGCTCGGGGTGCTGCAGCAACAGGTACCACATGTTGAGAATGGCTCCCCGGGTCGTCTCGCCGCCGCCGCCGACCACCAGCGCGATGTTCGAGGTGATCTCTTCGGTCGACAGGTAGTCACCGTCAACCCTGGTCTCGCAGAGCTTGGTGATGATGTCCTTGGAAATCGGGTTGCCCGCCTCGTCATGGAGCCAGGTGGGCTCCTTGCGACGCGCCTCGACGATACCCTCGACGTAGTCCTCGAGGTGCTGGCGCGCCTCCAGGCCCTGCTGGTGGGTCTGGGAGCCCCCCAGGCCCGACATCATCGAGTTGTACCAATAGTAGAAATCGTACTGGGCCTCCTTCGGGAAGCCGAGCACCTCACAGACCACACGGATGGGAAACTCGTTGGCGAAGGCGCGGCCGAGTTCCACGGTACGCACGCCGTTGCTTTTCGAAACCACCTGGGGATCGTCGATCCGCTCCCAGGCCTCGATCATCTCCCGGGCCTGCCGCTGGATGGCGGGAATGCGGTTTTTCAACGATCGTCCCACCAAGTGCTGGCCGTAGAGATTGCGTCGCCGCCGGTGCTCCACGCCGGAAAGCTCGAGCTGGGTGTTGCCCAGCACGCCGCTGGAACTGCCTTTCGGAATGGTGTTGAACCCTTCGTCGTCGAAATAGCAATTGGTGATGTCTTCATAGCGGGTAACGTAATAGGTGTTGCACAGCCGGTCGTGGAACACCGGGTAGTGGTCGCGCAGAATCCGATAGTAGGGATAGGGATTTCGCATGAACTCGGCCGAGTTCAGGATTCGGGGATCGAAAAGCGGCGTTCCGTCCGGCGCGTGGCCCATGTCGACGGCCTCCCCTTCCGGCATCAGCGGAAAGTCGATCTGCGCCCCCGGATCGTCCGTCGCCGAGGGCTCCGCAAAGACATCGAGTGCGAATGGGCAGCCGCCGCTCATCCTTGCCTCCGTCCGGCGTCAGTGACGCACATAGCCTAGTG
>CAZWZH010000224.1:0-6203 GCA_964638775.1 uncultured Pseudomonadales bacterium
GCTCGCCTTCGATGATCTGCGACTCCAGCAGGCTCTTCAGGAAGCGCCAGTCGATGTCCTGCACGAAGGCGAGCGCGTGCAGCGCTGGCGCCAGGACCCCAAGGTCTACCTCAATAACCGCGACGTCGCCTACAAGATACTCGCCGACCCGAGGCCCGTGGACACCCGGGCGGCCGAACTGGTGGACGACCTCGCATTGCTGCGGGTGCGCCTCCGCAATGCCGAGACCAATCTCGATCAGCACATTGCGCGCTGGGTGGAACTGGCCAACGATTTCGTCGACGGCTTTGCGCTTGTATTGAGAAACGAACTTCCCGGGTTCGCCGAGCGCGTATCGGATGATGCGCTACGCGACCGGCTGCTCACCGCCGGCAGCGACGGCATTGCCGCACTCGCGGAATATCGCCGTTTCCTCAACGAGGACTTTCCGCAGCGGGAGCAGGGCGACTACGCCATCGGCGAGGAGGTCTTCAACGCGCTCATGGAGAAGAAATACCTGTTCCCCGAAAACAGCATTCACCTGCGCCGGATCGCACGCGGCGCCCCGGGATTCAACCGGATTCCGAATTACCACGACTGGGGCTGGAAACAGTTCAACATCGTGCTGCGTCACCTGGAAGTCAAGGCGCGCAGAATTGACCCGGAGCGCACCTGGCTCGAGATCATCAGGAACGAGAAGGACGAGCACTTCTTCGCCGAGCAACTCGTCTACAAGCACCTGGAGGCATCCCGCGCGACGCGTGACTGGGTGATCGACAACGACCTGGTCACCATTCCCTGGGACAACGACGACGCCATCATGGAAGCGGCAGATCCCAGCCTATGGGCCTCGCAATGGTGGGGTTGGGGCCCGGGCGTACCCGTGGCGTCGCAGTCCCGCAAGTCGGCCTGGACCATCATCCCGGTCAGCCCGGAGTGGCCGGAGTACGTCGCCGAGGGCAACCTCCGCGAGAAGGACGCTTCCTTCATGTACGTGATCGCCACCCACGAGGTCTACCCGGGGCACCACCTGCAGCGCCTCTACCAGAACACCCTCGACCGGCCGCTGCGGGTCTACGAGAGCAGCTATTCGAACCAGTCCTGGTGTTACTACATCGAGTGGGACCTGACTCCGGACCCGAAGTACGGCTGGTTCCCGGAGGACAAACAGGATATCTACGAGTTGGAATATCTGCGCGCAAAACTCTGGCGCATGGGCAGGGTGATCATCGACTCCGGCCTGCACACCGGCCGCATGACCTACGAAGAGGCGCTTGACCTCGAGTCGAACACCATCGGATTCGTCCGCCGCGGCGCCCGGATCAACATCGACGGCATCGTATCCCGGGTCGGCACCACCATGTCCGCCCCGACGGTCGGCTACTTCCAGTGGATGCTGCTGCGCGAAGACTACTTCCAGAAGATGCGCGAGCTCGACCAGAAGGGCACGCTGAAGGATTTCCACGACCGGGTCTACAACATCGGCTTCCTGCCGATCGTGCTGGTCCGCGAGGAAATGTTCCACGACCTCGAACAGGAATTCGGCAAGGGCTAGCCTCAACAGGAGTTCGGCGCGTGACGTTCTCACCACGCTGCCTGCTGGCATTGCTTGCGTGTACATTCGCGACTGCGCCGGCGATGGCGGCCGAGCCGGGCGGACGCCCGCAACGCGAGGGTCCCGCGCCACCGACAATCAATGTGACCCCACCGATGCTGGAGCGGGGCAAGGCGATTTACGAAACCAACTGCATGGCCTGCCATGCCCCCGACGGCGCCGGCCTTGCCGTGCTCGGGCAGGGCCCCGAGCTGACGCCGCCCAACCTGGCGGACCCGGGTTTCATGTCGCTGCGATCGGACATGGATTTCGCGAACATCATCCAGCACGGCGGATTCCGGATGCCGCCGTTCGCGCACATTCGAGACGACGATCTCGTGGCCCTGGTCGCCTGGATCCGCAGCCTGAGCTGGCCGCAGATCACCAACGTCGACCTGCAGCTCCTCGCACAGGCCACGGTCGACGATTTCAAGCCGGTCACCCGGGCCATGCTCGAAGACCCGCCAGAGGGTGACTGGCTGATGTTCCGCCGCACCTACGACGGCTGGGCCCACAGCCCCCTCGACCAGGTGAATCGCGACAACGTGGGCGAACTGCGCCTGGCCTGGTCCCGCGCAGGGGAGCCGGGCGGCCAGTACACCACGCCCCTGGTGCACGCCGGCACCCTGTACGTGCAGCAGCCGGGCGACGTCATCCAGGCGCTTGACGCCACCGACGGCGACCTGATCTGGGAATACCGGCGCCAGCGTGAAGACGACAGCCGTTCGCGCAACCGCCGCAACCTCGCCATTTTCGGGCACCGGCTTTTCCATCTCACCGACGATCGGCATCTCATCGCACTCGATGCGCGCAGCGGCGAACTTCTGTGGGAAACCGAAGAACGGGCAGGCGGTGCGGGAATCGGTCACGTGGGCGGCCCGATGGTCGTTGCCGGCGTGGTCGTCAGCGGCCGTTCCTGCTCGGCGCGCGGCGGCCCCGAAAGCTGTTACCTGGCGGGGCACGACCCGGAAACCGGCCGCGAGATCTGGCATCGGCGGACCATCCCGAAACCCGGAGAACCTGCTGACGACAGTTGGGGAGACCTGCCGGACGAGCGTCGCTGGCATGTCGGCACCTGGGGCAACGTGCCGAGCTACGACCCGGGGCTCGGGCTCCTGTACTGGGGCACCTCCGTGCCGCAACCGTCGCTGGAGCGACTGCGCGGCACCACCGGGCACGATGTGCTCTACTCCAACTGCACCCTGGCCACCGACCCCGCCACCGGTGACCTGGTCTGGTACTACCAGCACCTGCCGCGCGACAACTGGGACCTCGATCACGTCTTCGAACGCTACCTGATCGACGTGGCCGTGGCGCCGGATCCCGACGAGGTGCCGTGGATCAGCCCCCGCGTCACGCCCGGGGAGCTCCGGCAGGTGGTGACGGGCATTCCCGGCAAGACCGGCATCGTCTATACCCTCGACCGGAAAACGGGCGAGTTCCTCTGGGCGAGGGAAACGCTGCACCAGAACGTGATCAAGGCCATCGACGGCGACGGCGCGGTGTACATCGACGAAGACATGGTGGTCGGCCCGTTCGAGGAGATCCTGGTCTGCCCATCCCTCGGTGGCGGAAAAAACTGGCCGGCAGGGTCGTACAGCCCGCGCACGGGCCTGATGTACCAGCCGCAACAGAACCTGTGCCACCTGCAGACCGGCTACACCGAGACGCCCACGGCCGAGGACGGCTACGCGACGAGCTGGCTGGTCGTCGAGGATCCGGCGGTGACCAGCTACCCGTACCCGGTCGGGCGTATCGACGCCATCGACATCTCCACCGGCCGCCAGGCCTGGCGGCACGAGCAGCGCGCCGCGGTACTCGGCACGGCCGTATCGACGGCGGGCGGCCTGCTGTTCACCGGCGACATCGACCGGCGTTTCATGGCGCTCGACGACAGCACGGGCGACGTACTCTGGCAGGCAATCGTCAGCGCGCCGGTCTCGGGCAGCGCGATCGCCTACGCCGTTGACGGGCGCCAGTACATCGCCGTCGCCGTCGGCGGCGGCACGGCATCGCCGGAACGCCGCGCCCTGTCCATCCACACCGAACTGAAACCGCCGCGCGACAGCCCGGCGCTGTTTGTTTTCGCGTTGCCGGAACGCTAGTGCCAAAACCGACTGGTCCGAGGTTTTCAGTACTGTCCGAGGGCGTCCCAAACATGCGGGCCGAGGGTCTTTAGCTCAGCGAGTTTCACCTTGCCGAGTTCGCCACGCGGCAAGGCATCCACGATTTCGACGTAGCGCGGCACCATGAACGCGGCCATCCGCGCCTTGGCGAACGCATGCACCTCCGATGGGACGATCGCTTCATCGGGTTTGGGCACGACGACCAGTTTGATCTCGTCTTCTCCGATTTCACTGGGAACTGCCACGGCCGCGCATTCCAATACGGCTTCGTGTCCGGCTAAGATTTCTTCAAGCTCCGCAGCGGAAACGTTCTCTCCGCGACGCCGAATGTAGTTGCCGAGCCGTCCCTTGAAATAGAGAAAACCGGCATCGTCCATGGTGCCCAGGTCACCCGTATGGAACCAGTTTGACCGAGACGCGTGCAGGAAGGCATCGCGGTCACTCTCATAACCAAGTGTCATTACGCCTGGCACCAGCGGGCGTACAGCGATCTCACCCAACTCGCCTGGCGCAAGGGACTGGTCGTCAGGGCCCAGAATCGTGATTTCAAAGTCCCTTCCGGCAAGTCCGCAAGATCCGTCAGGAGGTTCAATGCCGGAATATGGATGGGTGATCGGATCGGCTTCGGTCATGCCGTAGTTTTCGGCGAGCCGGATGCCGAACCGGTTTTCGAAACTCCGCTTCAGGTCCGGGGGAATGCCGGCGAAGATGCCTACCCGCAACGAGGAATCGGCATCGGAGGCACGTCGAGGCAGTGACCAAATGAAGCGCAGAATGGGTTCGAATCCGCACAGGACGCTCACGCCGGTGCCATGCACCTGAGTCCAGAACTGCGACCTGGAAAACGTTGGAAAAAGGGCCACGGCGCCACCGCAGATGACAGAGGTCATGGTCATGTGCAGTTGTCCGCCGAGGTGATAGAGCGGCAGCCAATTGTGAAACACATCATCTGCCCGTAGGCCGAAGCTATCCACCAGATGACCGGCCCCCCGGCAATACTGGTTGTGGGGTACCAGCACCGCCTTGGACCGACCCGTGGTTCCGGACGTGTAAAGCAGGCAGGCCGGATCCGAGGGCGCCAGGTTCACGGGTCTGTAGGCACGAGGGTCTTGAGCGTCGGCGAAACGCAGCGTTGGAACTGCCAGCCTTTCCGGGACTGTGTCGGCGAGCAGCAGCAGACCTATGCCGAGCGATTCGGGGTTCGGCAGTTCCGACAACGCCTTTGCATCGGTAACCAGCACCGTCGCTCCAGACCGCTTGATCATGTCGGTGAGCAATGTCCCCCTGTGGTTGCGATTGAGCGGCACGGCGACACCGCCCGCCAAGCAGGTTCCGAGCCAGGCCCACATGGCTTCAGGGCAGTTGCGGAGTAAAGTCGCGACGCGGAGCCGGTCGGAATATTCGGCAGATCGCATCAGGAAACCGGCGAATCCCCTGATGACTTCCAGGCTTTGCCGATATGACCAGGCAGTTCCCTCCCACATCAGGAATGTGCTGTCCGGGCTTCGCTCGGCGCGTCGTGCAAAGACTTCGGGAATGCTGGCAGAGTCGCTTCCCAGCAGGGAGAGCAGGCTGCGAGGCATGCGTCGGCCTGGTTTTCCGGGTCGGTTCAATTGCGGAGAACCCGTTCCATCTTCGTGATATTCTGCGCGCCTTGTCGATTTCTGACCAACCTGTCTCCGCGATTGCCGTTGCGCCATGACCCGACCTGTCCGCAAACCCGAGGAAGCGCCCGTTCGAGATCAGATAATCGTGGCGGCATCGACTGTTTTCAGCGAGCGGGGTTACGAGTCAAGCAGTCTCAAGTCGATTGCCGAGCGTGCCAACATCACGCCCGCAGGCATTTACTACCATTTCGAGAACAAGCAGGCACTCCTGTTCGAATGTCTACGGCTTGCCGTCATCGGCTTGACGGGCGCCTGCCAGCGGGAAGTTGAACGCCACGCAACACCACAAGACCGGCTTCGCGCTTACGTGAAAACACATATCGCCTACCAGTTGGAAGAAATCTCGGACGTAACAACGGTGTACACGCGCTGGATGTACGCCGGCAAGAGCGAAAGCCGAAAACTGGGAGATCAGGAACGGCGCCTGCTGCGCTCCCTGGAAGTGGTTCACTATCGCGACCTGAAGCGGATTCTGATCGATGGCGCCATGACAGGCGCGTTTGAGGTAGAAGATGCCTCCCTGACGGCTTTCGCCATAATCGGAATGTGCGAGCATGTCCTGACCTGGGTGAGGAAACGGGGCAGGCTCACCAGCGCAGAGATCGGTGACAGGTTCGCCGACCATGCCCTGCGCATGGTGCGCGCCTAGCCCGACCTGTTCATGAATCAATGTAGCGAGGTTGGCAAGAGTAGTGAAAGCACTGGGTGGCGCGGACCAGAGCGCGCGGAGGCGTGCTTACAGCACGTTGAGCACGCGGCGGGAGCACGCCCAGTGATTTCGCTGCTATTGACGGCCGCAGTAGTTGATTCATGAATAGGTCGGGCTAGCGTCGGTTC
>CAZWZH010000225.1:0-43435 GCA_964638775.1 uncultured Pseudomonadales bacterium
ACGCGTTGTCTTGGAATTCAACGGCGCAGGGGTGCTTTAAAGGTGCCGGATACCCGCACCGCACACCTACTCCCTCCCAGCGGGTTTCTGTTCCTTGCGCGTCAGCGTCCCGGCTCGCCGGGGTGGAAACTTTCATGGAAAAAAAAACAACCTGTTGATTTTAGAAAAATTTCGATTGGTCAAACTATCGTCGGTCTCAACAGCGAGTTCGCATACGGGGCTTCCCTTTCGGCGCACGGCCACATCATCCTGCCGTACACAAGGTTATTGGACGAGCTTAACGCGCCGAAAGGGAAGCCCCGCATGCAAACTCTTTCCCGAGATTGGGCGTTGTTTCTGCCCGTCAGCGTCCCGGCGCGCCGGGTTGCTGGCTCGGCGTGTCCCTCGCCGCGTTGGCCGGGAAGACCTGATCACACGATCGATTGGACAGGTCAGATTGGGTGAGATCCGCTTTGTTGACACGGGTTTGGCGCTACGGCAGGGTGCCCCGACTCGCACGATCAACCGCCCGAAGGTGATGCTCAACAAGACCGCGTTGTTCGTACCGTTTCTCGCGGCTGCCCTCTGTTCGTTGGCCAACGCCGCTGCGAATTCCCTTGAATCCGCGCGCACGGCGTACGACGAAGGCCGCTTCCTCGAAGCGGCGGAAATGGCCGAGGCGCTTGGGACCGCGCAAGGATTTACGCTGGCCAACCTGTCCCTGGTGGCGCACGGTTACTACATCGCCGATGACGACGAAAAGCAGGGTCTGTACGAGCGGGCCATGGCCCTGGGTGAGAAAGCCGTCGACCTCGACCCCGACGATGCGGAAAGCGCGCTGCGCTGGGGCCATGCGATGGGGCGCTACACGCAGACCATCGGCAGCCTGAAGGCGTTCCGACAGGGTTTTGCGGGACGCATACGCGAAGCATTCGAGAAAGCGGTTTCCATCGATCCGGACATGGCAGAAGCCCACATCAGCCTCGGCGCCTGGCATGTGGAAGGGATCAAGGAAGGCGGGTTCATGGCACGCGCGACCTTGGGGGCATCGAACAGGACCGGCGCGAATCACTACGAGCGGGGCCTGGAACTCGACCCGGAATCCAAGGTCGGGGTCTACGAATACGCCCGGGGGCTGTTGATGCTGAGCGAACGCAAGAACCGGGTACGGGCGCGCGAGATGTTCGTGAACGCCCTCGAAATCCCACCCGCGAACGCCGCAGACCGCCTGCTCGACGAGAAGATCGCCAGAAAAATAGCGAAACTCGACGGCTGACCCGCCCGGTTACTGTGCGATCCCTGCCGGGGCGAGGCGGCAGCGTCCGAGTTGCGCCTCAGTCGTCGTAACCTGAGGGCGGCGTAAAGCGGAAGCCCGCCGCCTCCATCATTCGTGCCGCCCCGATCGTTATCAGGTCGCCGTATTCCGGCCCCACGATCTGTACGCCGATGGGCAGCCCCTCATCGTTCAGGCCCGTGGGAATGACGGTGGAAGGGAGATAGCTGGCGCTGGCGAGCCCGGCCCAGAACACCTGGTCGAAATAGGGTTGCGAGGCGCCGTTGACCGTAATGGTGCGCTGGCCCATGGGTCGGTGATCGTGCCTGAAAGCGGCCGTGGACATGATCGGCATCAGCACCAGGTCGAAGTCCCTGAAGAACTCGTGCCACTTCCAGCGCAGGTGCGAGCGCTGTTCATCGTTCTGTTTCCAAGTCTTGAACGATGCCACCTGTGCCCGGAAGACCCGCGCCGCGGCGCTGTCGTCGTTCGTGTCGAGCTTCGCGACGTGTTCGCGCAGCGTCTCGTACTCGGCATCCGGCATGCGTGCCGCCATGGTTGCCTGCAACAGTACCGAGTAGGTCTCGTGGCCGCGGGCCGGGTCGAAATCCGGCCGGGCTTCCCCGTCGACCGCCGCGCCGCCGTCCCGGAAGGCGGCGGCAACCTGTTCCACGCGCTCCCGCACGTCCGCGCTGACGGGCACGCACTCATCGTCGGCCCACACGGCCATCCTGAGGTCTTTGAGCGTACGCCCGTTCAGGGAAGGCAGGTCGAGCCGGTAGCCGCGCGCCGTGATCTCGTCGGGCCCGGCCGTGGCCCCGACCGCGGTTTCCAGGTCTTCCGCGCATCGCGCCAGGGGGCCGATGACCGATATGTCGGGCTTGCTGCGCAGGTCGCCCGGCGGCGAGTGCCCCCGGATCCAGAGCAGGTTCCAGGTGGGCTTGTGACCGAAGACGCCGCAGTAGTGGGAAGGATTGCGGATGGAGCCGCCGATGTCGGAGCCGGTCTCGATGCCGGTCAGGCCCGCCGCCAACGCAGCCGCCGAGCCCCCCGAGGAGCCGCCGGGAGCCCGGGCGTGGTCGTACGGGTTGTTGGTGGTGCCGTAAATTGCGTTGTAACTCTGGAAGTCCGCCAGCATGAGCGGGACATTCGTCTTGCCGAAGATGACGGCTCCGGCCTGCTTCAGTTTCTTCACTGACTCCGCGTCTTCGGAGGCGATGTTGTCTTTCCAGACCGGGTTGCCCCAGGTGGTCGGCGTGCCGGCCAGGTTGTACGACTCCTTGATCGTCATCGGCACGCCGTGCAACGGGCCGAGGTCGTCGCCGGCGGCCACGGCCCGGTCCGCGGCCCGGGCTTGCTCGAGGGCCTGTTCGCGCACATCCACCACCAGCGCATTCAGCCTGCCGTTGTAGCGGTCGACCCGGTCGAGGTAGTGGCGCAGCACTTCTTCGCAGCCGAGTTCCCGGCTGCGGATTCTGGCGGCGATGGCGGTTGCGGACAGGAAGGCGAGTTCGCTCATTGGTTACTTGCACGGGTACGGACGGAACGGCAACTAATACCCCATCGGCTGCGACAAAGCGAGTCCGGGGGCAACTCGCCCGGGCCGGGGTTGAAGCCACGGCCGGCATGGCTCATATTTCCTCCCTCGCTGAAACCTCCCCGAGTCCCGCCGAATGAAACACCTGACCCGAGAAGAGCTCGATGCAGGCCTTGCCCACGTTCAGGCATCGCCGAGCGACGGCGGCCGGCTGGAAATGCTCGTGCGCCGGCCCCACACCAATGAGCGGGAGGTTCTGGAGGCGGGCGTGCTCGACCTCGAGGATGGACTGGTGGGCGACAACTGGCGCGACGACAAGTACGGGCTGGACCCGGCAGAACACCTTGCCACGCAGATCACCGTAATGAACGCCAGGGCCGCCGCGCTGGTGGCGCAAACCCGGGAGCGCTGGGCCCTGGCGGGAGACCAACTGTACATCGATCTCGAACTGGGCGGCGAGAACCTGCCGCCGGGCACACGGGTCAGGGTCGGCGAAGCCGTTATCGAGGTGACCGCGGTACCGCACACCGGCTGCCGAAAATTCTCGGCCCGGTTTGGCCCGGATGCCACCCGCTTCGTGAATTCGAAAAACGGGCGCCGGCACAACCTGCGCGGTATCAATGCCAGGGTGGTGGAACCCGGTACGGTACGAATCGGCGATATCGCACGGAAGATTCGGCCGAAAGACACTCCGGCCTGACTCGCGGGCGGTGCGCGCCCGGGTTCGCAAGCACGCGGGCTTTCCTGGGATTGGTTCCTGGATGGAACCGCAAGTACGCTGCGCCCGGGTTCACGCCGGCGATGCCGTTCGGGTCTTGAAATAGGTCTGGCGAAACCACAGGTATCCGGCCAAGCCCATGACGCAGTTGCTGGCGGCCGTGGCGATGAAGATGCCCTGATAGCCCCAGAACTGGTTGAAAAGCAGCGCCAGGGGAACATTCAGCACGAACATGCGGGCGAACGAGAGCAGGGTGGAGGGAATGGGCTTGCCGAGCGCATTGAACGAGGCGGACACCATCATGAGCACCCCCCAGGGCCCGTGCGTCCAGGGAACCAGGGCGAGGTAGAAGACCGCAACCGCGATCACCTGGGCGTCGTCATTGATCCAGGGTGCGACGGTGCCGCGGAACAGGAACAGGGCGGCGCCCGTGAAGAGGCCCCAGCCCAGGCAGAAGACATAGCTGGCGTTCATTCCGCCCCGCACGCGGTCCGGCCGGTTCGCCCCCCAGTTCTGGCCGACGAAGGGCCCGATGCTGCCGGAGAGTGCAAAAAGGGTGATGATCGCCGCGATCTCGATACGCGTGGCCACGCCGAAGCCCGCCACCACGATCTCGCCGTGGCCGGCCAGCAGTCGGGTGATCACCGCAGCCGATACCGGGCCGATCAACTGCGTGGCGATGGCCGGGATGCCGATGTGCATGATCCGCCGGCACGACTCGATGAACCGTTCGGCCACCGCCGTGGTGCGCACCAGGCCGCTGCGGTAGACATAGTGAAACAGCACGATGGTGGTCAGGAACCGGGTGACGGTCATCGCCAGGGCCGCGCCCGCCAGTTCGAGCCTCGGAAAACCGAACCAGCCGAAGATGAGGATCGGGTCGATGGCGAGGTGCAGTGCCGAGCCGACGGTGATGACCAGCCCCGGTACGTTGGCGTTGCCGCTCGAGCGCATGATGCTGCTTGCGGTCATGGTTACGGTGAACAGCACCGCACCCGGAAAGTAGATATTGAGGTAGCTGTGAATGAGCGGCAGCATGCTCGCCGGGGCGCCGAGCGCCAGAAACACCGGGTCGACCGCCGCCCATGCGGCGATTGCGAGCAGCACCATGACACCGCCGGAGAGGAGAATGCTGTGCGTCCCCAGGCGCCGCACGTCGTCCCAGTCGCCGCTGCCCACTCCCCGGGCGATGATGGACGAGGCCCCGATGCCGATGCCGAGCGCGATGCTCGAGAGCACCATGGTGAGGGGAAACGTGAATGTCATCGCGGCGACGTGCTCGATGCTCAACTGCCCGATGAACCCCATCTCCAGGGTCTGCACGAGAATGGCGGAGGTAATGCCCACGGTCATGGGCGCGGTCAGCTTGAGCAGCGATCCGGGTATGGAGCCTTTTGTGAGGTCTCTTTGTGCCATTGGGTTTCCGTCAGGCTCCTCAACGGTTCCCGACCGCTGCGAAAACGCGCACCATAGCGCCGGGGCGCACGGGGGGACAGGTGTCGATATCACCCGGTACCGCGATTTTCCTGCAAGAAGGCGCCTTGAGCGATAATGCGTGGGTCACTCACTCACGTGCCGGACGATGCTGACCTATTCGGAACGAGTCGCAGTCTCCACAGAGCAGTGCAAGGCCTGCCTGGCGCTCGCGCTCGATGCCGCTGAGCGGGCGGGGGCGGCTGCGCTGCCGTTTTTCCGAACCGGGGCGAGTGTCGACAACAAGGCGGGCGAGGCGGAATTGGGGCGCGGGTTCGACCCCGTCACCGAAGCCGACCGCGCCGCGGAGACGGTGATTCGCGAGCGGATCAAGGGCGCCTTCCCGGAGCACGGGCTGCTCGGCGAGGAGTTCGGCCACCAGGAGGGCAACGGCCTCACCTGGGTCATCGATCCCATAGACGGCACCCGGGGTTTCGTGACCGGCCAACTGCACTGGGGTGTTCTGCTCGGGTTGTTCGACGGTCAGGCGCCGGTGCTCGGCGTCATGCACCAACCGTTCACCGGCGAGACCTTCTTCGGTTCGGGTGGGCGTGCGGGCTACCGGCACGCCGGCGAGGAACGCGCGTTGCGAGTGCGTCCCTGCGCCGCGCTGGCAGATGCCGCGCTGGCCGCAACCACTCCGCGCATGTTCAAGTCGGGTGAAGAGCGAGCGGTCTTCGACCGGGTCGACGGGGCGGTGCGCTTCACCCGGTTCGGAGGCGACTGCTACAACTACGCGCTGCTGGCGATGGGTTGCCTCGACCTGGTCGTCGAGGCGTCGCTGCAGCCCTATGACATCCAGGCGCTGATACCCATCGTGCGGGGCGCGGGCGGTGTGATAACGACCTGGTCGGGCGGCGACCCGTGCATGGGGGGTACGGCGGTAGCGGCCGGAGATGCCCGGGTTCACGAGGAAGCCCTGGGCCTGCTCAATCAATAGCGGGCTTTCACGGAATAAACTCTCAAGCGATTGGTTTTAAATATAATTTTTAGAAAATGCGTACGAAAAAGATTGTTTCGATCGGGCACCGAGAGCAGGTATGCGGTACGGGTATCCGGCACGCCAAGCGGACGCGTTTTCGTGGAATTCGAGGGCGCAGATTGTTCGACACCCGGCCCCGCAACTAGTTGCGGGGCGTCGCCACCTGCCGAAGCGGTGCTTCGGCTCGGGCTGCGCCCGACCGGTGGCGACCCCGCACCGCACACCTACTCTCTCCCAGCGGTCGTCTTTTCCTTGCGCGTCAGCGCCCCGGCGCGTCAGGCAAATGCCGTTATGCCGCGGCACCCTGTCCGGCTCAAGGATAGAATGCGGAGGGATCAGATCAATCCCGCGTTGCGCGCCCACTGGTATTTCGCCCCGAGCACGGCGACCGGTTTCTCCGCCGTATAGGGGTACGCCAGGATGTCGCGGTCCATGAGGTAGTCGCAGGCCGCCTCGATCTCCACGTCGCCCACCAGGGAGGCGACCACCGGCTTGTCGATGCCCCGGCCGCGCGCCGCGGCAACCGCTTCGCCCAGCAGTTCGGCGAAAACCATGGGCGGCGTGATGATGGTGTGCCAGTAGCCGAGCACCAGGGCGTGGATGCGGTTGTCCTCGAGGGCCAGATCGATGGTGGCCCGGTAGGTGGAGGGGGGTTCGCCGCCTGTGATGTCCACCGGGTTGCCGGATGCGCCGAAGGGCGGGATGAACGCCTTGAAGGCGGCATCGAGGTCTTCGGGCATCTCCATCAGGGACAGGCCGTGGTCGACGCAGGCATCGGACAGCAATACCCCCGAACCGCCGGCGCCGGTCAGGATCAGGATGTTCTCGCCCGCCGGCGTCGGCAGCACCTGCAACCCCCGGGCGTATTCGAGCATGTCATTCAAGGTCGTTGCGCGAATCACACCGCTCTGTTTCAGCACCGCGTCGTAGACGCGGTCGTCACCGGCAAGCGCTCCGGTGTGCGAGTTCGCGGCGCGGGCGCCCATGCGGGTGCGGCCCGCTTTCAGCACCACGACGGGCTTTTTCCGTGATACCCGGGAGGCCACTTCGGCGAAGGCCCGACCGTCCTTCAGGTCCTCCACGTGCATGGCGATCACCTCGGTGTTCGGGTCCTGCTCGAAGAATGTCAGGAGGTCGTCCTCATCGATGTCGGCCTTGTTGCCGAGCCCGACGATCGCGGAGACGCCCATCTTCGCGGAGCGGCTGAAGCCGACGATGGCCATGCCCACCCCGCCGCTCTGGGACGACAGCGCCACCTTGCCCTTCTCCGTATAGGGCGTGCAGAAGGTCGCGCAGAGGTCCTTGTGGGTGTAGTAGTAGCCGTAGATGTTCGGCCCCATGAGGCGCACGCCGTTCTCCCGGGCCACCGCGACGATCTCGTCCTGCAGCGCCTGCTCGCCCACCTCCGCGAATCCCGAGGGGATGAGAATGGCGCCGGGAATCTTCTTGCGGCCGCATTCGGCGAGCACCCCGGCGACGAACCGGGCGGGAATGCAGAAAATGGCAATGTCGATGTCTCCCGGTACATCGATGACACTGGCGTGGCAGCGGTGGTCCAGGATGACGTCCGCCTTGGGATGGATGGGATAGAGCGCGCCTTCGTAGCCGCCGTCGATCAGGTTTTTCATGACGGAGTTGCCGATCTTGCCGTCCTCGGCGGACGCGCCGATCACGGCAACGGCATCCGGCTGCATGATCCGGCGCATCGCCGCCAGGATGTCGCCCTGGTCAGGCCGGAAACGCGGCTCGGCCGGCTCCTGCAACAGGATGCGCGCATCCACCGCACAGGCGCCCCGGGCGCTCGCGAACACCGGGTTCAGGTCGAGTTCGTGAATCTCTGGGCAATCGGTAACCAGCCGGCCGACGTTGACGATCAATCGAGCCAACGCATCCCGGTCGACGCCCTGGGCCCCGCGCACCCCGTCCAGCACCGCGGCGCCCGCGATGTCGTCGAGCATGGCCGCGGCCTCGTCTTCCGTGACCGGCGCCAACCGGAACGTGACCTCGCCCATGACCTCCACCAGCACGCCGCCCAGTCCGAAGGCGACGAGCTTGCCGAACACCGGATCCGTTGCGGCGCCGACGATCACTTCCTGGGAGCCCGCTTCGTCGCCGGCCTGACGTTGAACGAGCACGCCATTGACGGCAGCGCTCGGCGCATGGTTCGCCGCCAGGGCGACCAGGCGGTCGTAGGCGGCCTCGAGCGCTTCCCCGCTGTCGATGCCCAGGATCACCCCGCCGGCATCGGTCTTGTGCAGGATATCGGGGGAGTCGATCTTGGCGACCACCGGATAACCGATGCGCTCCGCAACGGAACGGGCTTGCGCGCGGGATTTCGCGATACCCTGCTCCGGGAATGCGATGCCGTAGGCAGTGCAGACCCGGAAGGCTTCTTCGGCATTCAGCGACCGGCGTCCTTCCCGCATGGCCGCTTCGACAATGTTGCGTGCAATCTGACGATCGGTCATCAGGCTCTCCTTGGCTGCCTCGGCCGAAGATTAACCGGCGTCGCTACGAGAAACGAGGCGGGCGGGAAACGCGAATTCCGGCGCACATTCACCCAACTCCCACCGAAGGCGCGAAAAAAGGGAATTGCAGCGCATCAAAAGCGCAGTGGCGAATAGGAATCCGGGTTGAGCGCCGGTGTCTTGCCTCGGATTCGGTCCGCCAGGACTTTGGCAGACCCGGCCGACAGGGTCCAGCCCAGGCCGCCGTGGCCCGTATTCACGTATACATTGGGTACGCCGGTTGCGCCGATCATGGGCAGGCCGTCGGCAGACAGCGGCCTCAGTCCCGCGAAGGGCCTGATCGCTTCCCGGTCCATGGCCCTGGCGAATTCCGGGAGCACGGCTTCCACCAGGCCCACCATGTAGTCGATGCGCTCGGGGTCGATGCTCGTGTCGTAACCGCAGAAGTCCGCCGTACCCGCAACCCGCAGCGCGTCACCAATCACGTTGAGACCCGCGTGCACGCCCATGTCGCCGATGACGTGACGCGGGCGTTCCGGCCAGTCGCCGAGCGGGATGGTCACGGAATAGCCCTTGGCCGGGGCGATGGGCAGCCTGATGCCCAGGGTCGCCGCCAACCTGCCCGAATACGCGCCGGCCGCGATTACCAGGGCATCGCCCCGCACTTCCTTCCCGTCCGCGGTGACTTTTACCCCCGATCCATGCGCGGCGAGGCGCGAAACCGGGCTCCCGTATTCGAACCTGACTCCATTGTTCGCCGCCACTTCGGACATCGCCCTTGAAAAGAGATACGAATCGGCCGATACGTCCCGCGGAAACCGGATCGCTCCGCACAGCTCATCGCCGATCGGGCGCAGGCACGGCTCGGTCTGCAACAGCATGTCCCGGTCCAGTTCTTCCCAATCGGCGCCCAGGCGGTCCAGCAGCGGGCGGAGGCGTTCCATGCTGTGCCGATCGCGGTAAATGAACAGGCAGCCACAGGACCGGTGCGCGTATTCGATGCCCAGGTCATGGCGCAGATCCGCCATGCAATCCAGCGTGTACAGGGCAAGCTCGCGGTTCAGGGCGACGTTCCTGAAATAGATGTCGGGTTTGGCAGCCCGCAGGAAACGGATGCCCCAGGGAAGCAGCCGCAGGAGTTCAGACGTGCGCAACAGCTTCGCGGCTTCCCTGCGATTGCCGCTCAGGCTCGACCACCACCACTTGGGCAGCACGCCCAGTATGCCCGGCTGGTTCCAGATCTCCGGGCACTCCGCCTGGATATAGCCCCCGTTTCCGAAGCTCGCCTCCAGGGCCGGACCGTCGTTGCGCTCCAGAACGGTGACCTCCGCCCCGGCTTCGGCGAGATAGTAAGCCGTGCAGATACCCTGCAGACCGGCACCGATGACTACGACGTGCATGACCGCCCGCTTCCTCCGATTCGCGACAGCGAAGCCTATCAGAAACGACGCGACCGGCAGGCCGGTTCCACTGCCCGTCAGCACAGTTCCAACTCCGCTTCCACTTCCACCGACGGGTCCGAGCCTGATTTCCTCCAACCTGACTTCCGCATCAAATCGCTGAAGAATGGCAACGTCTTGCAACAAGCGCGGCGCATCCGACAGACTGTGGCGTACGGTGGCGCTCCCGACATACCGCCAACGCCGATTTCGGGGAGTAGAAGTGAAACCTTTCAAGCGCGTACTGATAGCCAATCGGGGCGAGATCGCGATTCGTATCGCCAGGGCGGCATCCGCGCTCGGCATGGAGACTGTCGGCGTCCATGCGGCGGTCGATGCCTGGTCGCTGCACACGAGGGTTGTCACCGAAGCCAGGGAACTTGGCGGCGACGGGGGCGATCCGGTGGGGGCCTACCTGGACGCCGGGGCGCTCATCGACATCGCCGGGGAGACCGGATGCGACTGCGTGCATCCGGGCTACGGTTTTCTCGCGGAAAACGCGCCGTTCGCTGAACTCTGCAGGGCGAACGGCCTGGCCTTTATCGGTCCCGGGGCCGAGGCCCTCGCGCTGTTCGGCGACAAGGTGCGGGCTCGCGAACTGGCCGAATCTCTCGACATCCCCGTAGTACCCGGCGGCGGCGTGGCCGTAACAACCTGGAAAGAAGCCGCTGACGCCGCCGGCAAAGTCGGCTATCCGGTGATGCTGAAGGCAGCCGCGGGAGGCGGCGGCCGGGGCATGCGCGCGGTGACTGAGCCGGACAGGATGCGCGGGGCGTTCGACCGGTGCCAGGGCGAAGCGGCGGCGGCCTTCGGCGACCCCTCGCTGTTCGTGGAGAAACTGGTTTCGCGCCCCCGGCACGTCGAAGTCCAGATTCTCGCAGACGCCGACGGGAACGTCGTTCACCTGTTCGAGCGCGACTGTTCGGTGCAACTGCGCAACCAGAAGCTCATCGAGACGGCGCCGGCGCCCAATCTCGACGTTGCGATGCGCGCCGGGCTGCATGCGGATGCGGTGAAGCTTGCCGGCGCCGCGAAGTACGTCAACGCCGGAACCGTCGAGTTCCTGGTGGCGCCGGAGACGGGCGAGCATTACTTCATCGAGTGCAATCCCCGCATCCAGGTCGAGCACACGGTTACCGAGCAGATCACGGGCATCGACCTGGTCGAAGCCCAGTTCCGGATCGCGGCGGGCGCCACGCTGGACAGCCTCGGCATGGGCGACCAGTCGGCCATCGCCATACCCCGAAGTTACTCCATACAGGCTCGGGTGAACGCCGCGGGCGCCGGCAGCATCAGCGCCTACAAGGAGCCCTCCGGACCGGGCGTGCGGGTCGATGCGGCGGGGTACCTCGGCTACGCGCCGCCCCCGCAGTTCGATCCCCTGCTGGCCAAGGTGATCTGCACCTCCACCGCCGGTGCTTCCTTTGCCGCCGCCGTGGAACGTACGCGCCGCACGCTCGACGAATTTCATATTGCCGGTCTCGGCACTAACATCCCGATACTGCGCGCCGTCCTCGAACATCCCGACATGAGCGGGGGCGATGCAAGAACCACACTGCTCGCCGAACACCCCCACCTGCTGACCTCGGGGCCCGAGGCCGTTCACAACGGAACCCTGGCTCTCCTGGAACGGCAGGCAGCCGGTTCAAGCCCGGGACTGGCCCCGGGAGCCCGCCCGGCCGCCGTCCCGCCCTCGCATCCTGAACTGGCGATACCGGACGGCGACATGCCGGTGGCCTGTGCAATGAGCGGCACCGTGCTCGAGGTTCAGGCGGCGCAGGGAGACAGCGTAACTGCTGGGCAAACGCTGTTGGTAGTCAGCGCCATGAAGATGGAGTCCGAGGTGACCGCCCCCTGTTCGGGCACCTTGAGCGCGGCCCAGGACCTCAAGCCCGGTGACAACGTTGCAGCCGGGCAGGTGGTGATGGCCGTTTCTCCCGCCGAAGGCAGCCGGGGCGTTACAACGGCAACTTCGGAGGAGAACACCTGGGCGCCGCTGATGAAGGAAGTCGCGGCCATCAAACGGCTTGCCAACGAGCGACTGCAGCCCGGTTCCGAAGACCCCGGCGTGGTGCGTCAGCGCAGCCGCGGCAAGCTCACCTGCCGGGAGCGGATCGACCTCTTGCTCGACGAGGGTTCCTTCCAGGAAGTCGGCAGCGTCACCGGTTTTCCGTCCTACGACGAGGATGGCAACATCGATGCCTTCACCCCGTCGAACCATGTGGGCGGCTGGGGCCGAATCGAAGGCCGGCCGGCGGTTGTCTGTGCCGATGATTTCACTTCCCGCGGTGGCCACTCTGACGGCGCAATAGGCGCCAAGAGTACCTATCTCGACCGGCTTTCCCTGGAGATGCGGATGCCCTCCATACGGCTTCTCGACGGCTCGTCCGGCGGCGGCAGCGTCGCCTCGATGGTGCCCCAGCAGAAACGCGCCGGCGAGAGCCGCGCCAAGGAGAGCGAAGGGGCGATCAAGGCGGGACGCCCCCGGGTCGCCGGGACGGGCGGTTCCTTTCTCCCCGGTCACCTGGGCGGTACCATGTTCGCCGAACAGCTCGCCACCGTCCCGGTAGTGAACATGCTGCTCGGGAGCGTGGTTGGCCTCGGCGCTGCCAAGGCCGTGCTCGGCCACTTCTCGGTCATGGTCCGTGACATTTCCCAGCTCTTCGTCGCCGGGCCGCCGGTAGTCAGCCACGCCATGGGCTACGAGATCACCAAGGAAGATCTCGGCGGCTGGCACATCCACTGCACCAACGGCTCCGTCGACAATCCGGCCGACACCGAAGAGGAAGCGGCGGCGATCACGCGGCGCTTTCTTTCCTATCTGCCGTCGAACACCTACGAGGCGCCCCCGGTGGTGCCGCCGGGCGCCGACGACCCGCCCGACCGCAGGGAGGAAGAGCTGTTCACACTGGTGCCCCGCAAGCGGACCACCACCTTCGACATCCGCCGCGCCATCAACCTGATCGCGGACAAGGGCTCCTTCTTCGAAATCGGCCCTCTCTGGGGCACCGACCAGGTCACCGGCTTCGTCCGCATGGACGGCATTCCCATGGGCGTGGTCGCCTCGGACAGCCGGCATGCGAACGGCGGGGCGCTGACTGCGGACGGCTGCAGCAAAGTGACCCGCCACCTCGACCTGTGCGACCTCTTCCACCTGCCGATCCTGAACCTGGTGGACAACCCCGGTTTCGCCGTCGGCCTCGAACACGAGATCGCCGGCACCATCCGCCGCGGCGGCGAGTGGATGATCGCCTTCGCCCAGGTGGCGGTGCCCATCTTCACCGTGATCGTGCGCCGCAGTTTCGGGGTGGCCGGCAACAACTTCGCAACGCCGCGCTCGCGGCCCTCCATGCGGGTCGCCTGGCCGGCGGCGGACGTGGGCGGCATCCCCCCGGAAGGCGGCATCGAAGCGGCCTACAAGCGCCAGCTCGCCGAGGCCGAGAACCCGCAAGCGCTGCGCGACGAACTCAGGGCGCGCATCGAGAGCGCCCGGGGGCCCCTCGGGCCATTGTCGAAGTTCCAGTTGGAAGAAATGATCGAACCACAGGACACCCGCAAACTGGTCTGCGAATGGGCGCAGATCGCTTACCGCATCGCCACCCAGCCGGCACGGCTCGCGCCCAGGGCGATACAGTTCCGGCCCTGAAAACGGAGGCTCCGATGACCGACGCCGACCGCAATCCCCGCTTCTTCGACCTCGTCGGCAACGTCCGCTCCATGCGGCGGCTGAAGCCCGACCCGGTGCCGTTCGAACTGATCGAGAAAGTGCTCACCGCGGGCGTGCAGGCGCCTTCGGGCCAGAACCTGCAGCCCTGGGCCTTCGTGGTGGTCGGCGAAGCGGAGCGCAAAAGCTGGTTCGCCGAACGCTACGCCGCCGCCATGGAATCCCGCTTCCAGCTGTGGACAGATCCCGCGCGGCGGAAACCGGCCGACGGGCTCTTGCGGTCGATCTACTACCAGATGGATCACCTGCACGAGGCGCCCTACCTGATACTGGTGTGCGGCAAGCGCGACTGGCCCTTCAAGGTTCCCCAATCGGAACGGGTGGGCCTGGCGCCCCCGAACTTCGGCGCGGTCTATCCCTGCGTGCAGAACATGCTGCTGGCCTGCCGCGCCCTCGGGCTCGGCGCGGCGCTCACCACCATGCATCAGGTCTTCGAGGACGAACTGCACGGGCATTTCGAGATCCCGGCGGAATACGGCGTGGTGGTCACCATGCCCGTCGGGTGGCCCATTGGAAAGTTTGGCCCGGTCTCCCGTCGGCCCGCTTTGGCAACGACATATATCGACGCGTGGGGAAACCGGCAACGATCGACGAACGGGTTCAGTTGAGCGCAGTCGTACGGAAACCGACACACATTGACAACGCAGTCAGGAATCCGCTTGCCTTCCTCGACAGAGTCGCAATTGATATATGATCGCGTGCCGAGCATCCGATTGAAACGGCCGAAATGACTGACGCGAATCTGGCAGGTCGCATCTCTCTCGGCGAGGATTCGAGCCTCGAGTTCAAAAGCGTTCAAGTGACAGGCGGACGCGTTGAAAGTCCCGATAGGCGAGATCTCGCAGACGAACTCACCTCATTCGCCAATGGGCGCGGCGGCACTCTTCTTTTGGGAGTGGAGGACAAAACCCGTAGCGTTCAGGGAATTCCACTGGAACAACTGGACACGGTTGAACTCTGGGCTCGCGAAATCTGCAACGACTCTATTGAACCACCACTGGACGCCGACATCCTGAAATTGGAGTTGGCAGATCCGAATGGGAAACTGGTTCCCATTTTGCGCATAGATGTCGAACGAAGCATCTATGTACACAAGAGTCCGCGCGGATATTTCAGAAGAATCGGCAGTTCCAAGCGCGAAATGACTCCCGATGCACTAGCGCGCCTGTTTCAGGAACGCAGCCAAACCCGAGTGATTCGATTTGATGAGTCCATGGTGCCCGGAACTGATCGCTCAGATCTGGACTACGAACTGACCGAGCGGTTCTTGAGCAGAGATCTATACGATGGGTACCTTGACGACTCGCGACCGGATCTATCCGTGGACGAGGATGACATCCTGCGCAAAATGTGCATCGTCACGGATGCCGAAGACGGCAGCACCCGCCTGACGCTTGCGGGTGTACTGCTATGCACCCGCGAACCCCAACGCTGGCTCTCCCACGCCTATATACAAGCCGTCAGCTACGCTGGCGACCGCACGGATACCGACTATCAGACTGACGCTCGAGATATAGTCGGCTCGCTCGACCGGCAGGTCACCGATGCATTGCACTTCGTGCGCCGGAACATGTTAGTGCGCGCCGCCAAGGCGACCGTTCGCTCGGATCGGCCTCAATTCAGTGAACGGGCCGTATTCGAAGCCCTGGTGAATGCAGTGGCTCACCGTGATTACTCTGTTGCCGGCGCCCGCATTCGGCTGCATCTGTTCGGAGATCGACTTGAGTTGTATGTGCCCGGCGGCCTCGTCAATACCCTTACTACCGACAGCCTGCACCTCCGGCAGGCAAGTCGGAACGAACTCATCGTTTCGCTGCTCGCCCGCTGTAAGGCGCCGTCCGGCCTGGGACGAACACGACTGATGGATCGGCGCGGCGACGGAGTTCCAATAGTCCGCGCCGAATGCCTGAAGATGTCAGGAAAACTGCCCGAATATCGCCTGATCGATGAAGGGGAGCTGCTTCTGTCAATCTGGGCATCGAAACAACAGGGATTGGACGAACAGAAGATTCAAAATGCAAAGTAAGCAAATCGTTTGTCTCGCTAATTCCCGCAAGATCCATGGGCGTTGCATCGCCGGCCGCGAGTGGTCCGACAATGGCGTGGCGGGAGCCTGGATTCGACCAGTGAGCAATCGGAGTAGCAGGGAAGTTTCAGAGTACGAACGTCAATACGAGAACGGGAGCGACCCATGTGTTCTCGACATCCTCGTGGTACCGCTTGTCAATCGGGTGCCGGATGGATTCCAGACAGAGAACTGGTTGCTGCACGACGAGTATTATTGGGGAAAAGCAGGTGAATTCTCCAGACATGACTTACCGAAGTTGTTGGATACTGAGGAACGATTGTGGATCGACGGTGATAGTACTTACAATGGCCTGAACGACAGGATCTCATTGGAACTGACCAACTCCCTGACCCATTCCTTGCGGCTCATTCGGGTTGAGGCGCTGACTTTGTCAGTATTCGCGCCAGGAGAGGCGTTCGGCAATTCCAAACGCAGGGTGCAAGGAAGATTCAAACACTCAGGACAACATTACGCGCTGTGGGTCACAGATCCCTCTTATGAAACGAAATACCTCGGCAAGTTAAATGGCAACTACGCACTTGGTGCGTGTTATCTCACCATAAGTCTCGGAGAACCCTATGAAGGGTCCTGTTATAAACTCATTGCCAGCATTATCGAGAGCGAATTGGACTAGGCAAAACTAAAATGGTAACCCAGAACACGATTTTCACAATTGGCCATTCCAATCATTCATTGGACACTTTCCTGGGTTTTCTATTGCGAAACGACATTACGGCATTGGCAGACGTTCGCTCCGCACCCTACAGTCGTTTCAATCCGCAATTCAATCGAGACACGCTCGCAACCACATTGCAGGAGCATGGCCTCGACTACATATTTCTCGGTCGCGAGCTTGGCGGTCGATCCGAGGATCCGGCGGTTCTGAAAGGCAGGCGGGTTTGCTATGAGCAACTGGCGAAAACAAAACACTTCCGAAACGGTATTGAGCGTTTGACCCACGGAGCGGATATGCATCGCATAGCGATAATGTGCGCTGAAAGAGATCCTCTTGATTGTCATCGAACGCTTCTTGTCGCACGCGCACTCGACGAGCAACAGATTGGTGTTGAGCACATCCTCGCGGATGGCACGCTCGAACATCATTCACACACAATGGACCGGCTGCTGCTCAAGCACGGCTTGAACCCGCAAGGCGATTTGGCGACCTCGAGAGAAGAATCCATTGCAATGGCCGTGACGAAACAGGCCCAACGCGTCGCTTATCTTGGCGGAACGGCTGAATCTATCAAGGAAGGATCACTCGCATGAAAGCCCTCACAATCGGGTTCACGAAAAAGTCCGCTCGCCGTTTCTTTCATTTACTTAAGGATTCGGAGGCCAAACGCGTGGTGGATGTACGCCTTAACAACGGTTCGCAACTCGCAGGTTTTGCAAAAAAAGACGATCTTGCGTGGTTTTTGAGGGAGATTTGCGGGATGGACTATGTTCACCTCCCCATACTTGCGCCCACAAAAGAACTCCTGCGCGCCTACCGGCAAGGCACTATCAACTGGCCTGTCTATGAATCCAGATTCCTAAAGTTGATGGGTGATCGCAAAATAGAACAGTCGGTCCCAAAGGAGATCGTCGACGAGGGTTGCCTGCTATGCAGCGAAGACCAGCCGCATCACTGTCATCGTCGGCTGGTTGCCGAGTATCTAAACCGGCAATGGGGTGGTGTTGAGATTGAACATCTGGGTTTGGATCGTCCCGAGCGCTGACTTCGCATTCCAACCCCTTCGTTTGCGGACCAATGTGATCGCATGAGCCAGACGGGTATTGCCCGGTCTGACCCGCAATTCGGCTCACGTCGAATGGTGTTCGTGGTGGTCGCCTTGCTCCTGGAACCGGCCGGACAGCACGTAATCAGGCATCAGTCCGCACAGTTTGCTTTCAATTTCCTGAGTTGTCGCCGGTCCTTTTTCGTCGGACGCGTAGACCGGAAAGGACGCCCCGCAAGTTCGGCCCGGCTCTGCGCGGCTTGCGCTTCGCGCGGTTGAGCCGACAGGGCGATCTCCGCGTAGAGCGCCTCGGCGTCGCGAGCATTGCCCCTGCGGTTCGAACACGCGGTTACCTCAACGACAATCTCCTCGACACCGCGCCGGATAGTCAGGATATCGCCGGCTTTCACGTCTTTCGCCGGTTTGGCTCTGCTGCCGTTCAGCCGCACATGCCCACCCTCGATGGCGCTCTTGGCCTTCGAGCGCGTGCGGAAGAAACGTGCTGCCCAAAGCCACTTGTCGAGGCGAAGTGCGTCCATCAAGGGAGCGCGTCACCGAAGTCGGGGGCATGGTGCATAAAACCATTGTCTCAAATTCCGCACACACCGATGCTTGCAAAACCGCCGACGCTTTGATTCCGTGCGCGAGTAGATGTTCACTTGTGGTGAGCCGCTCGAGGCGCGGTTGAAGGCCTGCGGCGCAGTACCGTACCAGGGCTTGCCCGAGGCACCACAACGCGGCGTGCGGCCGGGCCCCAAAACTCACCGCTGGCCGCTTGTCACTCTTGGAGGCGCCTTATGGCCGCACTGGACGGACTTCGGATACTGGACATGACCCAATACGAAGCGGGCACCTCCTGCACCCAGGCGCTTGCCTGGCTCGGCGCGGACGTGGTGAAGGTGGAGGCGCCCGACATCGGCGACCCGGGCCGCGGCGTGGGCCGGTATTCGACCGAGGACTACTCGGCCTACTTCTGCGCCTGGAACGCCAACAAGCGAAGCCTGGCGCTGAACCTGCGCAGCCGGAAGGGCCGCGGGATCCTGCTGGAAATGGCGCCGAAGTTCGATGTTTTCGTCGAGAACTACGGTCCCGGCGTCATCGAGCGGCTGAACATCGGCTACGACGTGCTCAAGGCGGCCAACCCGGGAATCGTCTACGTCCGCATCAAGGGTTTCGGCGCCTCCGGCCCCTGGTCCGGATACCGCTGCATGGACATGGTGGCACAGGCGGCTGCCGGCGCCTTCTCGGTAACCGGGGAAGCGGACGGGCCGCCGATGATGCCGGGCAGCACCATCGGCGACTCCGGCACCGGCGTGCAGGCGGCCATGGCGATCCTGGCGGCGTACATCCAGAAACAGCGCACCGGCATCGGCCAGGAGGTGGAGCTGTCGATGCAGGAGGCGGCGGCCTACTACGTCCGAACGCGCACCTACCTGGGTTCCGGCTGGGACAGGCGCCCGGCGCCGCGCACCGGCAACGCCGGCGGCGTGCCGCCGGTGAACATCTACCCGTGCAAGCCGTTCGGCGCCAACGACTACATCTACCTGATGCCGGTGAACGAGGGCCACTGGGACGCGCTTTGCGCGGCGATCGAGCGCGGCGACCTGCTCCTCGACCCGCGCTTTGCGGACGTGGGTTCACGCATCGAGAACGGCGACGCCCTGTACGAGGAGATCCGCAACTGGACAGGACAGCGCACCAAATACGAGGCAATGGAGGCCATCGCCGGCGCCGGCGTCCCCTGTTCGGCCTGTCTCGACACCGTGGAAATGCATCACGACCCGCACCTCACCGAGCGCGGTTTCGTGCACGAAATGGACCTGCCCGTACACGGCAGGGTGCCCATGCTCGGGTTCGCACCAAGGCTGTCGGAATCCACCGTGGAAATGGAGCGCGCGCCGCGTTTGGGCGAGCACACCCACGAGGTGCTCGCCGCCGACCTCGGCCTGAACGAAAAAGAAATCGCCGCGCTGCAGGAGCAAGGCGTCATCGGTAATCCGGCCCGCTTCGCGTAGGCGTGGCGAATCACAACCTGGAGGCGGGTTGCCCTCACGTTGCCGCGGCCCATGCGGCAAGTGTGTTGTGGCCTGTTTTCAGGTCGTCAAGAATCCGGACATCGGTGGAGCGACCGAGCGAGCAAGGTGTATCCGAATGAGGCAACGTAGCGTTGTGCGACGCTGGAACCTGGTTCAAGATTCGCCGGTGCGCAATGGGCCGCGGTACGGCGCCCCTCGACAGCCATGCGGCCCGCACGCCCCGGTAACACCCCGGCCCACTGACAACTTGCTGAATAAGGGACTGCAGCTATGAGCGAGATTGCCCGCGAACCCGATTTCGACCCGAATGCCCTGCGCGAGCGCTATCGCGTCGAGCGCGAAAAGCGCCTGCGCCCGGACGGCAACGATCAGTACGTGGAGATGACCGGCGAGTTCGCCCGGTTCCTGGACGACCCCTATATCGACGAGCGCATCGAGCGCGGGCCGATCACCGACTCTGTGGACGTGGTGCTGATCGGCGGCGGCTTCGGCGGCCTGACGACGGCCGCGCGCTTCCGCGAGGCTGGCATCGACGAGTTGCTGCTCATCGAGAAGGGCGGCGATTTCGGCGGCACCTGGTACTGGAACCGCTATCCGGGCGCACAGTGCGACGTCGAATCCTATTGCTACCTGCCGCTGCTCGAGGAGTTGGGCTACGTGCCGAAGGAGAAGTACGCCTACGCCCGCGAGATTCTCGACCACGCCGAAGCGATCGGTCGCCATTACGGCCTGTACGAGCAGACGCTGTTCCAGACCGAGGTGTGCGACCTGCGCTGGGACGAAGCCGCCTCCCGCTGGATCGTGCGCACCGACCGCGGCGATGCCGTGCGCGCCCGTTTCGTGTGCATGGCCAATGGCCCGCTGCACCGCCCGAAACTGCCCGGCATTCCCGGATTGCGCGACTTCAAGGGGCACAGCTTCCACACCAGCCGCTGGGACTACGGCTACACCGGCGGCGGGCCGGACGGCAATCTCGACCGGCTCGGCGACAAGCGGGTGGCCATCATCGGCACGGGCGCCACCGCCATCCAGTGCGTTCCCTTTCTCGGCGAGGCCGCAAAAGAACTCTACGTATTCCAGCGCACACCCTCGTCGGTGGACGTGCGCGGCAACTCGCCCACCGACCCGGAGTGGGCCGGGAGCCTGCAACAGGGGTGGCAGAAACACCGAATGGAGAACTTCAACGCGCTGGTCTCGGGCGTTCCCCAGCAAGAGGACCTCGTCGACGACGGCTGGACCGACCTCGTCGCCAAGTTCGTCCACCGGTTCCGCAACGCGGATCCCGGCGCCAACATGTCGCTCCCGCAAATGATCGAGATGGTCAACTTCGAGAAGATGGAAGAGCTGCGCGGCCGGGTGGACGATCTGGTGGACGACCCCGAAACGGCCGAGAAGCTCAAGCCCTACTACCAGATGTTCTGCAAGCGGCCCACCTTCAACGACGAGTACCTGCCCACGTTCAACCGGCCCAACGTCCACCTAGTGGACACCGACGGCAAGGGCGTGGAGCGCATCACGGAGAAAGGCCTGGTGGTGGCAGGCACTGAGTACGAAGTGGACTGCATCATCTACAGCACCGGCTTCGAGGTCGGCACCGCCTATACGCGCAGGGCCGGCTACGACGCCACCGGCCGCCGCGGAAAGTTGCTCAGCGACCACTGGCGCGACGGTACGCGCAGCCTGCACGGCATGAGCAGCCACGGGTTTCCGAATCTTTTCGTCTCGCAGATCTCCCAGGCCGCGTTCACCGCCAATTTCCCGCACCTCCTGGAGGAGTGCGCCGTGCACCAGGCACACATCATCGGCCACGCGCTGGAAAACGGTTTCACGGAAGTGGAAGTGACCGGAGAAGCCGAGGAAGCCTGGGTGCAGACCATTCTCGGCTTCGAAGGCGGCCCGCTGGCCGGCCTCGGCGGCCCCGACTGCACGCCCGGGTATTACAACAACGAAGGCCAGGAGCATCCCCACGCCGCCCAGTCGGCGCCCTGGGGCGGCGGCTCGATCGGCTTCTTCAAGCTGCTCGAGGATTGGCGCGAAGAGGGCAGCTTCGAGGGCCTGGAGTTCCGCCGGTCATAACCGGATCAGGGCATGATCCCTTCGTAGTGCGTGTTCCACATCAGGTGCACCCAGATGCTGACGAAATAACCCACCGCGATGATCGGCGTCCACTTCAGGTGCCCGAAGAACGTATAGAAACCCCGCGCCTGGCCCATCAGCGCCACGCCCGCCGCCGAGCCGATGGACAGCATGCTGCCGCCCACCCCGGCCGTCAGCGTCACCAGGAGCCACTGGTAGATGTCCATGGCCGGGTTCATCTGCAGCACCGCCACCATCACCGGGATGTTGTCGACGATCGCCGAGAGTATGCCCACCATGGTATTGGCGAAGGTGGGGCCGAGTTCCACATACATGTACTGGGAGACGAGTTCCAGGTAACCGACGAAACCGAGGCCGCCCACGCACATGATGACGCCGAAGAAGAAGAGCAGCGTATCCCACTCGGCGCGTGCCACCTCGCGGAAGCTGTCGTAGGGCTGTATGAAATCGCCCGCCTCCTCGCCTTCGGCCCCGCCCCGGACCGGGGGTACGCTGGTGATGGCCAGGTAGTGGCCGAATATCTTCAGGTAGGCAAGCCCCGTCATCATGCCGAGAAAGGGCGGCAGGTGCAGGAAGTTGTGGAAGGAGACGGCGGTGGCGATGGTGCACAGGAACAGGAACATGATGCGCTTGGCGCCGCGGCGCATCGTCACCTGCTCATCGCTCACGTCCGGCGTACTGTTCTCGACGAAGAACGCCATGAACACTGCCGGGATAATGTAGTTCACCACCGAGGGCACGAACAGCGCAAAGAACGTGAAGAAGTCGACGATGCCCCGTTGCCAGACCATGAGCGTGGTGATGTCGCCGAACGGGCTGAAGGCGCCGCCGGCGTTCGCGGCCACCACGATGTTCACGCAGCCGATGCCGATGAAGCGCCTGTTCCCCGCGCCGACGGCCAGCACCACCGCGCACATCACCAGGGCCGTGGTGAGGTTGTCGATGATGGGGGAAAGGAAGAAGCTGATGACCCCGGTGATCCAGAAGAGCTGCCGGTAACTGAAACCGTGCCGCACCAGCCAGGAGCGCAGCGCCTCGAATACGCGCCGCTCGCTCATCGAATTGACGTAGGTCATGGCGCAGAGCAGGAACAGGAACAGCTCGCCGAACTCGATGAGGAAATGACGCACCGCCTCTTCGGCGGCGTGAGTCATGCTGCCGCCGGCGTACTCCGCGGCGATGAAGGCCCAGATGATCCCGGCGCCCAGCATGACGGGCACCGACTTGCGCAGGTGCGTGAACTCTTCGGCAATGACCACCGAGTAGGAAAGCACGAACACCACCAGGCAGGTGATGCCGACCCAATGCACAGTAAGATCCATCGTGTTGTCCCGCCTCCTGTGGGTGTTTTTTCAGTGGTCCATCGCTGCTGCGGGCCGTCCACCGGCCCGCGCGCAAGCGCAGTTTGCCAAACATCACCGAGCAGCGTACAGACGCAGTAGAAAAATAATCCTGCGCGTGCCCTACCCCGTCGTCTTCTGATTGCCTGTCGATACCCGCTAGAATGCCGGGTTTTCGCGTGGGGCGGACTCAATGAACACGCTGGACGGGTTCACCGGCAGCATCGGCAATACGCCGCTGATTCGCATCAGGAGCCTCTCCGAGGCGACGGGTTGCGAAATCCTGGGAAAGGCGGAGTTTCTGAATCCGGGCGGCTCCGTCAAGGACCGGGCAGCGCTCTGGATGGTGCGCGAACACGAGAAGAGCGGCGCGCTCCGGGCAGGCGGCACCGTCGTGGAAGGCACCGCCGGCAACACCGGCATCGGCCTCGCCCATGTGTGCAACGAGCGCGGCTACCCCTGCGTCATCTACATGCCAGACAACCAGTCGCCGGAGAAGGTCGAGATACTGAAGACCCTGGGCGCGGAGGTGCGCGTGGTCGCCACGGTTCCCTACAAGGACCCCA
Source organism: uncultured Pseudomonadales bacterium (assembly GCA_964638775.1). GTDB lineage: Bacteria > Pseudomonadota > Gammaproteobacteria > Pseudomonadales > Azotimanducaceae > Azophilus. The sequence goes on from CAZWZH010000225.1 coordinate 23,422, forward strand.
TGAACTATCAGAAGCAGGCGGGGCGCTATGCCGAGTCGCTCGAAAACGCCGTCTGGGCGAACCAGTTCGACAACGTCGCCAACCGGCTCGCGCACTACGAGTCCACGGCCCCGGAGATCTGGGAGCAGACAAGGGGCGAGGTCGACGCTTTCACCTGCTCCGTGGGCACGGGCGGCACGCTGGCGGGGGTATCCCGCTACCTGAAGGAGAAGAGCCGCGACATCCGGATCGTGCTGGCCGACCCTCACGGCAGCGCCCTTTACAACTGGGTGACCACCGGGGAGGCCGTCATGACGCCGGGGCCCTCCATTACCGAGGGCATCGGCAACAGCCGGGTCACCGACAACCTGGCGGGCACCGAGATCGACGACGCCGTACAGGTGCCCGATCAGCCCATGGTGTCCATGGTCTACGAAATGCTCCGCGGCGAGGGCTGGTTCTTCGGCTCGAGTACCGGCATCAATCTCTGCGCCGCGTTGCAGGTGGCCGAGTCGCTGGGCCCGGGCCACACGATCGTGACCGTGCTGGCGGACGCCGGTCACAAGTACCAGTCGAGCCTGTTCAACCGGGGCTTTCTCGCCGAGAGAGGGTTGTCGCCCGATTAGCGCAGCTCGCGCCGGCCTGCGGCGCCCGTGAATTTCCGGGAAGCGATTTCCTCAAGGGATTCTCACCCGTGCGGCGGGAACCGGCAGCCCCGCAACGCCTGTACGGGTTATGTAGATCGCTCCGTCCCTCTCGCCGGCGCTTCCTTCGGAACCGGAAACGACATACAGTTCATCGAGGTCGCGCCCGCCGAAGCAGAGACTTGTGCACATGGGCTGCGGGATCTCGATGAACTCCCGCTCTTCGCCGGCGGCGGAGTAGACACCGACTCCGTTGCCGCCCGCAAGCGCCACCCAGACGCTTCCGTCCTCAGCTACCACGAGACCGTCCGGGGCGCCGCGGGCTGTCCGGACGAAGGGTCGTTTTTCACCGAGCGACCCGTCGTCCGCGACGTCGTAGCAATTGACCGTCTGCCGACCGGAATCGGAGTGGTAGAGAAGGCTCCCGTCCGGGGAGAAGCCGAGCCCGTTGGTCAACTGCACGTCGGTGCCCACCACCCGCGCCGAGCCGTCGAGATCGATCAGGTACAGGTTGCCCGCCCGCGGTTTCCGCCCGTCGTCGAACACCGGGCTTGCCCCGAGGCTGCCGGCGTAGATCCTTCCCTCGCCGTCCGTGGTCAGATCGTTGTAGCCGATGTTGCCCGCCGCCTCGTCGCGGTCGAGCACGGTCACGGTCGCGCCGCCATCGAATGGCTTGTAGGAGATGTTGCGCCCGCTCACGATCAGGCCGCCGCCTTCGTGCAGCGCCATGCCCCCGATGCCGCGCCGGTGGCCGAACACCGGGGAGACGCCGCCATCGCCGCCGAGACAGTAGACGCCGCCGAACAGCACGTCGCTGAACAGCAGCCCGCGTTCCGGGCTCCAGACCGGTCCTTCGATCAATCCGTAACCCTCGGCCAGTCTTTCCAGCACTTCTCCCCTCCGCGTTTTTCCTCGAACAGGACTGAATCGACCGGCCCCGGTAACGGGTGGCTTCCGCCCGGTGCCGCCTATTGGACCTCGCCGCGCACGTAGTGCTCGAGATTCTCGATGGTGCTCGCCTGCTCGTCGATGATGGCGGAAAAGAGGTCCCTCAAGCTCAGCATGCCCGTTACCACGCCTTCGTCGATCACCGGCAGGTGACGGATGTGATGCTCCTGCATCAGGGCGACGCATTCATCGATGTGGTGGCTGGAGGTGGTGGAGATGACCTGGGTTGTCATGATCTCCGATACGCGGGTGCGCTTGGAGGACTTGTCCTTCAGGATCACCTTGCGCGTGTAGTCCCGCTCCGAAATGATGCCGACCGCATGGCCCTCCTGCATGACCAGGAGGGCGCCGACCTCCTTCTCGGCCATCATGGCGATGGCTGCGAAGACGGTGTCCACGGGGTCGATGCTGTAGATGCCTCCGCCCTTGGCATTGAGGATATTGCGGACCGTTCTCATGGTCTTCTCCCAACAAGTTGCCGTTACGCTGGATTGTGTGTGGTGTTCGCCGCAATGACAATCCCGTGCATGTAGACCGGCGCCGGGCTGTTCGAGTCGTCCGGGCCGGGCAAGACATTGCGGTGACTCCGTGGAGCCGTGGTATAAAAGCCCCGGGGGAGGAGCGGTACCCCGCCAAGACAGGAAGGAAACCAGATGGCTACCGAACTCCCCGATTCGCGATCCGGCGTGCGCTTCGAAGCCGATGAAAACCCTCCCCTGCCGCTGACCTTCGGCCTCGGCCTGCAGCTTGCGGTACTCGCCATCGGCGGCATCGTGCTGACGCCGGCCATCATCGTACGCGCCGCGGGCGGCAGCGATGCGTTTCTGGCCTGGGCGGTCTTCGCGGCGGTGGCGGTGAGCGGCCTGACCACCGTTCTGCAGGCGGTGCGCCTCGGACGGATCGGCGCCGGCTACGTGCTGCTCATGGGCACGTCCGGCGCCTTCATCGCAGTCAGCATCACGGCAATCGTCGAGGGCGGCCCGGCCATGCTGGCCACGCTGATCGTCATTTCCTCCCTGTTCCAGTTCGCGCTGTCGACCCGGCTGTCCCTCTTCCGCCGCATCCTGACCCCCACCGTGGTGGGAACCGTGATCATGCTGATCGCTGTCACCGTCATGCCGATCGCCTTCGACATGCTGAAAACCCAATCCGACGGCGCGCCGGCAATCGCACCGGCGGTGATTTCCGCTGTGACGCTCTTCGTCATCCTCGGCATCGCACTGAAAGCGACCGGAGCGCTCAGGCTATGGGCGCCGGTCATCGGCGTGATTGCAGGTTCCATGACCGCCGGGTACTTCGGCATGTACGATACACCCCGGATAGCGGAGGCCGCCTGGATCGGCATTCCGGAGTTCGCCTGGCCGGGATTCGACCTGCATTTCGGGCCCGTGTTCTGGAAGCTGCTGCCGGCCTTCATATTCGTCACCCTGGTGGGCGCAATGGAAACGATCGGCGACGCCTCGGCCATCCAGGGCGTGTCCTGGCGGCAACCGCGCGCCGTCGACTTCCGCGCCGTACAGGGCGCGGTGGCCGCGGACGGCATGGGCAATCTGCTGTCCGGGCTTGGTGGGACCGTGCCCAACACCACCTATTCCAGCAGTGTCGCGGTCACGGAACTGACCGGCGTCGCGGCTCGCGGGGTGGGAGTCGCCATCGGTTGCATTTTCGTCGTCCTGGCATTCCTGCCCAAGGCATTGGCGGTCATCCTTGCCATCCCGGACGCCGTCGTCGCGGCTTTTCTGGTGGTGATCCTCTCGATGCTGTTTGCCGTCGGCATGAAAATGGTCGTTCAGGCCGGGCTCGACTATCGCACCGGCCTGATCGCGGGCGTGTCGTTCTGGATGGGTGTCGGCTTCCAGAACGGCCTCATCTTCCCCCAATACGTTTCGGCATTTGCGGGAGGCCTGCTGGAGAACGGCATGACCGCCGGCGGCCTCACCGCGGTGCTGATGACCCTGTTTCTCGAACTGGCGGCACCGCGCCGCCGCCGCGTCGAAACCGCATTCGATCTGCAGGCGCTGCCCTTCATCAGGGATTTTCTCGCCGATTTCGCAACCCGTAACGGTCTCCAGCCCGAAACGGCCGGTCGCCTGGACGCCGCCGGCGAGGAGACCATGCTCACCCTCCTCAGGGAAAACGAAGGCGGTGGGGAACCGGCGCCCCGGCGCCTGCGGCTGACCGCGCACCGTGAAGCGGGCGGCGTCGTGCTGGAATTCGTGGCCACCGGCGGGGAAGAGAACATAGAGGACCGCATCGCATTGCTTGGCGAGGGCGCGGCCGCCGGGGAACAGATCGAGCACGAGGTATCGCTGCGGCTCCTGCGCCATCTCGCCTCATCGGTTCACCACCAGCAATATCACGACACCGACATACTGACCGTGCGGGTCGATGCCGAGAGCCGCAGCCCCATCTGATCTGCTGGGCGGCCGCGGAAACGTCGCGGCGGAAATACATCCGCCGGCAGCAACGGATGAACGCGGGGTCCCAAGTCAGCGTCACGGGCAACCATCCGCATGCACGGTGACATCGAAATGAGGACTTTGCCGCATTGGGCGACAGGTCATCTCGCAAATGCGCCTTATAACGGCCGCAGTCGGTGGACGGGAACCGGTGCATGGGCTAAGTTGGCTCTCCTGAATGAATGGAGAGCGGGCCGTTGAGCGGGGCTGATCTGAAAAGGGCAGGTTTGAAAGTAACGCTGCCCCGCCTGAAGGTTCTGGAGGTACTCAGCAGCGCCGAGCCGCACCACATGAGTGCGGAAGATGTCTACAAGCGCCTCATCGAGCAGGAGGAGTCCGTTGGCCTCGCCACGGTCTACCGGGTGCTCACCCAGTTCGAGTCGGCGGGCATCGTCGAACGCCACAACTTCGACGACGGGCACAGCGTCTACGAACTCTCGGCCGGCGACCACCACGACCACATGGTCGACATTGACACCGGCCAGGTCATGGAGTTCGTCAACGAGCGCATCGAATCCCTGCAGAAAGAGATCGCCCACGACCACGGCTACGAACTGATGGACCATCAACTGGTGCTGTACGTACGCAAGAAGAAGTAGCGGCGCGTGCCCCTGGCGGATCGGCCACGGAAATCCGCCTCACCGATCGTCCGCGGGCTCTTCCCGCCCCGAAAGCCGCCAGTAGAGCTGCATGTGGCGGTGGGCGGAAACCTGATCCCCCTGCAGCCGGCAGATCCGCGCCAGGTTGTAGTGCGCATCGGGCACGTCCGCCGCCATCCGGTAGTGGTCGGCCGCCTGTTCGAATTCGTCGTGTTCGTCGTACACGGTACCGAGATTGTAATGCGCGAGCGGGTGTTCGCCGGCGACGGCCAGCGCCAGGCCGTAGTGTTTTCTGGCCTGCTTGAAATCGCCCTCGAGTTGAAAGAGCCGCCCCAGGTTGACGTGGGCATCCGCGTTTCCCGGATCGAGTTTCAGGGCGCGCCGATAGCACTCCGGCGCCTTGCGGGCATCCACCTCCTCGAGGTCAACGCCCAGGTTGTACCACTCGTCGCTGCTCAGTTCCTCGGTCTCCATGGCAGCGGCCACGTGGTTGTTCGCCAGGTCGGCCACGTTGTCGGCAAGTTCCCGCACCGCGAAATCGAAGTGGCCCTGGCCGGTGGCGACATTCCAGATCTGCCGGTCGTTGCTGACCACCACGTTACCGCCCTCGGCGAAGATGCGCACGCTCGCGAGCGAGGGGACCGACCTGAGTTGCGCCTTGAGTCTGGTGAGCGCCCGGTAAATGTCACGGGTACTCACGCCGGCGTCCATCAGGCCCTTGGCGGTGCGCAACAGGACGATGTCCTGAAAACGGAAGCGGTATTCGCGGCTGGAACCGCGCTGCGGGTCGAGGATCTCGCGGCGAACGTAGTGACGCACCTGGGAGGGTTTCAAACCGATCAGGTCTGCGACCTCGCGGGTGCTGTAACCACCTAAGCGCGTCTGATCAGGTTTCTGGCTGGAAACCGAACCCTTGGGCACTGCATCGGCACCTTGTTATGTTTTCCCCAACTCTGCCGCGAACGCAGTTGCACAACGCTTGGCCACAATTCGCGCGCCAGTGACGTTTGCAGCAGCGACACGCCCCCCCAAGTTCCACTCTCGCTGACGGTGGACTGGAAACGCCGACGGGGAATGCCCGTTCAATACGATAATGCGCCATTCGAGCCGGCGCAAACATCGGCGCTTCGGCGCACTGTTTTTCGGTGGAAGGCGTCCGGGAGGAGAAATTCAGCGCGACTTCACCTGCTTCAGCGTTTCGCGCAAGAGGTCGAGTTGTTCCGTGGTGATGCGCTGAAATTCGGGGATGCGGCAGCGTGGCCCGAGCTGGCGGCTGCCCGGCCCGAACCCATAGGTTCCCCGCACGCTGTCGTTGCGGCAAACCGACATGCCGCCGGTAGTTTCGTAGACCAGGGTGTCGTTCCTGCGGAGTCCCGGGCACCTGCGCGCAAGCTGCACCAGGTACTGCTCCGAGCGGCTGACCCGGAAAACAATGTGACGGTCGTCCAGGGCCGTCGCCGAGCGGATGCGCCGAACCGGCAGGCAACGCACGCTGTCCACGTAGTCTTCCGCTTCCGGGTCGGCGCTGAGAATATCCTCGACATCGAGCGGGTCCTCGTCGGAAAAACCGGCGACGGGAAGCCACGACAGCAGCAAAGTCAACAAGATCGGGACACCGCGCACCGGCCGGCCCCCTGGCGTTTCAGGCGTCCGCCCTATGATGCGCCGCCGCGCCCCAGGTTGCCAGGCGCTTGCGCCTGCGTTCCTGCTCCGAGGGTGGGCGTACGGTACGGACATCCGGGGCGCCGGGACGGGCCGAAGCCGGTTCAACTCGGCAGCGATACCCGTTATGCTCCGCATGGCCATGCCCCCCAACCGGAAGTCATGCGCTATCTCGTACAGTTCCTTATCCCGGCCCTGATTTTCCTGGGCGTGCTCTACATCGTCACGAAGAAGAGGCGGGCCCAGGCGGAAGGCGACGATACCAGGGGCACCTTCCTGCTCATTCTGGTCATCGGCGCCGCCGTGGCCGTGGCCGCCCTTTTCGCCACCCCCGCGTACTGGGACTTCTAGCGCGCATCCGTCACCGGCTTTCGTTGCGGGGGTATCGGCGTGCGCGGCGGGAAGCTGGCGACGGATACGGACTAACGCGAACGCCGCCTGGCCAGGGCGGCGCGCCCCTTTTCCGTAAGCCCGGCGAACAGGCGTTGCGCCGTCGCCCGCAGTACCGCCAGGGCTTCCCGCCGGCGGTCCGGCTCGCCACCCGTTTCAGGGGCCGCGACGAACTCCAGGTGAGGCCAGCCCCGTTCTTCGGCCACCGTCGCCAGCCTGGACTTGGGGTTCACGACAACCGGCCAGCCCACCCACTCGAGGAGGGGTAGATCTTCGATGCCGTCGGTATAGAACCAGGCTTCGCGCAGTTGCAGCGACCGCTCGGTACAGAAAATTTCCGCCGCATCCCGTTTGCTTTCGCCGTAGCAGGGATCGAAATTACCGGTGATGCGTTCGTCGACGGATTCGAGCTCGGTACAGCACAGGTGTCGGATACCGAGGTCCCGCGCGAATGGCGCCGCCTGGGCCCGGGTGGCGGACGTGATCAGGACCACCTCGTGGCCCAGGGCCTTGTGCGCGCGGATGAGCCGGCGGCCCTCGTCGTAGATGCTTCCCCCCAATCCGTTGTGAAACGCCTGTTCACCCAGGCGGATGAATTCCGGCTCCCGAACGCCCGCCAGGTCGTTGAGCGTTACCCGCATCAGGTCGAGATAGTGGGCAAGGCCCAGGCTGTAGTCGAAGAAAACGCGCAACTGCAGAACCATGCGCCAGCGGGGAACGGTGGCGCGCTTGAACCCCTCCCAGCCCAGCGCCGCCACCGAATAGCCGGCAATAAGCGTGCGGTCGAGGTCGAAGAACGCCGTGGCGCCGGGGTTGACGCCGAGCGACTCCAGGTTCTGGACGTAGTTTGAGAATGACAGTTTCAAAGTTGCTACCGGCCCTCGACCCGGCTGCGTCCCGTCATCGGCCGGGCCGCGTTCAGCTTATCAAACCGGATGTGACCTTCGCATTTCGGGTACAACAGCCAGCTAGTGCTCCCAGGCGGTCGTCCGGCGAGTTACCGGAACCGTCAGACGCAGCGCGCCTCCGCCCTCGATGGGGTGGAAGGCGACCTGTGCGCCCGGCAACGCCCTGTCGATGAAGGCGCCCTGGGCGAAGGCGGCCATGAAGTGGCCGATGGCATAGCCCGCCAGCACATCGGCAACAAAGTGCTTGCGCGCCTCTACGCGCGCCCAGCCGGTGCCGAACGCCAGCCCTTCGAACCCCAGGTTGACGGCCGTGCGCGCCGCTGCGGGCATGTGGACGTGCGCCAGGTTGCGCATCGCCATTATCGCAGCGGCGCTTGCCGTGCTGGTGTGCCCGGAGGGAAAACTCAAGCGGTCGGAGGTGTCCGGGCGCCGGCGGTGGGAAACCTCTTTCAGGCCTTCAACCACCGCGCCCTGGGCATAGAGCGTGACGACGCCCACGCCAAGACCGGACAGCTTCTGGGCGGCCGACTCGCTCGGCGCAGCCAACGCCGTCAGCAGGTACCCGGCCACGGCGGCGTTTCGCAGCGCATCGCTCGCCCTGCCGGCCCGGGAACCGAAGAGGAGCCTCTCGTCCGCAATCCAGTCGGAAAGGTCGTTGTCAAGGCCGGTGGCGGTCAACAGGGCGGCGCCGGCCAGCGGGGCCCAGGTTCGCGGATTCTTCGCCGCATCGGACGCTGCGCTACGCAACTCGCGGGCGTCGGGCCAATGGGCTCCCCAGGAGCCCTGCTGGGGCATTCCGGCACATCCGGCCAGCAAGGCCGGCAGGACCGGAAGCAATTTCAATAGGGCAGGGCGCATATCAGCGCCGGCCAGCGCGCGCAGCGCTCCGCGACCCGGTTCAGGACGCCGAGCCGGTGACTTCCGCCTCCGCTTCGCCGGCATCGTCCGGCCCGTCGCCCGGCTCTGGCTCGTCTTCCCCGGGCAGCAGGTCTTCGGTTCCGATCAGCATCTGTTCCGCCACATAGGTGGCAATCTCGAACCGGCCCTCGACCCGCGACGAGGAAACGCTGTAGTCGTCCTCATCTTCCGCGAAGAAAAAGTCAAGCCGGTATTCGCCCGCATCGTCGCGCACCGAGAAGGACCCGCCGGGTTCGCCCTCGTTCCCGGCGATGCCGAGGACGTTCAGGTCTTCGAACCGGCCGATGAGTTTGTCCGCCGCTTCCTGGTCGGCAGGGGCGCCGTCCACCAGCCAATCGCCTTCCTCGCCGCCCGTGAGGCTCCAGCCTCCGTCGCGGTTGACGGCGGCCACTTCGCCTTCGGGGCGCAACAGCGTCCTTTCCAGCCACTGGCCCGGGTCGGTCGGCGCCTCGTAGTTGGAGAAGTCGATGCTGTACACCTCATCGGCGCCCGCCGCCCGCGCATGCACGCGCCGGTAGCCCGGCGACGAGCCGAGGAAGAGCGTGGCCGTCCCGCCGCCTTCGCTGCCGATGGTCAGCCGCCGCTGGAAGCTGTCTTCGGTGACCTCGAAGCGCTCGGCGGTCGCCGCGCTGGTCGCCACGGGCCAGGCCGCGGATACCTTGGCGAGCTTGTCCAGCACCTCTCCCACCTTGCCGTCGTCCGCGGGCAGGCCGCCGTCGAGTTCCCAGCCGTCCTCGCCCCGGTAAAGCGCCACTTCTTCCTCGTCAGTGGCGATGTTCAGGCTCACCGCCTGCGCGGGTTCGAACGGCAACAGGCCTTCCGCCGCCTCACCCCCTCCGGTGCTTCCGGCCACCAGCAGGCCCGCGACGATCAATGCCTGTACCGCCAGCAGGCCGCCCAGCAAACCGATTCTTGTATTCACGCGACCTCCCCGGCCAGCCAGCCCCGGTAGAGCCTGCGCCGGCGCGCCCTGAGCTGCCGATGCACAAGATAGACCAGCCCGATGCCCGCGAGCGCCAGGCCGTAGTTCAGGTACTCCAGGCGCGATTCCTCATCGGTGCTCCAGTCTCCCGGCAGGGTGCGGTTGAAATTACCCCTCGCCCGTATGCCGAGCAGCGTCCGGTCTTCCAGCGACCAGTCCACCGCGTTGACGAGCATCTGCACCGGGTTGTCGTAGAGTGTGCCGTCGGCCGAGCCCACCATGCGCAGCGTTTGGTCGGCGAGAAAGCTGTTGGACGCAAAGACGAACAGACGCGCCGACTCCGGCGAGCGTTCGATCACGGAACTGACGATGCCGAGGCTGTCTTCTTCCTCGCCGGTTTCCTCGCCGTCCTCCGCGGCCTCGTCCGCATCGGGCTCCGCTTCGTCTTCCGCTTCGTCTTCGGGCTCTTCGAGCAACGGCGAGTCCTTGCCCTTGAAGAAGGAGTCGAACCGTCCGCTGACGGCAACGCCGACCAGCCGCGCCGCAACATCGCCTTCCGGTACGAACGCGCTCAATCCCAGTTCATTGACCCTGGGCATGACATCGGTGGAGGTGGACAACCAGCTTCCCCCGGATGTGCGCAGCAGCTCCGACACTTCCCGGCCGGCGTTGCTTTCCCCGTCCAGTTCGATGGGGGAAGCCCAGGCCAGGGTGACCTGGGGCAGAGCCGACGTGATCAGCGAATCCTGGCTCAGGCCCGGCGCACGGATGTCGGGAAAATACGGATAGTCGAGCATTACCAGTTCCTGGAAGCTGAAGCCGCCCACCCGCCGGGTCACGGGCACCGGGAAGGCGGCATTGACCGGATCCATCACCAGCGATTCGCCGATCCGCACACCCTGGTGTTCGAGCCAGTCCTCGAGCCCGGTGGTGCGTCTCGTTGCGGTGAGCGACTGACCAGTCAGGCTGGCCTCGAATGCCCCGGCGGCAATCACCACGGTGCCGCCCTTCATGAGGAACTGATCCACGCCGAAGAGCTGCTTTTCAGAGAGGTTTCGCGGATCGACCACCATCAGCAGGTCCGCGGCCTCGGGTACGACGCCGTCGGCGAGGTCGGTGGTTTCCACGTTGAAGTCGTTGGCCAGCGTCCCCTGGAGCTGGCTGAACTGGTTGCCGCCCATGCCCTGCTGGGCCATGTAGGGCGGCGGGGCCGGCGGCGCGACCAGGGCGACGGTGCGCAGCAGGCCGGCCGCGAATCGTTTCAGGCCTTCCTCGATGCCGCGCCGGGCGGCCTCTTCCGACAGCGGATCCGGTATGGGTATCTGCACGAGGGTCTCGCCGTCGGACAGCGTCAGGTAGAAATAGAAGGTGTTGAGATCGAACAGGCTCGCAACCTGGGGTTGGAATCCGTAGTTGGCTGCGATCTCTTCGGCCAGCGCGCCGTCCCCGGCTTCCGGGTCGACGATTTCCACCGTCAGCGCACCGCCGCTCTCCTCGGCAAGCGAACCCAGCACGTCGGTCAGCACGCCGCGGAATTCGGCCAGTTCCAGGGGCAGCCGGTCGTCGCTCGACAGGTATCCGACGAAGTGGACCGGATCCTGGACGTTGTCGAAGATGCTGCCGCCGCCCTGGAAACCGAACAATACCTTCTTGACCGCCCGGGTGAGGTCGTATTCCGGGTTCCGGAGCTGCACGTCCAGGTCGGCCTCGCCGCGCACCTTCACCTCGATCAGGTCGCGGAAGCTCAGCACCTCGTACTCGTCGCCATAGCTCAACAGAACGTCGAAATAGGAGTTGACCAGGGCCGACTGATAGCGGTCGGCGACCTGAAACGGCACCGAGCGGATGCCGTACTTTGTGTTGGCCTCGTCCTCGAGTTCAGGGTCGTCCACCGGGTCGACGATCTCCACGCGTACCTTGCCGCGGCCGGCCACCTCGTATTCCGTGAGCAGGTCGCGCATGCGCGGCACCAGCGGCGCCAGCAGCGGGTGGGTCTTGTTGCTGAAATAGCCCCGGATCAGCAGGGGTTCCTGCAGGCGGCCGAGGTAGGCGCGGGTCGCGTCCGAGATCGAATAGATGCGCCCCTCCGTCATGTCCACGCGCAGGCCAGTGAACGATGCGAGCCACAGGTTGGCGGCCAGCAGGTTGACCACCAGTAGGCCGGTGCCGGCAAGCCAGGCCCTGTGGCGGCTCGCGTCGCCGTCGCTCGCCCAACGCTGCACCTCGAGGCCGTAGACGTTCAGCGCCAGGAACACCGCGCCGAGAGACACGTAGTAGTAGAGATCGCGCAGGTCCAGAACGCCCCGGGTGATGGCTTCGAATCGCGCGCCCGAACCGATGGAACGGAAGAAATCGGCCACGGTGCCCGGCATCAGCTCCGTCAATACCGGGCTGCCGACGAGATAGAAAACGCCACAGGCGAAACTCGCAACGATCAGGCTGACGATCTGGCTGTCGGTGCGGGCGCTGACAAAGAGCCCGATGGCCGTGTAGGCGCCGCCCAGCAGCAGGGCTGCCACGTATCCCGCCACGACCGGCCCCCAGTCGAGATCGGCGACGTTGGCGGCGCTGATGGGCAGCGGCAGGGTCAGCGCCAGGGCGATGCCGATGAGCGCCCAGCATGCCAGGAACTTGCCGAGCACGAACTCCCAGGTTGCGGCCGGCGCCGTGAACACCAGTTCCATGGTGCCGCTGCGCCGTTCCTCGCTCCACATGCGCATGGTCAGCGCCGCCGAAAGAAAGATGAGCAGCACCGGCAGCCATTCGAACATGGGCCGAACGTCCGCCACGTTGCGGGCGAACCAGGCCTCGACCCAGAAAAACACGAAGAGGGTTACGCCCAGGAACGCCGCCAGGAACAGGTAGCCGGTGGGCGCCGCGAAGAAGAGCGACAGTTCCTTGGCCGCTATCCGGCGGATCACGGCCGATCGATCAGGCTGCATGGGTCTACTCGCCTCCCTCGCTCACTTCCCGGAACACGGTTTCCAGGTCCCGTTGCTCCGGTGACAGTTCGTAGATGGGAACGTTGCGCTCGACCAGTTGCCTGGCGATGCGGTCTGCGGCTTTGGCCAGGTCGCCCTCCACGTTGACCAGCCAGCATCCGTCGCCGAGGCTTGCCGGCGCCCCATCGTCAAGCTCGCCGATCGTCGCGCCGGGATCGGTGCGCAGCGTGAGCCGGCTGGTGGACTGCAGGTCATCGAGCCGCTCGTCGAGCGCGAGCCGCCCATCCCTCAGAATGAGAACCCGGTCACAGACCGCGCCGACCTCCTGCATGATGTGGGTGGACAGAATCACCGTGGCCGAGGCGGCAAGACCGCGCACCAGCTCGCGCATATGCTGGGTCTGCCCCGGATCCAGCCCGTTGGTGGGCTCGTCGAGAATCAGGAAGAGCGGCTCGTGCAGGATGGCCTGGGCCACGCCGAGGCGCTGCTTGTAACCGCGGGAGAGCGTGCCGATGGTGTCCATGGCCTTCTCCGCGAGGTCCGTTGCCTCGATCGCCCGGGTAACCGCCGCCTGCGCGTCTTCCAACCGCCGCACCTGCGCCACGTAGGCGAGGTAGTCCACCACCGCCAGCTCCGGATAGAGCGGCACGCTCTCGGGCAGGTAGCCCAGTTGCCGCTGAACGCTGCCGGGCGCCGTCTCCAGTGCGGTGCCGTCCACGCGGACAACGCCCGAACTCGGCTCCAGCGCGCCGGTGAGCATTTTCATGATGGTTGTCTTGCCGGCCCCGTTGTGGCCGAGCAACCCGACGATTTCGCCGGGTTCAATCCGGAACGACACGTCGTCGACGGCGGTGAATTCGCCATAGCGACGCGTCAGCCGATCCGCTTCGATCATCGCGTCCCCAGTAAGTCCGGTTGAATGTCCGACGGACGCATCCATGTCGCGCCCGCCGTGCCGAAGAGGCGAAACATAGGCGCTCGGACGCAAAAATCAAGCCCCCGATCGCAAATCGGTTACGGGAGCGAATCTCGCGTGCGAGAATGGCGGCCATGTCCTGGCGAGAAAAGCTCGATCGCGGGCAGCTTGTGCTACTCGACGGCGGAACCGGCTCCGAGCTGCAGCGCCGCGGCGTCCCGATGAACGAGGCGGCCTGGTCGGGGCTCGCCGTCCATACCCATCCCGGTCTGGTTCGGGAAGTCCACGAGGCTTACATCGATGCCGGGGCCGAGGTCATCATTACGAATACCTTCGGCACGACGCGCTTTCTTCTGGAAGCCGCCGGCCTCGGCGAGGAGTTCGAGAACATCAACAGGAACGCGGTGCGGCTGGCCGTCGAGGCGCGGGAAGCCTCCGGCAGGAACGTCGCCGTCGCGGGGTCGTTGTCGAACCTGCCGCCGGGCATGCAGCCGCGCAACTACCCGCTCGCCGAGGCGGAACTGGCCGGGCTGAGTGAACTGGCGAACCTTCTCGCCGACTGCGGCGTGGACCTGATCGCGCTGGAAATGATGCAGGATACCCACCACGCCGTGCGGGCCATGGAGGCGGCCCTGTCCACCGGCCTGCCCGTCTGGCTTGGGCTGAGCTGCCGGCGGCGGCCGGATGGCGGCGGCCTGGTCAGTTTCGACCTGACCGGCACCGACTTCGCGAAACCCCTCGACGCGTTGATCCCGATGGGTCCCGACGTGGTCAACATCATGCACAGCGAACTCGATGCCGTTGCGCCCGGCATGGCCATGGTGAGGGAACGCTGGCAGGGTCCTGTGGGCGTCTACCCGGAAGTCGGCGAATTCACCCCGCCGGACTGGGAATTCGACCCCGAAACCACGCCGGAGCGGCTCGTCGAGCACGCGCGCGACTGGGTGGCGCAGGGAGCGCTGCTGATCGGCGGGTGCTGCGGAACTACGCCGGAGCACATCCGGGCGCTGAACGAGGCGTTTGTTTCCTCGCCTGCCGCCGGTTGACGAAGACTTTCATGGGAAAATATGCAACCCGTTGATTCGAAAGAAAAAATTGTTTGACACAATATCGTCGGTCGCGACAGCGCGTTCGCATGCGGGGCTTCCCTTTCGGCGCACGGCCACATCATCCTGCCGTACGCAAGGTCATTGGACGAGCTAAACGCGCCGAAAGGGAAGCCCCGCATGCGAACTCTTTCCCGAGATTCGGCGCTGTTCCTTCCACGTCCTCGTCCCGGGTTGCCGGCGGAAAAGCTCCTATACGAAGATCGAGATCAAGGCATCGAGGACCGCGTTCGGCTGCTCGGAGAGCATCGAGTGGCCGCATCCCGGCAGTTGCACCGTTCGGGCCTGGTCGAGGCGCGCCTGTACGCGCAGGCCAGCACGGGCAGGTGTCATCTGGTCGGCTTCGCCGAGGATCAGCAGCGACGGGCAGGAGACCGGGCTGTCGAATTCATCGGGGTCGAAGCCGTTACAGGCGCTGAGGTCGGTGTGGAATACGCCGGGCCCGGCCGTTTCGAGCAGGCGCTGGCCGGTGCCCAGCATCCACATTCCCGGGTTCTCGTTGGCGCCCAGCCTGGCCGTCGGGCTGTGGCTCCAGGTGTTTGCCATGTCGATGGCCGCAGGGTCGTTTTCCTGCGCGGCGCTGAGCAATGCGCCCGTTACCGGCATGGGCGCGGAAACTCCGAGCAGGGCAAGCGCCCGGCAGCGCCCGGGGTGCAGCGATGCAACGGCGAATGCGATGAGCGCCCCCATGCTGTGCCCGGCCACCGCCGCCGTCTCCAGGCCCGCCGCATCCATGGCCCGGACCACCCAGTCGGCCAGTTCACGGACTGATTCCATGGCCGGCCCGGCGCTGCGCCCATGGCCCGGCAGGTCGGCCGCGAGTACATTCAGGCCCGTGCGGGCGAAGTATCGCGTCGGCATCACCCAGATGCTGTGATCCATGCCGGCGCCGTGTATGAACACCACCGCCGGGTGGTCTGCCCGGTGCCGGCCGGTACCGGTTGTTGCGAAGACCGTTCTGCCGTCGACCTGGAACATCATGGTCACAGCGCCTTTTCGACGCGGCGCAACGCGCCCCGAAGGTCGTCGATCAGGTCGTCGGGGTCCTCCAGGCCGATGGACAGCCGGATCAGGCCCTCGCCGATTCCCGCCGCAAGCAGGGCGTCCGCGTCCATGCGGTGGTGGGTGGTGCTGGCGGGATGTATGACCAGCGACTTGGCGTCCCCCACATTGGCGAGATGCGAAAAGATGCGCAACGACTCGATGAGCGTTCGGCCGGCCGGGCGCCCGCCACGAACGGTAAAGCCGAACACCGCTCCCGCTCCGCGGGGGAGAAGCTGTTTGGCCAACTCGTGATCCGGGTGCTCCGGCAGGCTCGGATAGCTGACGGATTCCACCAGTGGGTGCGCCGCCAGGAACTCAACCACCCGTTCGGTATTGGCAACGTGGCGGGCCATGCGTATCGGCAGCGTTTCCAGGCCCTGCAGCACCTGGAATGCGGTCATCGGCGCCATGCAGGCTCCGAAGTCCCGGATCCCTTCCTTGCGCGCCCGGGTGATGAACGCCTGCGGGCCGAACTCCTCGCCGAAAACGAGGTTGTGGAAACCCGAATAGGTCTCGTTGATGGTGGGAAAGTCGCCGCGGGCCCAGTCGAAGGTGCCGCCGTCCACCAGCAGGCCGCCGATGACCACGCCGTGGCCGCTCAGGAACTTGGTGGCGGAGTGCAGCACCAGGTCTGCGCCGAGGGCGATGGGCCGGCACAGGTAGGGCGTGGCGAAGGTGGCATCGACCAGCAGCGGCACACGGGCATTGTGAGCCACCGCGGCGATCAGCGGGACATTGAGTACCTCGAGGCCGGGATTGCCCAGGATTTCGCCGAACAGCAGCTTCGTCTCCGGGCGCACCGCGGCGGCGTATGCATCGGCATCGCGCGGGTCGACGAACGTGGTTTCGATGCCGAACCGCGGTAGCGTGTACTCGAGGAGATTGTGGGTGCCGCCGTACAGGGAGCGGCTGGCGACGATGTGATCGCCCGCGGAGCAGATGGTGGCCACGGCCAGGTGCATGGCCGCCTGGCCGCTGGCCGTCGCAATGGCGCCGACCCCGCCGTCGAGCGCGGCAATGCGTTCCTCGAGCACGGCGTTCGTGGGATTCGACAGGCGCGAGTAGACGTGCCCGGCGCGCTCGATATTGAACAGCCCCGCGGCGAAGTCGGAGTCGGGGAACACGAAGGATGCCGACTGGTAGATGGGCGTCGCCCTGGCGCGCGTCGCCGGGTCGGGGGCCTGACCCGCATGCAGAGCCAGTGTGTCGAAACCGGTGGGTCTCGGGCTCTTGTGCTTGCTCATGGGGAACGCTCACCGCTCGAAATCGCGCTGCAACTGTACCCGGAAGGGGCGCCCTAGCGCGAGGTTCCCGCAACGCACACATACTCTCTCCCGGCGGTCGTCTGTTACCGACGCGTCGTCGTAACGGTTTGCGGAGGGAAATTTCCAGCTAGCGATTGCGCGAGCAAGCCGGGTCAGCATGTGCTGACCCGGCAGGGAGCGTTTCACCCGGTTGCGAGTTACCTCTGGTGAGCATCAGGGGTGCGATCGTCAAACGGGCACGAAACGCAAACCGTTACCGCTTGCTCCTCGGGGGGAGCTTCACGGGAGCGGCCGCTAGGACAGGCCGAGCGAGTACGGATACGGCACCGGCCCGGGCTCGGGGCGGGGCGGGAAGGGGGAAGGAACCGGCAATGGTCGCGGCGGGAATACCGGCGGGAACCCCGGCCAGGGGCTCGGCGGGCAGCCTCCGTAGTACCCACCGCTCACCTGGCCGAGTTCCGCGGCGCTCAGGGTGTAGATCGTATCGTTGAGCATTGGTTTTTCCTCATGGTTTGAATTTGGGGACCGGAACGATAGCAACTCCGGCTCGTCTGCTCTGTAAGCCAAAGACGTTAGCCGTTACCCTACTTTGGCCCCAATCGAGAGTGCGACAGATGCCCCGATTCCCCGAAGCCGAACTCACGCGAACAAACGGCATAGAACTCGAAGTGTTCAGCGCCGGAGCCGGCCGGCCCGTGGTGCTTTGCCACGGCTGGCCGGAACTGGCCTGGTCCTGGCGCTACCAGGTCCCGGCGCTCGCCGACGCCGGCTATCACATCCTGGCCCCGAATCAGCGCGGCTACGGCCGCTCTTCACGGCCCGTCGAGGTGGCGGCCTATGACATCGTCCAGCTCACCGGAGACCTGACCGGCCTGCTCGACCGCCATGGCTACGACAACGCCCTGTTCGTGGGCCACGACTGGGGCGCGATCGTCGTCTGGGCAATGGCGGTGCTGCACCCGGGCAGAACGGCAGGCGTCATCAACCTGAGCGTGCCGTACCTGGACCGCGGCACCCGGGAGTGGGTCGGCGTTTGGGAGGAATTCGGCGGCCAGGACTTCTATATCGTGCACTTCAATCGGCAGCCCGGAGTTGCCGACGCCGTGTTCGATGCCAATACCGAACGGTTTCTGAATAACCTCTACCGGGCCGGCCAGTGGACCGGGCCGGCTCCGGACCTGGGCCCCGGCATGATGCTGATCAACCTGGCACAGACCGACAGCCCGCCGGGGGAACCGATCATGAGCGATGCGGAACTCAAGGTGTTCGTGCGGGCATTCGAACGCTCGGGCTTCACCGGCGGCATCAACTGGTACCGCAATTTCACGCGGAACTGGGAAATACTGGGCGGCTACGAACAATTGGTGAAACAGCCGGCGCTCGCCATCTTCGGCAAACACGACATGGTGCGGCGCTCCGACAATCTGGAGGAGTTCGTACCCAACGTCGAAATCGCCGAACTCGACTGCGGACACTGGATCCAGCAGGAGCGCCCGGCGGAAACCACCCGGCTGATGCTCGACTGGATGGCCCGGAACTACCCGGGCTGACCGCCGCCGTCGGGCTCAATCATGAAACTGCCCGTGGCTTCCGCCACCACCGCGTCGTCAGCCTGCACAATGACCTTGCCCCGCATCTGTGCAAGCCGCCCCTTGCGCTTGACGCAGCGGCCCTCGAGGCGAACCGCGGTGCCGATGGGAAGCTCGGCCCGGTAGCGGATGTCGGCGCGTGCGGTAAAGCTCTTGATCCCTTGCAGCCACAGCCAGTTGGCCATGACATCGTCGAGCAGGCTGAATACGATGCCGCCGTGGGTAACGTCACGGTAACCGGTGTGCCGGCTGTCGGGCGTGAACTCCGCACGGCACACATCGTCTTCGATCCGGAACCGCACGTTGAGCCCGATCGGGTTCCCGGGGCCGCATACGAAACAGCGATTGGCTTCGTCATCCAGGGACATGGTCTGGTCTCAGTCGGTGGCCTGGCCAAGGTTATCACCATCCCCCGATCCGCCGCCTCCCCGCCGAACGCGCACGCCGGCAGCTTGTGGTAGGGTCCGCGCATCGTTGCCAGCCGGGCCCTTCCTTGTTCGACCTCGCCGCCATCCGCGAACGGCTAGCCGTTTACGACAGCGATACCCGAATTCCCGACCCAAAGACGCGCCAGGCCGCCGTCGCGGTCGTCCTGCGCGAGGCCGGCATCGGACCCGAGATCCTGTTTATCAAGCGTGCCGTGAAGCCCGGCGATCCCTGGTCCGGGCAGATGGCCTTTCCAGGCGGTCACCGGGACACTTCCGACAACGGCCTCAAGGAAGCGGCCATGCGCGAAACCCTGGAGGAGGTGGGCCTGGACCTCGGGCGGGAATCCTACCTCGGCGCGCTCGACCATCTATGGGCCTTGCCGCGAGGCCATCGCCGGGACATGGTGGTCGCGCCGCATGTTTTCGAGATCGAGGGCGACCCCTGCTTCGAATTGAACTACGAGGTGGACGAGGCGGTCTGGGCGCCGCTTGAGCCACTGGCGCTGAATTCAGTGCACGAAACCGAAACCCTGCCGATTGACGGTACGCCAAAAGTGTTCAATGGCTACCGCCTCGCGGGCGGCCACTTCGTATGGGGGCTCACCTACCGGATGCTGAAGGATTTCTTTCGGGCCCTGGACTCAGGCTGGTCGGCGGCCGACCGGGAGTGAGCTCGAGTCACGGCCTCAAGTTCGCAAGCCCGGGGGCCATCTTTCTCAGCCGTCGCTTCCCGACAGCCGCTCGATGTTTCCTTCACCGCCAGATAGCTCCGCATCGTTCGGCGCGTCCTGCGGCTCCTCCAGGCCGATGATCAGCGAAGGCGCGACGAAGTCCTTCATCATTTCCCGCAAGCGGAACTCGTTGCTGGCGAACGGGAAATTGACCGTCTGCAGGGACATGACGATGAACATGCACCATTCCACGTACTTCTCGAGGGTGACGCCCTCGCGCAGGCGGCCCTGCCGCTTCGCGCGATCGTAGGTGGGGCGCGACCAGGCCATGGCTGCCTTGTAGCAGGCGGCAAACGAGTCGTCGATGCGCTCGTAGAGCTGGGCGCTGTTGTTGGCGAACAGGAGCTTCAGTGCGGGACGGCGGCGCAACTGGCGAATGAACCAGACGATGTCGTCGATGATCTGTTCCTCCAGGCCCACGTGCTCGTAGCGCTGGGTCTCGAAATCGGCCATGAGGGTTTCGAAGTCCCGGATCACCGCCTGGTTCAGCACGTCGTCGGCGTCCTTGAAATAGCGGTAGAAGGTGGTTCGGCCGAGGCCGGCCCGATCGATGATGGCGCTGAC